>CAVYAE010000035.1:0-3698 GCA_963766305.1 uncultured Bacteroidota bacterium
ACAAAGGAGTGTTTTATTAGCACTTACAAAGAATGTACCGTTACCATCAATTACTCCGTGACCTGTAATTGCAATATTTTTTGCCTTGTTGGCAACAATAATTCCTGCACGTAACCCCTCTCCGGATTCTCCGCTTCTGAATCCTCTCAGGTTGTATCCGGATTTAAGTTTAAAATCATTGAAATTACTGCTTCCTTTTATTACAGCTCCGGGTTGCAACTGAAGAGTAACATTGCTTAACAGTTCAAATGTACCTGTAAGGAATGTATCTGCAGGAAACAATACTATACCTCCGCCCGATTGGCTGCAAGCCCTGATGGCTTTATTGATAGCTTCAGTTTCAAGAGTTTTTCCATCTCCTGCAGCCCCGTAATTTTTTACATTAAATACTCCATCATTTGGTACTGCCGGTTGAGCATTCAACATAACAGATTCAACTGAAAGGACTAAAACAGCAATAATTGATTTTACAGATAATTTCATAAACTTTTTCATTTGTAATTGGTCGTTTGTTATTGTATTCACTTTTTCTCCATATTATTCAAAGCATGTTCTATAAGTTTGTCCGGAACTATCCACAGGATAGCTACTGCAAAAAATAATAAACCGGAAACCATTGTATTAATATATGCAAATATAATTGCAATAAGATAAACTATTACCGATAATATACCCTTATATTTTAACCTGTAAAATGCAACAGTTAATTCGGAAGATTCAACAGTCGTCTTTTGAACCTGTGCCTGCAAAATTGTAAATGCTATACCACAAACCATTAAAAGTATACCATAGATAAAAACAGTATTAGGTGCAAAATTAGTTTTACCCATCCAACCAGTAGCAATAGGAATAAGTGAAAGCCAAAACAATAAATTAAAGTTTGCCCATATTATAGGAGAAGTAACTTTTTTAATGGAATGTATTAAATGGTGATGATTACCCCAATAAATAGCTATAAATAAATAACTCATCAAATAACTTAAAAAAACCGGAATTAAAGGCTTAAGAGTTATCCATGCACTTCCTGAGGGTATTTGTACCTCAAGAATCATAATGGTAATTATTATTGCCAGAACACCATCGCTAAATGCCTCAAGCCTGCTTTTGTTCATGTTTAAATCAAATCATATTTTCTTTGTTGCCTTTGCTATGTGGTACACAGTCCCTTCAATGAGATTATTCATAACTAACCTTAACTCTCGGCCATGTATTTAATTTTTTGGTTCATCTGTTCAAATCCATTTTTTGTATTAATATTTATCATTTTTTTAAATAATGGAATCAGAATACCTTTAAATTTTTCACTTTGAATAAAAGTCGTTGTTCCATTACCATTATCTATAAGTTCAAATTTATGTTCACCGTCAAAAAGGCCCCCGAACAACAAATGACCTAACCATCTGAATTCTTTATTAGCTTCAAATACAAGCACTTCAGGATTAAAAGTCATACCAGCCGCACCAGGTGGTTCCATTCGTACTTTAATTTTCTTTCCGATAGCACCATTTCCTGTAATGAACTTAATAAACGGGTTCCATTTGGGATATTCACTGAAATTAACCAGGATAGTCCAAATCTTTTCAGGAGAAGTATTTATTAGAATTTCGGTTTTTAATTCTTTTTTGGGATTTTTCATTGTTTTAAATTTCAATATATGTTTCTTCTATTTATAATTATAATTGCTAATTAATATATTAACAACTTATTATGCAATACTGTTTATCAAAAAATAATATAAAATTAAAATATGAATATACATTTTTGTAATTCGTAATCAGGCATCCGTAATCTTATAAACAATTTAATATTTATACAATTGCATTATTGCCGATTTCATTCTTCAATTTTATTTTTAATTTTATGCGGAATTTAGTGATAGCAAGAATTTCTATTTATAAAACAATCCCTAAAAAAACATAATGGTTTATATATCAGCGGTTATAATTACTTTGAATGAAGAGGCAAATATTAACCGGTGTTTAAAGTCACTTCAGGGTGTTGCTGATGAAATTGTTGTTTTGGATTCATTATCCACCGATAATACCAGAGAGATATGTAAAAGTTACAATGTTAAATTTATTGAACAACCATTTTTAGGTTATATAGAACAAAAAAACAAAGCCCTCGATTATGCTTCCAATAATTATATCCTTTCAATGGATGCAGATGAGGCACTTTCGGATAAGTTAAAACAAGCCATTTTACAAATCAAGGACAACTGGATTGCAGATGGATACGTTTTTAACAGGTTGACTAACTACTGTGGAAGGTGGATTTACCATACCGATTGGTACCCCGATAAAAAACTCAGATTGTTTGACAGAAGAAAAGGATCATGGAAAGGAATTAACCCCCATGATGAATTCAGGTTAATTCCCGGTAGTAAAAAGCATTATATCAAGGGTGATATATTGCATTATTCATTCCCTTCTGTTGATCATCATTTGGAAGTTCTGAAAAAATTTACAACTATTATGGCAACAGAAAACTTTCAGAGAGGTAAGAAAGTAAATATTTTATCAATTGTAATAAAACCTGTCTGGAAATTTCTAAAAAGCTATATTATACGACTAGGCTTTATGGACGGGTATTATGGGTATGTAATTGCAAAAATATCTGCCCATGCCACATTTGTTAAATATTTAAAATTAAGAGAATTATATAAAAACTATTCACCTGTTGATTAATTTTATGATTAAAAGTCTTATAATCAGCCGTACCGACAGTTTGGGAGATGTAATCCTAACCTTACCATCAGCAGGGTTAATGAAAAAATTGATTCCAGGATTAAAGATATACTTTTTAGGACGTTCCTATACACAACCTGTAATTCAAACATGTTCATTTATCGATGAATTCATAAACTGGGACGAAGTCTCCGGATATGCTGAAGAACAGAAAATATTGTTTTTTAAATCCCTGAATTGTGATGCAATAGTTCATGTATTCCCTGATTTTGAAATTGCAAGGATTGCTTTTCAAAGCAAAATATCCTTGAGGATTGGCACTTCACACAGATATTTTCATTGGCTATATTGCAACAAGGTTATTCCCCTGGGTCGAAAAAATTCGGATTTACATGAGACTCAGCTGAATATAAAACTATTCAGTACCTTGGGTGCAGAAGATATAAAATTAACTGAAATTCCACCTTTGTATGGATTAACGCAGGTTTTGCCTTTGGATAAAAGATTTCTTGAACTTATAGACAGTGACCGTTTTAATATTATTCTTCATCCAAAATCAAAAGGCAGCGCCAGAGAATGGGGACTTGAAAATTTTGGAAAGTTAATTACTCTTCTGCCACAGGAGAAATATAAAATTTTCGTTACCGGAACAAACGAGGACCGTAAATTTTTACTCCCATTACTTATTGAATATCAGGATGTAATAACTGATCTGACAGGCCAAATGTCACTTTCAGGATTGATAAGTTTTATTGCTGCATCAGATGGATTAATTGCGGCAAGTACTGGTCCCCTCCATATAGCAGCTGCCTTAAAAAAGGTCACTATAGGTCTTTATGCACCTATGCGTCCTATTCATCCCGGCAGATGGGCTCCATTAGGCGAAAAAGCAACTTACATTTCACTTGAAAAACAATGCAGCAAATGTCGTAAATCAACAATTTGCGAATGTATATTAAGATTTACTCCCGATGAGGAGCACGAACTGGAACCAGTAGGTTACAAACATAG
>CAVYAE010000036.1:0-6953 GCA_963766305.1 uncultured Bacteroidota bacterium
AGTATGAAACTTAGCCCAGTCATAAAGCGACAAAGAAAGGGAAATAACGTAATACTTGAAAATTACCCTTTAAAGGTAGAATTTTCGATTTCACAGTCTGTTCAGCGGCTTTTGCTAAAAATTTTAAAGAACCACAAGAAGCATTAAATGAGATGTATCGGGTACTTAAAAAAGATGGTAAAAGTTTAATCATTGATATGAACAGAAATTCTTCAAACCAAGAAGTAAAAATATTGATTAAAAAAATGGGAGTAAAAGGAATTGAAGCTCTCTTTATGAAATATACGTTTAAATTCTTTCTTAAAAAAGGTTCTTACACAAAAGATGAATTTATTAATCTCATTTCCAAAACTTCCTTTATAAATTATGATATAAAAGAAGAATGAGTAGGTTTCTTTATTTATCTTTCAAAATAATAATGGAGTCTTTTTTTAATCAATTGGTTGTTATCTTTAAACGCCAAGTTACTTGTCTTTTAGGTGCTTTTCGAAAATAAAACAACTGTTTTATTGTTGTACTTTTTAGAAAATATTTTAAAGAACTTAACTTAGAACGCTTTACCTTTGATTCTTTATCAATTTCAAAACCCGTTTTCCTAAAAAATGTTTCGGCATCTTCAAAACTATCGAATTTATTATCTTCTATTTTATGTTGTTCAAAAAAATCATTCGTTTCTTTATCAATTTTAAGATTGATGTTCTCGGGTTGTCTTTTGACATAAATATCTGCTGTTATCCAATAACCACCACGTTCTTTTAATATCTTATGAATAATACTACAAAGTAGTTCTTTCTCTTTTGTATCCAAATACATTAATAATCCTTCATTAACAATTACAATTTCTCCAAGTGGAAAACGGTTTATTATTTCATGAAACTGTTCTTCATCAAGGGCATTTAATGGTAATAATTCTAATGTACCAAGAATATTAAAACTTTCGTTTTTTAGAACAGGAATAAATTCTTTTTTTATTTTTATAACATCCGGTAAGTCAGTATCTATGTAATGAAAATCTTTCTGTTTTGAAATCTCTAAACCACGAAAAGAAAATCCTGACGACAATTCTAAAATATTTTTTGTTGGTAAATCAGTCAATAAATGATCAATACTCCAATATCTATTTTCAAAATGTAATGTTCTTGCCCAAAAAGTCATATCCTTTTTAGAAAAGTCCGGATTATATTTTTCTGGATATCTTATCAATTCTGCTGTTTGTCTTGCAAAAGGAATATTTGTATACCCTTTCATTAACACCAATGATTTAGCTGATGGACTAATTGTATTGAAATTGCGATTAGCTAAATTTATTTTTTCTTCGTAATCCATATTATTTGATTAATGCATGTAGCTGATTTTACAGCTGCAATCAACAATTTAAAATAGGTTATATTTGTAAGTCGTTAGGTACTTCACCGGATTATTACCCGTGCAGGGCTTATGGGATCGTTGGGTGATCCCTGCCCGCCAGAGAATAAGTTCGTGAAGGATCATTTCCGAGTTTACAAACGCTAAAAAAAACCTATTTCAACCCTTGTAAGTTATCTGCGTGTTTTAGTAATTTTCTAGACCTACTTATCTCAATACATTTTTGTTTATTAACTATCAAGTTAAGAATTCATATGTTATAATACTCGTATCCTTCCGGATAAATTATATGTTTTAAAAATAGTATAATATTTCTATAAATCAAAGATAACTTTAATACATTAATAATTAAGCTAATAACGATTCAAATACAGACTTATTAATAGTAACTGGTTTCCATTTATGAGGCAGCAAATCATCAAGTTCAGATTGTTTGCAATCCGATAAACGAGTGAGAACATCCACCAGCCATTGGTAAGGATTTACATTATTTTTTAAACAACATCCAAAAAGGGAAAAAAGTATTGCTCCATGCTGGGCTGCTTCATGACATCCGGCAAATAGAAAGTTTTTCCTTCTCAACTTATGGAAAGCTTTCCATAACTTGGGTTATGTTAAGAAAATTATTATGTAAAGAGAATTAATTTAAATATCATAAAGTCTGATTGATACAATTTTTAAAATCATAAATACTTTCCATAATAATTGAACCTATTTTTGTTAAAGTGGCACTTTTGCCACCAATAAAATAGTTTATTTATGGAAAATAATCAGAGAACTTTTGAGGAAGTAACTTCCCAAGCAACAATTTGTTTAAGGGATCGACTGAGGAGGGCGAATGGTACCCTCCTTTTTTATAATGGACTATGGTCCAGAATAAAAAGATATATGAAATTACAAAACATCAAATACATTGATGCTACCGTTTGTAATAACTATATTTTGCAGGAATATGATCATCGAGATTACAATACACTTACTAAACGTGAAAAGGACTGTGTTAAAGCTTTTACCACTCTTATTGAGTTTATAGAGACGGGAACAATTCTACCACCTAAAGAAGTCATTAATTTTGATGGTCCCATTGGTAAATTAATGATTAATTATTTAACATTCAAGTCATCCCAAAGATTATCAAAGCACACCATATACGAGTATCAGCAACAACTTTCTAGATTTCTATTATTTTTAAATGAAACCAAGGTAGTAGGAATTGATTCAATAAATCAATTACATATTCTTAACTATATTAAGCAAATTAACCCTCATACTATATCTCTAGCACATATTGCAATACGTGTTCTTAGAGATTTTTTCAAATATCTTTTTTTTCAACAAATCCTGGATAAGGATTTCTCCTGGTTGATGCCTAAGGATAACTATAAGTCACAGCCAAAGATACCATCTACTTATTCCGTGGAAGAAGTAAAAAAATTAATAGGTACAATTGACAGAGGTCATGCTGTCGGTAAACGAGATTATGCCATCATCTTGTTGGCTGCCAGACTCGGTCTCAGAGCCTCCGATATTGCCAATCTCAAGTTCGAGAATATACTATGGGAACAAAGCTCCATTGACCTAAACCAATTTAAAACAGGTAAAAAAATAGAACTTCCTTTGTTATCCGAAATAGGTAATTCTTTGGTTGATTATCTTAAATACAGCAGACCTAAATCGGAAGAACAGTTTATATTTCTTTGTGCACGTTCCCCATTTAATTCAATCAACACATCAGTCATTACTCGTATTGTTCAAAATACTTTTGTTAAAACCGATATAAACACAATAGGAAGAAGACATGGACCTCATTCTCTTCGGCATAGTCTCGCGGGTCGTCTTTTGGAAAAGCAGACAACCATGCCAGTTATTTCTGAAGTACTTGGTCATGAGAACACGGAATCAACCAGGTTTTATCTTCGGATTGATTTGACATCACTAAGACAATGCGTATTGGAAGTTCCTGCTGTATCTCAAGATTTTTACTCGCAGAAAGGAGGGTATTTTTATGAATAATCGTACTTTCTGGGGAATATATGCTCCATACATCAAGGATTTTATTGATTTTAAACGGAGTTTGGGCTTTAAATATAAAACAGAAGAAGTCATTTACTCTATTTTTGATCGTTTTACCATAGCAATGAATGAAACGCAAGTTGGTATATCAAAAGAACTAGCTGAAAAATGGTGTGAACGTAAAAATAATGAGTCAGACTCATACCGCTTCCACAGATGTGTCTGTATATGTCAATTATCCTCATATCTATGCAAAATTGGTATACGTTCATATATTCCGAGAATACCGAAATGCAAATCCACATTTACTCCCTATATTTTTTCACATGCAGAAATTGAAGCAATATTTAATACTACTGATAAACTTCAGGCACAGCGAAAGAATATGAACTCCATAATTTTTATAATGCCGACCATTTTAAGATTGATATATGCTACCGGACTGCGTATCGGTGAAGCTGTGGCATTACAAAATAAGGATGTTAATCTTACAGAGAACTTCCTAATTGTAAATGACTCAAAAAATGGGATACAACGGATGCTACCTATCTCTGAATCTTTGTCAGCAGTTTGTAATGACTATGTTAGTCATCGAGCCTTGCTTCCACTGTCATTTTCAGAAAACGATCCATTCTTTATATCTTTAAAAGGAACCGCCTGTACAGAAGATGCTGTTTACAGAATTTTCCAGGATATAATAAAAATGGCAGGAATACCATTTATCGGTAATCATCATGGACCCAGGTTACATGATCTTCGTCATACATTTGCCGTAACCTCACTGGCACAGATGGCTGAAGCTGGTGTTGATCTTTACAGCACACTGCCAATTTTATCTACATATCTGGGTCACAAATCTTTAAGTTCCACCGACAATTATGTGAGACTGACCGCAGAAATGTTTCCCGGATTACTTAAAGATATTGATATGGTTTGCCTAAACGTTTTCCCTGATATTAAGAATTATGAAGCCAACTGATTTTGCTAAGTATTTGACAGATTACCTTACCAGATACCTGTCCCATGAAAGAGGCTCCAGTAACAATACGATTATAGCTTATAGGGATACTTTTGTTCTCTTTATATCATTTATGGAGCATGTTCAGAATATTAAAGCCGAAAAATTAACTCTGAAATCAATAACCAGAGAAACTGTTGTAGCTTTCCTGGATTGGCTTCAAGTTGAAAAAAAGAGCAGTGATACAACCAGAAACTTACGCCTGGCGGCATTACATTCGTTTTTTAGGTACGTACAATATCAACAACCAGATAATTTGTATGAATATCATAAAATAATGTCTATCAGGTCTAAAAAGGCTAAAAATACTACGTTAAATTATCTTACTATTGAAGGTATTAAATTACTTCTTGAACAACCTGATGTGACCTCCCAAAAGGGAAGACGTGATCTTGCCCTTTTGTCGCTTATGTATGATACTGGTTCAAGAGTTCAGGAAATAATCGATTTAACTCCCTCTTCGATAAGACTTGATAAACCATATACCATACAAATTATTGGTAAAGGGAATAAGACACGAATTGTACCGCTTTTGGAACAGCAAGTTAAAATTTTAAAAAGCTATTTGGATGAACATGGTCTATTAAAACCACATGCTAGATTGTATCCATTGTTTTCCAACAGTCAATAAGGAAAAATTAACACGGCCAGGTGTTACGCATATCCTGTTGAAATATGCGGAGAAAGCAAGGGAGAAAAATCCGGCATTTATTCCTGATAATCTAAGTTGCCATTCTATTAGGCATTCCAAAGCCATGCATTTATTACAGGCTGGTGTGAATCTTGTCTATATTCGTGATATTCTTGGTCATGTATCGGTACAAACAACTGAAATCTATGCAAGAGCAGATTCTCGTCAAAAGAGAGAAGCGATTGAAAAAGCATACATTGAAGTCACACCAAAAGAGGTACCGATTTGGGAAAACAACAACAATTTACTAAGCTGGTTAAAAAGCTTCTAAATTCAACAATTATTATGTAAAGCGATGTGATTTATTTATTCATCCAAAGTGCTTATTAATAATAACTAACGAAACATTGCTTTACATAATAATTTACTTAACATAACTCAACGCTATGGGGCGCATATGATTCTCAATCAATTTGTTATCCACCTTGTAACGCCCATAATTTACATATCTTTTTTGCCTTTCCCAAAGGTTCAAAGTATAATCTATTGCTTTTCCAATGGCACTATTAGGAAGTACCTGTAGCTTGTTTTCTTTAAGCCATGTCTTTAAGCCATATTTCCAGTTCCTGCAAAATGGGTACTGCTTTCTGCTGATGCATACGTTTTATGGCATCAAAATCCAGGTTTAATTCCTCACATTCCCTTTCAATGGCATAAAGGAACTGTATTTTTTTCAGAACATATGTTGCCCGTGCATTATCATTATCCAAACTTTCAGAAAATTTCCGGGCCTTCCCGACCTCTGCCTTTTTCATAGTGAAAGCATATTAATTTTAATAATGGAGTATGATACCCCCAATGGTAACCCTGATGGGTTTGCGATCTGACTTGTTTTGTATAATTCCACAGAGGGAATCGAAGCTGCATCGCATGTTGGTGGGCGTAGAATATAGAAAATACTTATGGGAAGAAGTAAGTGAGAACATCACGTCTTACATTAATCCGAGCAGGGAACGAACTACTTGTAAATCCAATTCCTGCGTAAGCTTTACCTTAACACCGTTTGGATAGCAGATTTCCAATTCTGTTTTCTTTGAAACGGTGATGTTTTGTCCAGGTTGATTTTTAGGTTCCGGAATAATCACCGGAATAATGGTATCATCGGTGTTATTGTTCGATTTCATAAACTTCTTATAACAATAATAGTAGGTTGGTGCACTGATGCCATGTTGCCTGAAAAATGAATCCCTGGAGATACCGCTTGACATGCTGGATTTAATCAGGGCAAACATTTCTATTTCATTGTTATGCTTCCGTTGATTTCTCATAGCCTCGTTTTTTATACAAAGCTAAATGGTTTATATTTGCCTTACAATATGTACTTCACCGGAGGCTTACAAGTACCGGAGATATATTAATTGTCTATTCTCTTGATCGGCTTGGTAGGACAGTTCTTCAGCTAATAAATTTAATATCAGTTTTTAAAGAAAGAGGTATACACTTTAAAAGTATTACTGAAAGTACCTTCGATACCACATCTCCTATGGGAGAAGCAATTATTCAAATAATTGCAGTGTTAAAAGTTGTTGAAGTCAATGTCCTAAAAGAGCGTACTAAATCCGGATTAATTGCTGCAAGGGCTAGAGGGAGGATTGGTGGTCGACCAGTCGGAACATATGATAAAGTTAATGCTGCTGCAGTGGTTACATTGTATAAAAAAGAAATTCCAATAAGCCAGATGTGAATTTGATAATTATTTTGTCACTTATTTCGAAAATTATATTGCCGTTTAGATTATTTCTTAATAATAAGAGATAATCTTTGAAAAAATTAATTCTATTTTTTTAATCATTTCAGTGTGAATTTGCTAATTATTTTGCCTCAGTTTTTGTTGTTTTGCTTCGGGTTTTGTATTTGACCAGATAC
>CAVYAE010000037.1:0-151769 GCA_963766305.1 uncultured Bacteroidota bacterium
CTTTAATCAAATTATTAAATTGAAGTTAACATGAATTATTCCACAGTTACCGACTTGGCAAGGTTTCTTGGCTGATCCACATTACATCCGCGCATCACGGCTATGTGATATGATAAAAGCTGCAAAGGAATAACAGTAATTAAAGGTGAAACCGCAAAATCTGTAACAGGCACTTCCAAAACATAGTCGGCCATCTTGCTTATAACTGTATCCCCTTCGTGAACAACAGCAATAACAGTGCCACTCCTGGCTTTTACTTCCTGTATGTTACTTAATATCTTATCGTATGTCTGGTCGTTGGTAGCTAAAACCACTACAGGCATTTTGTTGTCAATAAGAGCTATGGGCCCATGCTTCATTTCTGCGGCAGGATATCCCTCAGCATGAATATAGGATATTTCTTTCAGTTTAAGGGCTCCTTCAAGGGCAACCGGGAACAAATATCCCCTTCCCAGGTACAGGAAGTTGGTTGCATATTTGAACAAGGTGGCTATAAACTTGTACTTATCATTATTAGCAAGGGTTTTTTCAATTTTATCAGGTACTGTCATTAATTCTTCAATGAGGAGCTTACCCTGTGATGCACTCAGGTTTCCGTTCTCCATGCCCAGAGAAATGGCTATCATCATAAGTACAGTAACCTGGGCTGTAAAAGCTTTTGTAGATGCCACACCTATTTCAGCACCTGCATGGGTATATACCCCGGCATGAGTCTCGCGGGGGATGCTCGACCCGACAACATTACAAATTCCCAGTACCAGGGCTCCCGATTCTTTTGCCTGTTTGATGGCGGCAAGGGTGTCAGCAGTTTCACCACTCTGGCTTATGGCTATTACCACATCGTCCTTATAAAGTATAGGATTTCTGTAGCGGAATTCAGAAGCATACTCAACTTCAACAGGGATACGTGCGTATTCCTCTATTAAATATTCACCAACCAACCCGGCATGCCATGAGGTGCCACAGCCAATGATAACAATTCTTTTGGCCTGCAATATACGGGGCATTACGTCATAAAGCCCGCCCAAATGTATTTCCGAGTTGTTATTTTTTATTCGTCCCCTGAAAGTATCCAATATTGACCGTGGCTGTTCAAAAATTTCCTTTAGCATAAAATGGTCGAATCCATTTTTTTCAATTTCTGAAGTTTCCAGACTTAATGTTTGAATTATAGGAACCTGCTGAATGTTTCTTATTGTCTTAAGTATCAGTTCATCTTTTTGAATAACTGCTACATCATCATCGTTAAGATATATTACACTGTTTGTATGTTCAACAATAGGAGTAGCATCGGATGCAATAAAATATTCATCGGTACCCACACCAATTACCAGGGGACTGCCTTTACGTGCTGCAATAAGTTTATCTTTTTCGTCACGGCATATTATAACCAGACCATATGCACCTACCACCTTATTAAGTGCCAGCCTCACTGCCATTTCTGCAGTTACCTGACCCTTCATATAAATATATTCTATAAGGTTTACTAAAATTTCGGTATCAGTTTCACTTTTAAATTTATATCCCCTTAACTCAAGTTTTTTCTTTAATGTAGAATAATTCTCTATTATTCCATTATGTATCAGGGTAAAATGTCCGTTCATAGAGGTGTGCGGATGTGCATTTACATCATTTGGTTCACCATGGGTTGCCCACCTGGTATGACCTATACCTATACAACCTTCTATATCTTTGCTTCTTACAAAATCTTCAAGATCACTTACCTTACCTTTTCTTTTATAAGTTTTAACGTCACCATTCACCAAAGAAACTCCAGCTGAATCATAACCTCTGTATTCAAGTCTTTTTAATCCATTGATTAAAATCGGATACGCTTGTTTACTTCCAATATAACCTACTATTCCACACATAATATTATTCTATTTAATTTATAACTGATACTAAATTATTATTTACGTATATCAGTAAATGTGGTTCGAATTTATAAACTAATTATTATTTTCCGTTAATATTTTCTCATAGAAAAGAGCATATTCGTCAATTATATTACCACTATCATTAAAAGGCAGGTACGATTTACCTGTAGTTTTAATATGTTCTTCAACAGCTCCTATTACATTTTTATTACCTATAATAACACCATCCGAAAATTGAATAGCTAATTTTGTAAGATTTAAAAAATCAGGATTTTCAATTACTGCCAAATCCTTTTTTGTTATGCCATCCATTAAAATCTTATTCCTGAATGATTTATTCAAGGGAAGATTAAAATCGTCATTATATGCAGAGTAAATAACCTTGGAATTAACAAACATGGGATCGTCCCTGTAGGCTTTTTTAATCAGCAGAGGTATTAAGGCAGTAAACCATCCATGGCAATGTATAATATCGGGTGACCATCTCAATTTTTTTACCGTCTCCAGTACTCCCCTGTTAAAAAAAATTGTTCTCTCATCATTATCAGTGAAGGGAACAGCATTACTGTCATATAAGGTATACTTGCGGCCAAAATAATCGTCATTATCAATAAAATAAACTTGCATCCTGGCAGACTGTATAGAAGCAACCTTAATGATTAATGGATGGTCCGAATCATTAATTATCAGGTTCATGCCTGACAGCCTTATTACTTCATGCAGCTGATTCCGTCTTTCATTGATACAGCCAAATTTTGGCATGAAGGTCCTGATTTCTTTACCCCTTTCCTGAATGCCTTGAGGAAGATTCCTACAAATTAGTGACATTTCTGATTCGGGAAGATAGGGCGTAATTTCCTGAGAAATAAACAAAACCTTGGTACTTGCCATGCAACAATCCGATTTGCAATTTAATGTGCAAAGTTAGTAAAATTTAATAATTATATTTGATACTTCAATTAATTAAGTATGTATATTATTTCTTCACTGAACGATTTAAAAAAAGTTATAGGCAATATTAAAGACAAGGGTAATACAATAGGTTTTGTTCCAACCATGGGAGCTTTGCATCAGGGTCACCTTTCACTTGTGAATCGTGCCCGGGATGAAAATGATATTATCATGGTAAGCATTTTTGTTAACCCTACTCAGTTTAATGACAAAACAGACCTGGCCAATTACCCAAGAATGCCTGATAAGGATGCTGAGTTACTTAATTCATACAAAGTAGATTATATTTTTTTGCCCACCGAGCAGGAAATGTATCCTGAACCTGATAATATGATTTTTAACCTGGGAGGTCTTGACAGGGTTCTTGAGGGTAAATACAGACCAGGTCATTTCAACGGAGTAGCACAGATAGTTTATAAGTTTTTAATAAATATACAACCTGACAAGGCATATTTTGGGGAAAAGGATTTTCAACAACTTGTAATTATTAAACAATTAGTTGGTTCGCAAAACCTGAAAGTTGATATTGTATCGTGTCCTATCGTCAGAGAACCGGATGGCCTGGCCATGAGTTCAAGGAATATGCTACTTACACCTGAACAACGTAAACATGCTGTACTTATATCAAAGTATCTTGTTGAAAGTACGCAGCAAATAAATACCATGTCTGTTAAAGCACTTAAAGAATGGGTAAAGGAAAAAATAAATGAAGACCCCCTTCTTGAAGTGGAGTACTTTGAAATTGTTAATGATAAAACGCTGGCGGATATAGATTCGTGGGACGATAATGCAGGAAAAGTGGGCCTGGTGGCAGTCAGGGTTGGTAAGATACGGCTTATAGATAATATAAGATATAATTTGTAACTTTGCTGAAAAGCAGGTAAGTAGGTGGGCAGGTAAGTAGGTGAGGATTAATAACTTGTTATCCTTCTGGCCTACTATCTTACTGATTAAAAATAACTTTATAAATAATATTTCATTTAATGCACATTGACATTTTAAAATCAAAAATCCACAGGGTAACAGTTACTGATGCTAACCTAAACTACATCGGCAGTATAACTATAGACGAGGACCTTATTGACGCGGCCAATCTGATTGAATATGAAAAAGTACAGGTGGTAAACATTAATAACGGTAAACGCCTTGAAACTTACGTTATTAAAGGTACCCGGGGATCAGGAATGATTTGTCTCAACGGACCTGCTGCACGGTTAGTGGCCATTGGGGATATAGTCATCGTTATGTCTTATGCAAGTATGGATTTTGAAGAAGCAAAAAAATTCAAACCTGTTTTTATTTACCCTGATACCTTAACTAATAAATTATTATAGTATTTGTTGCGAAATGCTTTTTATTTGTTGTCGTCAGCAATTCGTAATTCGTAATTTGTAATTCGTAATTAAAAAATGGACCATCTTAATCTTATTCAGTCAAAAATCATCCTGGACAGGTCGGATCTTGAAAATGTACTCGCTATCTGGAGGTTTAAAGACCAGAAAATAATATTCACCAATGGTTGTTTTGATATTATTCACCTGGGTCATGTTGAATACCTTGCTAAAGCTGCCTCCCTTGGTAACCAGTTAGTTATCGGTTTAAACAGCGATGCATCTGTTAAAAGGCTGAAAGGTCCATCCCGTCCTGTGCAGGATGAAAACACCAGGGCAATGGTTTTAGCTTCATTCAGCTTTGTAGCAAAAGTTGTCATATTCGACGAAGACACGCCTCTCGATCTTATTAAACTTGTAAAGCCCGGTATACTTGTAAAAGGTGGCGATTATGAACCGGAAAAAATTGTCGGGTACGATGTAGTGACTTCATACGGAGGTGAAATTGTCACTATCGACCTGGTTGACGGACATTCAACTACCGGAATAATACATAAACTTTGTAAATAGTTGCAGGGACTGGTAATTATTCCTGATTCAAATCCCTGAACTCTGAATTTCAAATGCCAAAAGAGCGTACAGTATATATTTGTCAGAATTGCGGAGCCGAATCGCCAAAATGGATTGGACGTTGTCCTTCATGTGACCAGTGGAACACCTACACTGAAGAAATTATCCATAAAACAGTTTCATCAGGTTCCGGTGTCTCATCAAAAGGATATATTAAACCTGTTTCACTTAATGACATATCGTCAATACATGAACCAAGGATAGAAACAAACATAAACGAATTAAACCGTGTACTGGGTGGAGGAATGGTTCCCGGTTCGCTTATACTGCTGGGAGGTGAACCAGGCATTGGTAAATCGACCCTGGCCCTGCAGCTGGCCCTGCAGTTTAATAATGTCAAAGTCCTTTACATTTCAGGAGAAGAAAGTCTCCAGCAAATAAAGCTCCGGGCAGAACGTATTCATTCGTTGAGTAACAATTGCTTTTTTGCTAACGAAACCTCACTTGAGAATATCCTTAACCTTTGTCAGACTGAACATCCAGCCCTGGTGATTATAGATTCAATACAGACTATAGCTGCCGAATTTCTTGAATCGGCTAACGGAAGTGTTTCGCAGGTACGCGAGTGTACCAACGCCCTGCTCCGGTTTGCAAAAAGTTCCTCAACCACAATACTTATTATTGGTCATATAACTAAGGAAGGTTACCTGGCAGGACCAAAAGCTATGGAACATATAGTTGATGTTGTTTTGCAGTTTGAAGGAGATAATCAGCATATCTACCGTATCCTGAGACCAAACAAAAACCGCTTTGGCTCAACATCGGAAATTGGAATATTTGAAATGCGTAACGAAGGGTTGAGAGAAATTTCAAACCCTTCTGAAATACTTATCTCAGCTAATGAAGAACAGCTGAGTGGTGTAAGTATAGCAGCCACAATTGACGGAATACGTCCTTTTCTTATCGAAGTTCAGTCACTGGTCAGTACAGCTGCTTATGGCACCCCGCAACGCTCATCAACAGGATTTGACATAAGGCGGTTAAATATGCTTCTGGCCGTACTTGAAAAACGGGCTGGTTTTAAACTGGCATCCAAAGACGTCTTCCTGAATATTACAGGAGGAATAAAAGTTGAAGACCCTGCAATAGATCTTGCAATAATAACTTCCATATTATCTTCAAACCTTGATATATATGTAAATCATAAATATTGTTTTGCCGGAGAAATTGGCTTATCCGGAGAAATAAGACCTGTGAACCGAATAGAACAACGTATTAAAGAAGCAGAAAAACTGGGGTTCAGTAAAATATTTTTCTCAAAAGCCAACAGCGGAGGATTTTCATCATCCAAATTTAAAATTGAACTTGTACCGGTTGGCAAAGTAGAACATCTGTTGCAAAAATTGTTCCAATAGTAGGAAAGCAGGAAAATAAACAGGTAGGAAAGGGAAAAAATATAAAGCTCTTCTACTCTCCTACTTTCCTGCTATCCTGCCTAAATATACAAAATATGCTGCTCTCGGTATCCGATCTCGACATTGATTTAATATCTCCTGACGCTGGTAAACGTATATGCCGAAATTTGAATTTCTCTGTCTCAGAAGGAGAAACCTTGGGTATACTTGGTGAATCGGGCTCGGGTAAATCGATAACCGCCCTTTCAATACTGGGTTTGCTGCCTCCGTTAATGTCAGTCACCAGTGGAAAAATATTTTTTACAAAAAAGGATGGTAATGTAATTAATATTACAAATTCTTCATACAAAGCGCTGGAATCAATAAGAGGTAAAGAAATCTCAATGGTTTTTCAGGAACCTATGACTTCCCTTAATCCCGTTTTTACATGCGGGGAACAGCTCCTGGAAACTATTTTACAACACTGTGCATTAACTACAAACATATTTAATAGTCAATCCGATAACAATGAAATTATTAATGAATCGAAAAACAAAGTAATCCAATTATTTGAAAAGGTAAGGTTAAAGGATCCTCATAAAATTTACAGTAGTTATCCCTTTCAACTGTCAGGAGGTCAGAGGCAAAGAGTTATGATTGGGATGGCAGTATCGTGTAATCCGCGGTTACTGATTGCAGATGAGCCCACAACAGCTTTGGATTTATCCGTACAGGAATCGATTCTCGGACTTATCCGGGAATTGAAGGAAGAAACAGGTATGAGTATAATTTTTATAACACATAATATAAAAGTAATCACTGAAATTGCTGAGCGTGTTCTTATTATAAAAAACGGAGAAATAGTCGAACAGGGTGATATCGCCTCAGTGATATCAAACCCTGTTAATGCATACACAAAAGGATTAATGGCTTGTTCGGGTTCGCTCAGGAATAAAGGAGAGCGTTTAATAACTCTCGATACATTTAATAATCCTGTACTTCAAAACAGTTCCCGTAAAGTACCTGCTGAAATTATCAAGAAGTCCCCTATTCTTACTATTAATAATTTATCTGTCTCATTTAAAAATTCAGGCGGTTTATTAAAAAAGAAAAATTCCAAAATGATCCTTAAAAACATTGACCTGGAAATTTATACTAACGAAACACTGGGACTGGTAGGGGAATCAGGTTCAGGAAAAACAACACTTGTAAGAACAATTATGAAGTTGCTGGAGTGTGACTCAGGAATAATAAATTTTCATGGTTCGCCGATAAATAATTTAAACAGGAGATCCCTTAAATATTTTCACAGAAAGGTACAGATAATATTCCAGGACCCTTACTCTTCATTAAATCCACGATTTACAATAGGGGATATGATAACTGAACCTATGGTGGTACACCGGCTGTTCAAAAAACATTCAGCACTTAAAAACCGTGCTATGGAATTACTGCAGCAGGTTCAGCTGGACGAAAGTTTTTATAGCCGCTATCCTCATCAGCTTTCCGGAGGACAAAGGCAAAGAATAGGCATTGCCCGGGCGCTGGCAGTGGAACCTGAATTGCTTATACTCGATGAATCTGTGTCGGCACTTGATGTTTCAATACAGGCCCAGGTATTAAACCTTCTCAATGATTTAAAGAATATTTATAAGCTAACCTATATATTTATTTCGCACGACCTGGACGTGGTGCGTTATATGTCAGACAGGGTCGTGGAACTGAAAAACGGAACAATTACTGATTACGGATGACAAAAACTAATGACTAATGACTTATGGCATTATTTAAAGTCGTCTTCTATATCATGATTGTTATCCTCATCCATTCTGATCATAGGACAGTCAAAATTAGACTTAAATCCTTCCGGGCGCTCAAAAGGTTCCTGACTTAAATTAATCCTTTTATCGGCATACACTTTTTTCATAAACATGGCAAAGATAGGTAAAGCCATTGATGCCCCCTGTCCTTCACTCATATTGTTAAAATGTATGGCAGGCTCATCGCCGCCAACCCAGGCTCCTGCGACCAGGTCGGGTGTAACACCCACAAACCAGCCATCGGATTGATTTTGAGTGGTTCCTGTTTTGCCGCCAATTTCATTCATAAGATTATAATAACTTCTTATTTTGGAAGCAGTTCCATTATGAACAACTCCCATTAGCATCTGCAGCATAAGGTAGGCTGTATGCTCATTTATTGCTTCTACCTGATGTGGATTAAAAGTTGTAAGGACATTACCGTTTTTATCCAGTATTCTTGTTATAAAAATGGGTTGGGTATAAATACCTTTATTTGGAAAGGCAGTATATGCTCCTACCAAATCATATAATGAAATTTCAGGTACTCCGAGGCAAATAGATGGCACAGCGGGTAAATCCCCATGTACACCAACTTTCCTCAACAGATCTATAAGTGATTGCGGTCCATATTGTTTCAATAAAAATGCAGCTACCCAGTTCACGGACATAGCCAGACCCCAGCGTAGGGTGACCATCTTTCCGTCAAATTGAGGTGTCGGTTCATCATTTTTTGGAGTCCAGGAACTGTCAGGGTACTCGGGAAGTTTAAAAGAAACGGGTACCATGGGCACCATATCACAGGGTTTATACCCTTCTTTCATAGCGAGGGTATATAAAAACGGTTTTATGGTTGAACCTACCTGTCTTTTCTGCATCATCACCCCGTCATACTTGAAATATCTGAAATCAGGCCCTCCAACATAAGCTTTTACATAACCTGTGTGGGGATCAACTGCCATAAAACTCGCACGTAAATAATATTTGGCATATCGTATTGAATCCCAAGGCGACATTATAGTATCCCTGATTCCTTTCCAGGTAAATACCCTTAAGTCCGTAGGTTGTTTAAAGGCAGTGGTTACCTGACTTTCAGTCATTCCCAGACTTCTCATGCTCCTGTACCTGTCTGAATGCTTCATGGCAACCGTGAGCCTCTCTTTAATGTCATTTTCAGTAAGGTCATTCCCAAAAGGAGCCCTTTTCTTTCCTTTTTTTACCTTGAAAAAAAGTGGCTGAATTGTTTTTGACAGATGCTCGGCTAATGCTTTTTCAGCATATTCCTGCATTCTTGAATCTATGGTAGTATAAATTCTTAACCCATCCTTATATAAATTATATTTTGAACCATCTGCCTTAAGGTTTTTGCTGCACCAGCCATACAAAGGGTCGTCCATCCATCTGACCGAATCCTCCCTGTACGATGATTCGGTATAATAATCGGTTAACTCAGGCTTTGGACGGTTCATCGTCAAGCGGATATATTCCCTGAAATAGGTAGCTATTCCCGATTCATGGCCCTGGGCATGGTAGTTTGACAGATTTATTGGTACTTTTACAAGAGAATCGTACTGTATTTTTGTTATAAATTTTTGCTCACACATTTTCAGCATAACATTATTTCTCCTTAATAACGCCCTCTCAGGATTACGTTTTGGATTATATCCTGTCATTCCCTTCAGCATTCCAATTAATAAAGCAGCTTCTTCAATCTTCAATGAATCAGGTGATTTATTAAAAAACATCCTTGAAGCTGTTTTTATGCCTGTAGCTTCACTGGCAAAGGAAACAGTATTTAAATACATTGTAATTATCTCTTCTTTTGAGAAATTCCTTTCAAGTTTAATTGCAATAACCCATTCTTTAAATTTAGTCAGTGCAAACATTCCCTTTTTAATTATTCCGGGCTGGTTTTGAATGGTGTCACGGGGAAAAAGATTCTTTGCAAGTTGCTGGGTTATGGTGCTGCCTCCTCCTTCACCTTTTTTACCTAACAATATCGTTTTTCCGACTACACGCATCAAGCCTTTCCTGTCTATACCGGAATGTTCCATAAAACGCTGGTCTTCTCTGGCTATCAGGGCCTGAACAAGGTAAGGTGATAAATCCTTAAATTCAATGGTATTCCTGTTTTCATCCAGATAATAGGTTCCTATAATTCTGCCATCTGATGAATAAACCTCTGTGGCCAGATTTCTCAGAGGATTTTCAAGATCTTCAAAAGTAGGCATAAAACCTAACCACCCAAGTGAGATTAAAGTGAAGATTAAAGTCAGTAAAAAGACGGGTGTTACAAAAATAATCCAAAAAATTTTTAGATATTTTTTTTGCTTATCGCTTAGATTCTTCATGGGCTGTGTAAGATTAGCGGGTAAATTTAATAAATATATTTAAATGTAATTTTTAAGAAGAGGAGCATATTTTTTTTTACTTTGTGATGTTTTATTAATATGAAATGTTAAGTTATGGCAGACAATCTGGTAATTGTTGAGTCACCGGCGAAAGCTTCAACTATTGAAAAGTTTTTAGGCAAGGATTATATTGTTAAATCAAGCTACGGACATATAAGAGATCTTGATAAAAAAAACCTTGGCATAAATATAGGAATGGATTATACACCACAATATATTATTCCTGAAGATAAAACTAAAGTTGTTGCAGAGCTCAAAAAACTGGCTAAAGAAGCTAAAACGGTGTGGCTGGCATCTGATGAGGACCGTGAGGGAGAAGCCATTGCCTGGCATTTATTTGAGGTACTTAGCTTAAAACCCGAGAAAACAAAACGTATAGTCTTTAATGAAATTACAAAAAATGCCATTCTAACTGCAATAAAAAACCCGAGAAATATAGACAATAATCTGGTTAATGCACAGCAGGCCAGGCGAATCCTTGATCGTCTGGTTGGTTTTGAAATATCTCCCGTATTATGGAAAAAAGTTAAACCTTCACTATCTGCAGGAAGGGTACAGTCAGTTGCTGTACGTCTGATTGTTGAAAGGGAAAGGGAAATAAATGCATTTAAAAGTACCTCGTCATTTAAGGTCACCGGACATTTTATTATAGAGGACAAAAAATCCAGATTAATTGCTGAACTGGAAAATAAGTTTGAGACCAGGGAACTGACTCTTGAATTTCTTAATAAGTGCAAAAGGGCAGAATTTACAGTGTCAGGGATTGTGACTAAACCTTCAAGGAAATCACCGGCACCTCCGTTTACAACATCCACATTACAGCAGGAAGCCAGCAGGAAACTCAGTTTTTCGGTTGCACAGACAATGGCCATAGCTCAAAAACTTTATGAAGCAGGAAAAATAACTTATATGCGTACCGACTCGGTGAATCTTTCAGAAACTGCTATTACCGCCGCCGGCATTGTAATTAAAAATCTATATGGCGATAAGTATGCTTTCCCGCGTCAGTTTAAAACAAAAACAAAAGGTGCCCAGGAAGCACATGAAGCCATACGTCCCACTTCCCTTGAAAACTCTGAGATAGAAGGCTCGGGCCAGGAACAAAGGTTATATGAGCTTATATGGAAAAGAACAGTGGCTTCACAGATGAGTGAAGCCCAGCTTGAAAAAACAACTGTTACCATAGATGTTTCCACCACAGGCGAAAAGTTTATTGCCATAGGTGAGGTCCTGAAATTTGACGGCTTCCTTAAGGTATATATTGAATCTTCAGATGAGGAGTCGGAGGATAACAACGAAAGGTTATTGCCCCCTCTTACCACAGGTCAGAAACTTTCCGCAGACCACTTAAAGGCAACACAGCGGTTTACACATCATCCTCCGCGCTATACTGAAGCCAGCCTGGTGAAGAAACTTGAAGAATTGGGAATAGGACGTCCCTCCACGTACGCTCCTACAATTTCTACAGTCCAGCAGAGAGGATATGTTTTAAAGGAAGACAGGGAAGGAACGGAAAGAAACTGTCAGGAATTTACTCTTAAAAACGGAATAATTTCAGATAAGATCCTGAAGGAAAATACAGGAGCAGAAAAAGCCAAGCTCTTTCCCAGTGATATAGGTTTAATAGTCAACGATTTTCTTATTTCTCATTTTAAGGAAATTCTGGATTATCATTTCACCGCCAACGTTGAAAAGGAATTTGATGAAATTGCCCTTGGTAATGTTGTATGGTATAAGATGATAGACAGCTTTTATAAACCCTTCCATTCCCGGGTTCAGGAAACTACTGAAAAATCTGAACGCAATGTTGGAGAACGCATTCTGGGCATGGACCCTGTATCAGGCAAACCATTAATGGTAAGGATAGGCCGCTTCGGACCAATGGCACAGATCGGAGAGGCCACAGACGAAGAAAAGCCGCGGTTTGCAGGTCTGTTAAAAGGGCAGTCTATCGAAACCATAACATTTGATGAAGCTTTGTCTTTATTCTCTCTCCCCAGGACTATAGGTAAATATGAAGATACAGAAATTTTGGCTGGAGTAGGCAGGTTCGGACCGTTTTTAAAACACGGAAGTAAATATTACTCTATAAAACCCACTGAAGATAACCCACTTACAATAGACCTTGAAAGGGCCGTCGAAGTTATAAATATAAAACGTGCTGAACAGGAAAATAAAGTATTAAAAGCATTTGCCGAAGATGAGGATATAAAAGTACTTAACGGACGATATGGGCCATATATCCAATATAAAAAAAATAATTATAAAATCCCTAAATCAAAAGATGCAGATAATCTGACATTTGAAGATTGCAAAGAAATTATCAGTAAAGCTCCGTCCGGCAATATAAAAACAAAAAGAAAAAGAAAGGCCTGAGCTGATATCTGGTCTGTTGACTGTTAAGAATTAGCACATCTGCTCATTTGACCTGTCATTATTGATTTTTACGGTCAGGTCGAATTGGCATTTATAGTTTATTGAATAAGTGATGCTCATTTTCAAATTCGCACATTATACCATATGCCAATAACTGACTATATAACCTGTCCCGATGATTCCTCTGAAATTAAAAACATTAACAGCTCTATAATAAATAAGAATGTTACTTTTATTAATAGCAGCCATAAAACCATTCCCAGGAACAGGTTTTCGATAGCTATACTTGGTATCCCTGACTCTCAGTTCAAAAATGAATTTCACTGTTCCAGAATAATAAAATCCTGCCTTTACAAACTGGTTGAAATATCAAACGGTTTAAAAATAATCGATTTAGGTGATATAAAATGCGGGGATAATTTCAATGATACCTGTAACAATATAAGCAATGTGGTAATTGAAATGTCCAAAATAAATACAAAGGTTATATTAATTGGTGGGTCAGCCAGGTTTCACTGGGGCTTTATTTTAGCAAACCAGAAAAATAATGTTCCTGTTAACCTTGTCAGTATTGATTCTGAAATTAACCCGGAAATATTTGCACCTTCATTTGTAAATAATTTCACTGACGGGCAGGACAGCATTTTAATGTATAACTTTACTAATATAGGATATCAAAGTTACCTGGTTGAAAAAAAGACACTGGATGTAATAACTGATCTTTATTTTGAAGCTTACCGGCTGGGTAATATAAGAGGAAGCCTCGACGAAATGGAGCCTGTTCTGAGAGATTCAAACCTGCTTAATTTTAGTCTTAATGCTGTAAAATATTCCGATTCACCTGCTTCAGCTGTTTCGAATCCAAACGGGCTGACAGGTGATGAGGCTTGCCAGTTATCTTTTTTTGCCGGTCACAGCAACCGTATTACTGCCTTCGGACTTTATGATCTTAATCCCCATCTGGAAACATCACTTGTTTCTGCCAAACTGGGTGCACAAATTATCTGGTACCTGTTGGAAGGTTTTGCAAACCGCCTGCTGGAAGAACCGGATATTAATCCCGAAAGTTTTACAAATTATATCATACACAATAGTAAAACAAACCAGGATATTTCGTTTTATAAAAGTAATTTAACCAACAGATGGTGGATGGAGATAATAAATGAGAAAACAAAAAGTAAAATTTTAGTTTCCTGTTCTGAAAATGATTATATCCTTGCATGCAGCCAGGAAATACCGGAAAGGTGGTGGCGTGTATGTTTACGTCAAAATAAAGTAATCTAACAAGGTAACCTTAGGTACCAATCTGAAGTATACTCCTCAAAATAATAATAAAGTACGAACAATAAACGTTGTACAATATGTGTTTATATATTTGTAGAGAATGCATATTTTTATTTACTTTACTACCTCATTGATTAAATGAGGTAAGGTATCGTTTATGATCAGGTTTTTATTGATTATCCCCTTAACATTTATTTTTGTTTTGGTTCTTGCCCAACAAGATCCACAATTTAGTCAATATATGTTTAACAATATGTCCATAAACCCGGGTTACGCAGGCAACAAGGATGTTGTCAGTCTTACTGCCTTACAGCGTATACAGTGGGTCGGCTTTCCAGGCGCGCCTACCACCTCCTTATTCACTGCAAGCGTTCCTGTTAAACTGTTTAATATACCAAGTGGACTGGGCGTATCGGCTATGGATGACATAATCGGTTTTCAGAGCACTCCCAGTTTAAATGCATCTTATGCATATATTGCCAACCTCAGAAACGGAGATGCAAAATTAGGAATTGGACTAAGTTTAGGTTTTCTTAGCAGTACTTTTGATTCAAAAGGAGGGTACAACTGGAGTGAGGGTGCAGCAGAAACAGGCGTTCCGGGTCAAACAAGTGAAAGTGCGATTACATATGATATTGGTTTAGGCTTATATTACCATACTGATAATTTATATCTTGGAGCATCATCAACTCATTTAACCCAATCGACCTATCATTTTTCATCAGGAGCTACCTATTCATTAACAAGAAATTATTATTTAACAACCGGTTATAACCTTGCTTTAGCGGATCCTGCCTTCGAAATTCAACCTTCGGCCATCCTGAGGGTAGGTGGGGCAGCTTCTTCTATTGACTTAAGTTCACTGGTTTTATGGAATAAAAGAATTTGGGCAGGGGTGTCCTACAGGTTAAATGCAGCAATAGTTTGCATTTTCGGTTTGGAAATGTCAAATGGTATCCGTTTTGGTTACTCATATGATATTTCTGTTAATAGCCTCAGTGCCAGTACACATGAAATAATGTTGAGCTATAATTTCAGTCTTGTAAAGGAAAAAATTTTACATAAATATAGAAGTGTACGTTTTTTATAAAAATTTTATTAACTTTAATTACTAAAATATCTCAATTTAACAAAATATAGAAACATAATAAGATTACAAATAAACACCTCTTTCTTATGAAAAAAATGCTGGTAATAAGTTTAGTACTTGCAGCACTGTGTGGAAGTTGCGGGAAAGGCACTAGTGAAGGCGAACTGACTGGTGTTCCTGGTAGACATAAATATTTTGAACCAGATCCCTTCGGAATGGTTTTTATTCCACAAGGTAGCTTTAATATGGGGCCAAGTGATCAGGATGTATCTTGGGCCCAGAACAATTCAACCAAAACCGTTTCCGTGGACGCCTTCTGGATGGATGAAACCGAGATAACCAATAATAAATACAGACAATTTGTATATTGGGTCAGAGATTCTATTATGAGAAGGATGCTTGGAGAATCACAGGAAGATTTTCTTATTAAAGAAGATGAAAACGGAAATCCAATTGACCCTCCAATGATTAACTGGTCAACCAAAATTGATTTAAAAGATGAAGAAACCAACACTATTCTTAATGAACTTTATCTTCCTGCAAATGAAAGATTTTATTTCCGCAAAGAAATAGATACCAGGAAGCTTATGTATGAATATTTTTGGGTTGACATGCAGCAGGCTGCAAAAAAAGGTAACAGGTATAACTTTGCAAAAAAACAATATGAAGGTGTTGCTTACAATATAGCAGGGGAACAGATAAAAGTCCAGGACAGGTCCGCATTTATTTTACGTGATGTTGTAAATGTTTACCCCGATACTTTATGCTGGGTTTCCGACTTTACCTATTCATACAACGAACCTATGGCAAATATGTATTTCTGGCATCCGGCCTATGATAATTATCCTGTTGTCGGAGTTAACTGGAAACAGGCTACAGCATTTACCATATGGAGAACACAATATTTAAATTCGCATTTACATAAAATAGGTGAACCGGGAGTTCATGAATACCGTCTGCCCCTTGAATCAGAATGGGAATATGCAGCCCGCGGTGGTCTGGAAAATTCCATGTACCCATGGGGAGGTATGTATACCCGCAATAAACAGGGATGTTTCCTTGCCAATTTTAAGCCAATGCGTGGAAATTACGTCGACGACGGAGGTTTCACAACTATTCGTGTCGGATCATATGAACCTAACGAATGGGGATTATATGATATGGCAGGAAATGTAGCAGAATGGTGTGCCAACGCATATGACGAATCGGCTTACAATTTCATGCATGACCTTAATCCTGATTATAAATATAATGCTAAACCTGATGACCCGCCATCAATGAAAAGAAAAGTGGTACGCGGCGGATCATGGAAGGACATTGCTTATTATTTGCAGGTTGGAACAAGAACATACGAATATCAGGATACATCCAAATCCTATATCGGATTCAGGTGTGTACGTTCATATCTTGGCGGTACAGGCTCTAAATAAAAGCTTGATTAACAGCCAATTTATTTTGTTTTCTTAAGATTAATAATGGTTTAACTATGAATATTACCGAAATAGTTCAAAGTTCTGGCTGGAAAAATTTTATGGCCAAATTGTATGGCTTCGGGGCATCTGTGGTTATTATTGGTGCTCTGTTTAAAATTCAGCACTGGCCGGGTGCCGGGCCTATGATTACTGTGGGATTGAGCACAGAAGCCATCATTTTCTTTTTCTCGGCTTTTGAGCCTCTGCATGAAGAACTTGACTGGACCCTTGTATACCCGGAACTGGCAGGTATGACCGATCCCGACGAAATTGAAAATATAAAGGAAGCCGGAAAACTGGGGCACGCTACATTGGACAGGTTTGAAGATCTGGTGCAGGATGCGAATATAGGTCCCGAAACGTTTAGAAAACTTGGCGATTCCCTTCAGAAATTAAATTCTACTTCTTCAAATCTTAGTGATATATCAGAAGCTACGGTGGCAACGTCACAGTATGCTGAAAATATGAAAAATGCAGCAACATCAGTAGGTTCTTTGTCAAATACCTTTACACAGTCAACAGTATCACTTCAGGAATCAGTAGGTAATTTAACCAACTCATATGCTAAACTGTCCTCCAGTGTACAATCCGATCTGCCAGTTATTTCGGAAGGAACTAAAAATTATAATTCACAACTTGGAAGCTTAAATAAAAACTTGTCGGCGCTGAATGCCGTTTACGAGTTACAGTTGCGCGATTCTAGCATGCAACTTAAAGAAACACAAACTATTTACGCTAGTTTTAATAATCTGATAGAAGATATCAAACATTCAGCTGAGGAAACGCAAAAATACCGGGATGAAATTTCTAATTTAAGTAAGAATCTTGCATCTCTGAATAATATATACGGTAACATGCTGACTGCAATGAATGTGGTGACTGGTAAAAAATAAGTTGCGTTAGAAAGTTAAAAACCTATGGCTCACGGAAAAGAAACCCCTAGGCAGAAAATGATAGGGATGATGTATTTGGTGCTGACAGCGTTGTTGGCATTAAATGTTTCAAAAGATATACTTAATGCATTTGTTTTGGTAGACGATAGCCTTACTGTCGCAACTGATAACTTTTCACAAAGAAACAAACTTATATATGATGAGTTTGGAAAAGCTGCAGCTCTTAATAAGGCTAAAAAATGGAATGAAAAGGCTTTAGTAGTAAGAAAGGAAGCCGATGACTTATATAATTATTTGAATTCTTTAAAATTAAGAATAGTTAAATTGGCTGATGGTAGTAAGGCAGAAGCGGTCCTTAAAGACAAAATTTTACCTTTAAAAATACAGGCCAAGGATAATACAGACAAGCCTGCTCAGATTATGATTGGCGACAACAACAACGGTGAAGCCAAAAAATTAAAAGCAAAAATTGCGGCTTTCAGAGAGAGTTTATTAGGTATGGTTGAAACAAAAGATAAGACAAAAGACAACCCTTTGATGAGTGCCATTGAAAAAAACCTTAATACTAAAGATCCTCCTGTTGAGGAAGGCGGATCAAAGGAAACCTGGGAAAGCTACTATTTTGAGCACAGGCCTCTGATAGCGGTTACCACCATTATGTCGACCATGCAGAATAACATAAGAAACGCTGAATCGGAAATAACAAGGTATCTTTATAATAAAATTGACGCCGGATCTACAAAATTTAATAAACTTGAAGGTATTATTATTCCAAATTCAAATTACATATTAAAAGGAAACGAATATAGTGCAGAAGTTTTTCTGGCAGCTACGGATACTACCCAAAAACCTGTTATTACTGTAGGAAATTATAAAAAAACCATATCAGAGGATGGTGTCGCTCATTATGAAATGGTTGGGCCCGGCAGGACACTTGATATTAATGAAAAGGGCAGAGGTGTGTATAAAATGCCGGGGAGTGCGGTTGGTAATATGAAATGGGGTGGAATAATCCAGATTAAAGGTTCTGACGGATCGGTGACCACAACACCTTTTGAGACTGAATACCAGGTTGCTGAAGCAGCTACGGTAATTGCACCCACCAAAATGAATGTGTTTTATATCGGCGTTGACAACCCTGTAGATGTGTCGGTGCCGGGTGTTCCGGGAGATAAAGTTTTCCCTACCATTAACAACGGAGTGATGGTGCACGATAGTAAATCCTCGTGGATAGTGAGACCCCGCTCTGAAGGTAAGGCTACAGTTTCTGTGCAGGCAGAATTTGATAAAAAAAGAAAAGATATGGGATCAATGGTTTTCCGGGTAAAGGGTATACCCGATCCGGTAGCAAAGGTGGCCGGGAAAAAAAGCGGTAATATAGACAGGAATACCCTTGCAGCCCAGTCCATAGTTGTAGCTGAACTGGAAAACTTTGATTTTGACGCTCCATTTCGTGTAATAGAATTTACTGTTTCTGCAACAATCAGAGGATTTGTCCGTGAAGAAACAGTAAAATCAAATAAGATTAACGATGCTCAACGTGATATTATAGCTTCATCGGGTAAAGGACAGAAAATATATTTTCAGGATATTAAAGCTGTAGGACCTGATGGAAAACCAAGAGAATTACCAACAGTATATTTTAAAATTCAATAATTTAAACATAACAGCCATGCGAACCTTTTCTGTAGTTACAATTGCATTAATAATGGCGTTCCTGTCGTTTGGCAGTACCATTTTTGCACAGGACACCAAACCTGAGGTTTATGATAAAATACATATACCTCACAAAAAGCCTATTCCATATCCTTATACCAGAGAAGCTGATGTAATGTGGTCCAAAACAATATGGAGAATGATAGATCTGAGGGAAAAAATGAACCTTCCCCTGTTCTTTCCGACAAAACCTATAGGTGAAAGGATGAGCCTCATAAGTCTTATTTTTTACGGAATAGACAATGAAGGTTTGCAGACTTACGACCCTGACAAAGACGTTGACGAATTTAAGATCCCTATGTCTAAGGAAGATCTTGAAAAGAAAATGGATAATGTGGCCAAAGATATTCAGGTAACAGATTCTTCAGGTCAATCGGTTACAAAACACATACTGGGAGAAAGAAAAATGGAACAGATCAAAAAGTTACTTGTGAAGGAAAAATGGTTCTTCGACAAGAACTATTCCACCATGCAGGTCAGAATTCTGGGATTGTGTCCTATTCGTGTGTATCCGAGAGAAATAAAGGGAGCTGCCCCTGCAGACGAAGATAATGCAGAGATGCTGCTTTCAAAGGTATGCTGGATTTATTATCCTGAAGCCAGAAATTTGTTTGCTACTCATCCTGTTTATAATAAATTCAACGATGCACAGCAGGCTTCCTTTGACGATTTGTTCGTACAGCGCCGTTTTTCAAGTTATATATATGCAGAATCAAACGTATATAATAACAGAAATGTAGAAGAATATACCACAGGTTTGGAAACTCTTCTTGAATCGGACCGTATTAAGGAATCAATCATGAATACTGAACACGATCTGTGGGAATACTAGGATAATGTGAAGTTTGATGACGGATGACTGATTGCAGAGAATTAATTCTTAACAAACAAGTATCAGAAAATCAGGTTAACAATCAGAAAAAATAAAAAGATAATATTGTCAATATTTTGATAAAAGGTGACTCTGAACAGGGCCACCTTTTTTATTTTACTTTAATAGTCTTTTTCCTGGTTGGACTGGCCGAATTATTTTCATAATATTCAATTAAATATGAGCCGGAAGAAAAATTAACTTCTAAATCACACAATTGACCTGGATTTATTGATGACATAGTTTGGGTAATTGTTTTGGCATTATAAATAGATATTAACCAATTTATTATAGTTGAAGGATAATAAACCCAGGTTGAATTAGCTGTGAGGCCAGTAATTTTTATTGTCAAATTCATAAATGGCATTAACTGGGCTGAAAAACTGTAATTATCCGAACTACTAAAAATAGTATCTGCTAAATTAAGTATATTAATTCCAAAAAAACCTGTGGAAGGATAATTTATAAGTGTTTGTGTTATAGGATATTTAGTATTAGAAATAAAGTTTGTAATATTCTTCCCAAAAGAAGGAATTGAATAACTCGTGCCAATCTCTTTATAATAATTGGATAAATTAGTAGTAATTAAAGTGGTATCAAGGTAAACTGCGTGATTTATTAAAGCTGAACCCAAGGTATCATTAGATAATACTCCGGTAGTTTTTATATTATTACTTATATTTGATATTAAATCTGTCAACTCACTTTCAGTTCTGAATCCTTGTAAAATACAAGATACAGCCAATAATATGCCATTATCAGTTCCACTTTGAGAAATATCAAGACTTTCAGAAGGAATGGAATCATTTTTGACTATATTAAAAATTGCCAGAATTTCCTTTTGCGCCTGTATTTTTGCACTATTAAATGATTTCCCGTTTTTTATTAAATATTCGACTCTGGGTATCTCTATATCTGTTAATAAATTAATGTTTATTTCACTTTTCCCTGTTATATTAGATAATGCATATAAGTCAATCTGGCTAGTTGATGCTTGTCCAACTATTTCATTAAAATAGAAACCATTAGCCATTATATTTAAATAACTTGAACTTAAAGGAACATTATTTAATTGAAAAGCTCCATTATCATTTAAAATTTGAGAATTATATGTCTTACCAGTTTGTGCCAATTGAGATTGCAAATCAATTACAGTAATTGATCCTCCGCTGTTGAATGGACCTTTTTGGACATACCCTGTAATATTAGCCATTTGACTGGTTGACGGACTGGAACTTTCCTTTTTGCAATTTGTTGTAATTAATGTAATTGAAAATAACACAATAATCAATGAAATTGAAGTTAACTTTTTCATAATTTGAATTTCGTTAAGAATTTTGTTTATACGTCTTCTGCTATTAGTAATCAACAATTTGTACATCCAACATGAGCACAACAATTAAAAGGAGGCTCTGAACAGGGCCACTTTTTTTATTGTACTGTTATAGTCTTGCTTCTGGTGGGATTGATGGAATTATTCTCAAAGTAATCTATTAAATATAAACCTTTATCAAAAATAATTCCTGCATCACTCGATTGTCCTGAACTTATCGTTGAAATTAATTCCGAATAATTCCCGTTAAGTACTAGCTCTCCAAAGGACCAATTAATAGCAGTGCTACCATAATATGACCATAATGCCGAATTTTTTAATGTTGTGAGTTTAATTGTCAAGACTTTAACATATGGGGGTAAGGTCGCCGCAAAACTATAATTTGTTCCGGCATTAAAAATTGTATCTGCCAAATAAAGAATATTCTTACCATAAAGGCCAGTTTCAGGAAAATTAACGAGCGTTTGTGTTACCTGAAACTTTGTACTTGAAATAAAATTCGAAATATATTTGCCAAAAACCGGAATATCTGTACTAACCGCAAGCGAATTATACTGACTTTGTAAATTATTCCTGATTGAAATGGTATCAAGATAAACTGCATGGTTAATTAAAGCCGAACCTAAACTATCATTACTCAGTACACCAGTTTTGCTTATATTATTACTAATTTTTGATACTAATTCCGTTATTTCACTTTCAGTACGGTATCCCTGCAATATTAATGATGCTGCCAATAATATGCCATTATCACTCCCACCCTGTGATATATCAAGATTTTCGGAAAGAACTGAATCATTCTTAACTATATTAAAAATTGACAATACCTCCTTCTGAGCCTGGATTTTTGCACTATTGAATGATTTCCCGCTATTTACGAGATATTCAACTCTCGGGATCTCGAGCTGCGTCAATAAATTAATATTTATATTACTTTTCCCTGAAATATCGGTTAAAACATTTAAAGTAATCGGAGCCAGTGAAGTTTCACCGGCTATTTCATTGAAATAATACCCATTTGCACTTAAATTCACATAATTGGAACTTAAAACAATATTGTTTAACTGGAAGGTGCCTTTATCATCAAGTACCTGACAATAAAATGTTTTTCCTGTAGGTGATAAATTTGATTGTAAGTCTATAACATTAATTGTACCTCCGCTTAAAAACGGACCTTTTTGTACATATCCAACAACGTTTTTAATTTGTGCCTGTTGGTTGTTGCTGTCTTTTTTACAGTTTGTCGTAAATAATATCATTGAAAAAAGTACAATAGTCAATGATCTGTAATTTAGTTTATTCATAGTTTGAATTTTAGTTGGAATTATATTTGAAGTAATATTTCAAAAACCTTTTTCATTTGTAGTTCTTCTCAAAAATTTTGTGTGTATCTTCTGCACATCTCCAAATCTGCAAATCTTTATATGTTTCCCCGTCGTCGGTTATCGGTCATCAGTAATCATCTTCACATCATATCAATATCCCTGGAATATCCTCTTTAACAGCCTCTGTCTCCAGTTTGGCTTTTTATGGTCCGAATAATAATCATTGTATATATCGCCGTAACCATAGTTATAACTGAACTTCTTACCATAAGCGTAATAGGAATTTACCTTAACATCATTAATCAATATGCCAAGATTGGGTACGTTCCTCTTGGTGCTTAGCTCATCTACAAGATACAATACATCTCTGGGGGAATAATTGTGCCTTATTACAAAAATATTTGCATCAGAATACCGGCTTAGCAAAATAGCATCTGTCACCACAGCTATAGGTGGTGTATCCATTAAAATATAGTCAAATTCAGTTTTAGCCCTGGCAATAAAAGATTCCATCTGCTGAGTATCCAATAGTTCAGAAGGGTTGGGAGGCACAGGGCCTGAAATAGCGACGTACAAATGGTCTATATTAGTAGAATGTATCGTATCTTCATAGGAGGTTTTCCCAATCAGATAGGTACTTAACCCTGTTTTGTTATCCATGTTAAATATCTTGTGAATTTTAGGCTTGCGAAGGTCGAGACTTAACAATAAAGTTCTCTTCTGCGCCTGAGCCAAAATAGCTGCCAGGTTCACTATGCAAAATGTTTTGCCCTCACCGCTCATGGTGGATGAAATACATATCACCTTTTTTTCCTTATCTCTCAGTATATACTGGAGATTTGTGCGAAGAGCCCGGAAGGACTCAGCAATAGTTGATTTAGAATTATCCGCAACAGGTATATCTGAAGCTTTGTCATTGTGACCTACCGAACCAAAGATGGGAACCTTGGTGATTTTTTCAATAACTTTTACATCGGTAATCCTGTTATTTAAAAATTCCATCAAAAACAGTACAGACAAAGGGATCAATATCCCTAAAACTATAGCTACCATTTTGTTTTTTGATTCCTGGGGAGCAATCTAAACGGTACTGTACTCCGAGGCTTCATCCAGAACCTTATTATCTGCAACATTTGATGCTTTTGATATGGCAGCTTCGGCTCTCTTCTGAAGTAAAAAATTATAAAGCTGGTCGTTTAATTTAAAATCCCTTTGTATATTCAACAGCCTTCTTTCTGTAACCGGTAGCTTTTGCAGTTCTTCTTCAATGCCCGCCTCCTGGTTGGCGATTTCTGAAAGAGATATTTTTGAGGCATTTATAATTTCTTTAATGTTTTCATCCAGCTCTTTCATGGCATTCTGAATCTTTGCATTCAACAGGGTCAGGCTGGGGTTGTCCTCTTCAGCATTCATTAGTAATAAACTCCTGTCGGAATAGAGCTTGCTTAACTCCGTTATAAGTGAATTTAACAGAGGGTCGTTTATTCCCATTATTGCAGGTGCTATTACATCTTTAAAATCCTTCCTTTTCTGTATGTAATCCTGTACATACCTGTAATAACGCAGTTGTATCTCTGCAGTTGCCCTGTCTTCCTGTACTTTTTCCAGTTTGGATTTAATGGCCGAACCCTCAGATGTCAGATCGACAACCTTATTATTTAACCTGAATATTTGCAGTTTATCCTCTGCCCTTTTTAAGGAATCCACAACGGTAGATAGCTGATTATCAATAAAATTAATTGTATTTATGGCAGTCTGGTTTTTTTCCTCCAGGCCCATGCGTATATACACTTCCATTAACTTATTAATATAATCGGCCTCCATCTGTGGAACCAGCCCCACAGTACTCAAAGTTAACACAGTTCCTCTCTTATCGTTTGTAGATATGTTTAATTTACTCCTGTAGGTATTAATAAGGCTACCCATATCATTAATAATAAAGAAATATTTATTAGTGTTGTTGGGTTCCTTTAAGTAAACTCTGAAATTAAAATTACCGTCCGTGTACCTCTCTCCAAACTTTAAGAATTTGGTGAGTTTATGTTTACCATCTATCTCCAGTTTGTATTCCGTTTTGGATAAAATTGTTATTTCAACAGGATATCCTTTAAGGTTATATGATCCTGTATCAATAACCACATAAAAAGGTGCTGACTTATATTGCATAGGTTTCCTGATGGTGCCTACACTGAAATAGCTTATGTCAAAATCCTTTAATTCCGAAAGAGTAGTGGCAGCCATCTTATACGATTTAAGAATGGCAATTTCATTATCAATGTTTTTCCTGGCACTTAACCTGTCTATAGAACTTATTAAGACCTCGGCGGCTGATTTTTTTTCATCGTTAATAAGCAGGGTAGCGCTGACACTGTATACAGGATCAGCATAATAGGTAATAATATGAGCAATAATATATGCTACTGTCAATGATATCAGGAACCAATACCATTTATTTATGATTTTATAGACAAATTTTCTTATATCAATTGTTTCTTCCGGCGAAGAATAATTCACTTGATTTTCCATCTGGCTATCTGGTTATTTGATATAAAAGTAGATACGTGGTAATAACAGTAGTGAACAGTGTCAGTAAAGTTGTGTAATCAGTTAGCCTTATTCTGAATGCTGTAAATTTGAGAGGTTCGACGTAAATGACATCATTAGGCTGAACATAAAACTTTTTTGATCCCAAAAGCTCCCTGTTTGTGAGATCTATTCTGAATGTCCGCATACCACCTTCCGCAGAACGTACTACCAAAATATTCTTACGGTTGCCATAATAGGACACGTCACCCCCTAAAGCAATAGCTTCCAGAATATTTGCCCTGTCATTATAAATGGTGACCTGGCCGGGGTGACCTATTTCTCCAAGCATTGTTATCTTAAAACTAACAAGTTTAAGTTCTATCCTTGCATCTTTTATGTATTGTGATGCTATTTTCTGAATATTTGAAGTAGCTTCATAAACAGTTAAGCCCGCAATGTTTACATCCCCTATCACAGGCAAATGAATATACCCGTTTTTATCTATGGAATATCCTGTAAAATACATGCTGCCGCCTGATGAACCGAGGGATGTCTGTGAACTGTTATTAGTAAGGTTCGAATTAAACAGCTCCGTAACATTCTTATCTATACTTAAAACATTAATATACAAAATATCAGCAGGCTGTAATTTGTATAGTGTAAAATCAGGTTTATAAATGGTATCTTTTTCAGGTTTAGGAGTCTGCAGGTATGTAATTTTTTTATATTGTCCGCAAGAACTTACTATTAAACATATTATCGAAATAATCCAAAAAAATCTCTTCATTTAATATAAATTCTAAATGTTATTTGAATTACTAAAAACCGGGGCAGCTAAAATACAATAAGTTCAAAATTATAATAAAATCAAATTAAAACTATAATGTAATTTTAATAATCAATTAAAAGTGTCAGGAATAATAACCAGAAGCCGTTACAAACAACTATCCTTTCCTGATATTATTATAAGCCAATGCAATATTTTTAACAGCTTCATCAATAGACCTGAAATCGACATTTAATTTTAAACGAATTTTTTCATTTGAATAACTGCTTTTTTTATAGGCTATATCTATAAAACTTTTTGATAATACCTGCTCTTTGGATGAAAATATTCCGGAAAAGGATTCAATACCTCCCAGTAAATTTAAATAAACTTTGGGTATATACTTTTTCCGGCGGACTTTACCCAGGGCGTTTTCAATTTTATCAATTAAGTCCTTATATGTCAGATTCCCGGAATTTAAAATAAACCTTTCACCTGTAATGTCACTATTCATCAGCCTTATCATTATGCTGCTCACATCACGCACATCCACAAAACCATTTGACCCCGAAGTATAATACGGAATACCTTTGGCAATCAAATCAAACAAAGCCGGACTGCCTTTTTCCCAGTTGCCGGGACCTAATATAATTGAAGGATTTACAATGACTGCTTTAAGCCCTTCATTTATTCCTCTCCATACTTCCATTTCAGCTTTAAGCTTACTTACCGAGTAAATGGATGCATTTTTTTCGGGTTTCCATATCAAATTTTCATCGGAGGGGCTGTCATCCTCAGGATTTACCACTGACGCGATTGAACTGACAAAACATAATTTTTTTACAGCCCTGTCTAGGCATATATTAACAAGGTTGGCAGTACCTTCGGCATTCACCTCCATAACCTGATGACTCTGCCGTCTTCCAAAAGATACCAGGGCAGCAGTATGATATACCTGGTCAACATCTTCAAATGCATCGTCCAGTGATGCCCTGTCAGTTATATCTCCTGTGACCCATTGTATTTTATCATACAATTGCCGGGCGTCTTCATTGTAAAACATGAATGTTTTAAGGATATTGAGTCTGTTGCTTTTTTCTCTTACCAAAACCTTAACATCAGAACCATCCCTGATCAGATCGTACAACAGATGTGACCCTACAAGTCCTGTTCCGCCGGTTACTAAAATCATTTTGGAGTAATTAGGTATGGTACAAAATTATAAATTTATCGCGAACATATTAAATACAATATAATTACTTCCGCCCAAATTCAATATATGTATTGTATGAATGATCGAATATATTTAATTTAGTAAAAAATATAACCTATGTTTTCAGGAATAGTTGAAGAGGCTGCAACGGTTGTTTCACTTGAAAAAGATCGTGACAATGTGAACATCACCATGTCGTGTTCCTTTGCTCACGAGCTCAGCATCGATCAGAGCCTTTCTCATAATGGTGTTTGCCTCACCGTAGTTAAAAAAAATGAACAAACCTATACAGTAACAGCAATTTTGGAAACTCTCCTTAAATCAAATCTTGGCACCCTGAGTGCCGGAGATAAGGTTAACCTGGAGAGAAGCATGAAATTAAATGAAAGGCTTGACGGACATCTTGTTCTTGGACATGTTGATCAGACCGCAGTTTGTACCGAAGTTAAAGAGGTTGAAGGAAGCTGGTATTATACTTTTAATTACGACCCTTCATCAAAAAATATAACTGTTGAGAAAGGCTCTGTAGCTGTTAACGGAGTCAGCCTGACCGTTGTCAATTCACAAGCAGGTTCATTTCAGGTAGCTATTATCCCATACACTTATTATCATACTAATTTTCAGAATATTAAACCTGGAGACGCGGTAAATATTGAATTTGATATTATCGGTAAATATGTAGCCAGACTGTTAGGTGTCTCTGGTAACTAATTAGTTTATTTGCAATTAATTTTAATTAAATGAAATCCTTATCTCCAAAACAAGTTGCACTTTACATTGCATCACTTGCAGCACTAGCTTTTCTGATCCTGCTTTTAGTATCAATGTCCCTGTCTACAAGAGTGATGTTATTCACAAGCGTGCTGGCAGCGAGCATATTGTTCAGTACTGTCTATTTCTTTGCACATCACATACTTATTGAATTTATAATTGGAAAAATTAACCCTATATACAGAACACTCCACAACACCAATATAAATAACAGAGAAAAAAAAGGATATCTGGGCGGCAAGGACATTATCGCAGAAATAAGGCAGGAAGTTTCTGTATGGGCATATAACAAATCTAAAGAAATAGCCCAGTTAAAGGAGCTTGAAAAATACAGGAAGGAATTTCTCGGTAATGTGTCTCATGAACTTAAAACTCCTATTTTCAATATTCAGGGGTATATTCTTACCCTGCTGGACGGCGGCCTTGAAGACCCAGCTATTAACAGGTTATATCTCGAAAGGACAGAAAAAAGTATCAACCGTATGATAAATATAGTTGAAGATCTGGAATCAATCTCAAGGCTTGAAGCGGGAGAACTGAAACTGCAATATGAGGATTTAAACATCGTCAGCCTTGTGGAAGATGCCTTCGAAATGCAGGAGATGATTGCAAAAAATCAAAATATTAAATTATCCTTTGGTGCAAACTATGATAAACCAATTAAAGTAAGAGCTGATAAGAAAAGAATAACCGAGGTTCTGAATAACCTTATTGTTAATTCAATAAAATATGGGAAGAAAAACGGTAAAACCCTGGTGTCATTCATAGATATAGGTGAACAAATACTGGTTGAAGTCACAGACAATGGCATAGGAATTGCTGAAAAAGACTTATCCAGAATTTTTGAACGGTTTTTCAGGACTGATAAAAGCCGTTCACGGGACCTTGGTGGCACAGGGTTGGGCCTGTCCATAGCAAAACATATTATGGAGGCGCATAACCAGACTATTCAGGTCCGTTCCAAACTTGGAGAGGGGTCCACCTTTACATTTACACTTAACAAAGCATAGTTTAAAGAGTATGCAGAGTGGGGGTCAAAACCCGGCAAGTTGAATGCTTACCGGTGAGAATTAATAAATCCTGAAAATTATACCAAAATTTAAAAGTATGAAAGTATTTGTAACAGGAGCATCGGGCTTCATAGGTTCAGCAATAGTAAAAGAATTAATCAATGGCGGACATAAGGTGATAGGTTTGGCAAAATCGGAAGCATCAGCAAAAGTCGTCAGCGACGCAGGCGCAGAAGTGCTTAAAGGTTCACTTGAAGATTTGGAATATCTAAAAATAGGGGCTTCGCAAGCCGATGGTGTAATCCATACAGCATTTATCCACGACTTTACCCAATATGCAAAAGCAAGCGATGTAGACAAAGCTGCCATTTATGCAATGGGGCAGGCTTTGAAAGGAACGGATAAGCCATTGGTGGTAACAGCAGGTATTTTGGCCCTTCCAAAAACAGGCGGGTTTGTTACTGAAGAAAGTATCAGCCAGCAAGGCGCACGTGCTTCTGAATCTGCTGCTCTTGCTTTGGCATCTGAAGGTATATATGCATCGGTTGTACGTTTACCACCCTCGGTCCACGGTAAAGGCGACAAAGGTTTCATACCTTTTATCATTGGTCAGGCGTCTAAAAATGGAGTGTCGGCTTATCCTCTGGATGGCAGCAATCAGTGGCCTGCTGTTCACCGTCTTGATGCTGCCAGGTTGTTTTGCCTGGCGATAGAAAAAGGACTAAAAGGAGCCTTGTATAATGCCATAGGAGATAATGGAATTCCTGTAAAAAATATTGCTGAAATAATTGGTAAAAAACTAAAGCTTCCTGTCGTTTCCGTTAGCGATGAAAGTATTGCCCGGCATTTTGAATGGATGAGCCGGTTTATTGGCATTGACAGCCCAGCAACGGCTTTTCAAACCCAACGGCTATTAGGCTGGCAACCTACCGAAATCAATTTGCTGCAGGATATTGAAGAAAATTATTTCTAAACTTTTTATTAATACTACAGAAGGATTGGGTTTATTCCGCCACCTGGACAGGTATACCCAATTTTTCTATTCTTTGTGCGATCTGCTTTAACTTAGCAACATCAATTTTTTCTAGAGTGTCAAATGGTGTGTTCCTGGCAATGGTGTATACCATCACCTTACGCGGGTTAATTTCCTTTATACAAGCTTCCCATGCCATTATCTCCTTTTCGGTGGTATTATCCACCAAATACCCTTCAATTATACCCTTCATGAACATAGTTTGTATTATAAGCCTGCCCGAAAATTTTTTAAGACTCTCCAGAATATCTTTAATATCATATTTCCCTGCCGGCCTGTTTATAAGCCCTATCGTATCATTTAAGCCCGAATCAAGCTTCATAATATTATTATCAACCTTCATCAATGCCTCAAAAACCCTTTGACTCTTAATCATTGTCGAGTTCGACAGAACTGAAATGGCAGTATCCTTAAAATATCTATCCCTTAACCCGATTGTATCATCAATTATACCATTAAATTCGGGATGCAGGGTTGGTTCGCCATTTCCGGCAAAAGTTATGACATCAGGCTTTTGCCTGTTTTCTGACATTTCAGACAATACTGTTTCAAGCTTACCATATACCTCACTCCTTGAAGGAAACTCAACTTTAATCCCCTTAATCTGATCATTTAAACCACATTCACAATATACACAATCAAAATTGCAATACTTGCGGTTTGATGGCAATAAGTTAACACCTAAGGATATACCGAGCCTGCGGCTGGTGACGGGACCGTAAATAATTTTATCAAACAAAAATGTATCCATTTGTTTAATTATTATTTCTTTTATGCCCAAGAAATTTATAAGGCTTATTTTGGACTGTTACTTTTTTTATGTAAAACAGATTTATGTTAATATGTCTTAAGAACTTCCTATTCTGTTCATCCTGGTCCAGAATCCAACCTCTTATAATATTTTTTTTCTTGCTTGTAACCCTTTTTGATATCTGATACAGTTTAACCTGGGATGTTTTGATATACGACACCTTTTCAAAGTAATCATTTCTGTTTATTTTACAATCCTTGCACGAGTTTAATGCTGTAAGTCTTATATTTTTAGACTGATCATCGCTGAATATCTGTATTTGAACATAAATTTCATATAAGCCGGTATCTTTTACAGTCAATTCAAAAGGCAACTTTTCTTCAAACCCCATACCTGTAAGTTTAAACTTTGTTCTCCCCTTAAATAAATTGGCTGCTGAATCGAGAATTAATGTCCTCATAATATTAATTTCCGAACTCATCCTGTTCAGTTCAGTGAGGACATCATCATATAACTGTTCAAATTTCTTAGGCTTATTCTTCGAGTAATATGATATGGAACTATCAAATTGAGCTTTTGTAACTCCGTTTTTTTCAAAAATCTGCCCGAAAAAATCATTACTGTCCCTGGCAATTCTTAGCTGATTAGAATGCATCATATAATATGCATCTGCCAGTTGTATGTCAATAAGTATTTCTTTAAGCTTGCCTTCAGGAATTATTTTAATTTTATTCTTATCATTACACGACCAACCACTTAAAATAATAAAAACAAATATTAATACTACTTTTATTTGTCTCATCTATGCTTTTTCCCCATTTTTTTTATCGAATCGAAGTTGTATCCTATTACTATTTCATGAGAACCAGCACTGTATTTTCTGAAATCGGTAAGGGCATAATCGAATGAATATCCAATAAATATCCTCCTTTCATGGGTATAACCCAGTATGAAGGAAAGAGCATCCTGTGTCCTGAATGATATGCCTCCCCAAACAGTATTCTGATATATGGCTTTCCCATAAAACTCAAACTGATAATCTGCAGGTACAACCTTCGTTATAACTACCCCCGGCTCCAGGGTCCATTCCCTGTCGACCATATACTTATAACCACCCATAAGATAAAAATGTGTCTGCAGCTCAGTAAATCCTACTGCTTTTAAAGTTAACTGCTCATGAAGGTTAAATAAATGGTTTGCAGATAATCCTACATTAAAATCGTACCTGTAAACATATACCCCTGCAGAAGCATCAGGTTCAATTTTATTGAGAACGGCATTGGGCAGGGTAGGATCAGGAAGATAAAACTGAATGCTCGTAAGGTCAATGGAATATTCAAGTACGCCCAGTTCCAGTCCAAAGGACATGCGGATGTCAGAATTAACAGGAAAGTTATAGGTATATACACCATTAGCACCTGTGGTACTTACCGGACCGGTAATATCACTGTAGACATTTCCGCCGAAACCCATATCTTTAGTGCTATGGGGACCAAAAGCACTTACCACGTTAGTTATAGGTGCATCTTTTATACCTACCCATTGAAAACGCTGATCAGACCTTATCTCCCAATAGTTAGCCGTACCTGCCACAGCCGGATTATACAGGAAGGGGTTCATCATGTATAATGTGAACTCTGGCGATTGTTGCGCCAAAACCGGAGCTGCAAAGGTAAAAGTTAATGATAGAAGTATTAGGAATTTTTTCATTTGCCTGCGCTTACAATTGTTACTGAGCCCGTCTCAGGAGTCGTTCCATCTTTAAAATCAATCACATAATAATAAGTTCCCACCGGTAAATAACGCCCATTTACCTTACCGTCAAATACTTTTGTTACATTATCATATCCGGTTGATATATATACCAGTTCACCCCAACGGTTATAAACTTTAACCAAAATATTCGGGTAGGCAGGGCCCATTTCCAGCCACCATACCTGATCTTCCCTGATTGCAGATCCGGGATAAATTCCTGTAGGTATCAACCCATGGGAACGGACAAGGATAATGATCGAATCTTCCTGCACACATCCATTGGCGTCAGTAGCAATTATTTTATAAATAGAGTCATTACCGTCCTTACCTGTAAATGTAGCCACAGGGGTCCTGCTGGTTGGGTTATCAAGATAAGTGGAAGGAACCCACTGATAACTGCTAAAACTGTCGGGTAAAGCTTCCAATTGTACAGCCTTGTTCAGATCAACATATATGTTACTGGTTAAGGTAAATCCCTTGGATGTTTCAACCCCTACCCGTAAATTAAATTGCGGGTAAACGGATATAGTAACAGAGGCAGTATCGACACAGCCTTTTGCATCAGTGAGGGTAACCTGGTACACACCACCTTTGTCGGTTGTTAAAACCGGATTCTGAATTACTGAACTACTCAACCCTGTTATAGGTGTCCATGACCAGCTATCTCCGGGAGATCCTGAAGCGTTCAGCTGGTAGGGACTACCCTGACATATAGTAGCAGGCTTCCCTGCACTTGCAATTAAAGTATCGTTGGCATTTACGGTAAATGCTTCCTTAACAGTACAAGAGTTTGCATCGGTGACAGTTACAGTATCATATCCCGTTGACAACCCGGTCAGTGAAGGCAGGGTCAACCCGTTATTCCATAAATAGTTGTAAGGCGTTGTTCCTCCTTGCACCACTAGAGTGATGCTTCCAAAAGTTTGATTGACAGAAGCAAAATTACAACTGGTATTTACTACAGTACCATTGACTGTCAGCGGTGCCGGTTCCTGTATGATTATGACATGCTGGTATTCAGCTCCGGTAGCGTCTTCCACAGTTACAAGGTAAGTGCCTCCCGGTAAATCCGGTGAGGTCCAGGAGTCATTCCCTGAAGTTTCTATAGTATCAGGCCCCTGAATTAAAAATAACAACGGATTGGTATAATGCGTATCACCCATGGTGAGGCTGATAATGCCGGTACTATCGCCAAAGCATTTAATATTGGTAACAACAGGTATAACGTTCAAAGTGTCACCACTGGCTATTACCAGTGTGGTATCATGCGAACAACTGGCATCTTCTGTGGTAAGGGTATAAATACCTCCGTTCAGGTTTGAAAATGTTGAATCGGACTGCCAGGTGGTTCCACCATCAATTGAGAACTGGTATGGCGGTGTACCACCGGTCACTGTCACCACTTTAATACTCCCTCTGACTAACCCCATTACATTTGTAATACTTGCCGTGATGCTTATAGGAGACGGACCTGTTAAAATTGTGGCAGATGTTTTCTTACAACCATTTGTATCCTCAACACTTACAAGATAATTCCCGGCGGTAAGATTTGAAAATTCGAAGCCCGGACCATATGCTCCGCCATTAAGAGAGTATTGCAAAGGTGCCATCCCCGACGCCACGACACTTAAAACTCCATTGTTTCCTCCATAGCATGTTGGGCTTGATGGTATTAAGGAAAATATCTTTAAAGCGGTATCTGGCTGATCTATAGTTACTGCCTGAAAGAATTTTGCCCCTGTAGTGTCGACAACTTCTGTGAGGTAATTCCCGGCAGGAAGTTTTACAAATTCACCCGAATCCTGGAAAGTTTTGCCTCCATTATCAGAATATTTGTAAGTCCCCGGCCCTGCCACCGTCAGAGTGATTGTTCCTGTAGAAGCCCCTTTACACAGCACATTTGTTTGTGTTACCGTTACAGAGAGATTGGATATATACACCGAATCCAGAGGAGCAAAACAACCCAGTGAATCATGTACATAAACATAATATTTACCTACTGCAAGATTTAAGAATGAGTCATTGGTCTGATAATTTATTCCATTCAAACTGTTCTGCAGCCTGCCGCTGCCTCCCTGTGCATAAACTATGCAGGACCCGGGAACAGCCCCGTGTGCATTGACAGTGACAGCCGAATCAAGAACAACCGGAGGTGGTCCGGAGATCACTGCCGTGCCTGTAACTGTACAGGAGGTCAGGGTGTCCTTAACATGGGTGGTATATATGCCTTCTATTAACCCGGTGAAGGTGCTGTCAACCTGGTATGCCATTGTATCTATTGAGAAATATAAAATTCCGTTACCCCCACTGGCATATATTTTTATTGTTCCTATAGGATTGTTGTAACATACAGAAACATTATTTTCCACGGTAGAATCTATAACGAGTTTATTGGCTCCCTTTAAAATTATTGCCGGAAATACTGCTGAACAATTATTTGTATCCCTTACCACTAGACTGTATGGTCCCGGAGCAAGAGCTGTAAAACTGGAATCCTGCTGCCAGTTTATTCCCCCGTTAACAGAGTACCGATAAGGACGTTTTCCTCCGGAAGTGTTTATGAAATCAATAAATCCGTTATTTTGTCCGAAACATATATAATTACTTGTATCAATATTATTAACAGCAAGAGGGAATGGCTGGGTAATCATAATGTTTTTAAAAGTATCTGCATTACATCCATTCTTGTCAGTGGCTATTACAGAATAATTGTTTGAAGCTGCCAACCCATTGAAAACAGCGCTGTCTGAAGAAACAACCGGGACGCCTGTTGCAACACCATTATTTTCAAGTACAAAATTATATGGAGTGGTGCCACTATGTCCTTTTAAGCTAATTAAGCCATTATTAGCCAGGTTACAGGCGATATTTACAACCCGTAACGAGTCTGCAAAAAATTTGGCAGGCTGAACTATGGTTATAGTTGTGTCTTTTGTACAACCATTGCCATCAAAAATATGTAGTGGATAAATGCCCGCAGATAAGCCAGATAGAGATTCTCCGCTATTTTTCGTTATACTTTTTATTGTATATTCCTTGATGCCGGTGCCTCCACTTATGAATACCTGTATGCTTGTGGTATCATTGAAACATTTAAGCGTATCTCCATTACTGAATTTAATAGAATCAATAATTATAGGTTCAGGTGATGTCACACTGGCAAAAGCAGTGTCCACGCATCCAAGTGCATCGGTCACCAGGGCAAAATAATTACCGGCGCACAGCTCTACTGTATCTCCTGTAGCTACTACTGTTGCCGGAGCCAGTTTATTATACCACAATCCCTTGCTGTATGGAGCTGTACCTCCTGCCTTTGTTAAAACTGCCGTTGCTCCCGAACCGGGACCGCAATTTGCACATTTGGTCTTTAATCCTATAGGTACAATATAATCTGTAGGGGCACATGTAAATGCATCATCAGATTGATTTATTGGGTTATTTATATTTCCTGAATCGTAACTTACAGTTACGCTGTCACCATGTGAATCAACATCTTTAAATTCAATAAAAGCATTTGCAATGTTTCCGGGTAAAAACCCGTTGTCGCAATCGGTGACTTCAACCCTCCAGGCTCCATTTGCAGGATCTTTACCATATAACTGTGTCCAGTCTCCTGTAGCACCAAAGGTGCCACTGAGGTTATTCCCGAAATATGGGGCTACGCACATATTATAAGTCTGTGTGGAGGGTAACTTTGTAGTAAATACCACATCTGCCGTGGAACCGAAACTAAAACAGGAAAATGTATTTGTATTTAACACCACTACGGTTCCGTCGGGTGCCACAAGACTAAATCCTAAACTGCTAAGTTCTTGCCTGTTAATTACATCGATGCCCACGGTTATAATTGTGCCCGCACCAATATGATATGGAGTTAACGACCCAATTGTAGCTAAAAGTAATGGCGTGATAGTTAGTGTTTTGGTACTGAAAACAGAAGGACAGGTTAAACTTGAAGCTGTTAATGTAAGTACTGCCGAACCGGTTAATCTGTCATTTGTCCCCGGGAAATAAACAGGGTTGAGTATGGTATCGTTCGAAAATGTTCCATCTCCTGAAGTTGTCCATAATAATGAACTATAATTTGATACTGTGGCATCTGTAATAACCAGGTTATCATTATGACATATGGAATCATTCTTTCCGGCAGAAACCTTAATATTGGCATTTACTGTAATTGTGCCGTTTGCCGATGCCTGCTGGCAGGTTCCTGTACTGGTAACCTTATAATTAAATACCCCTGAAGCCGTTGGCGTTCCTGAAATAGTAAATACACCTGCATTATAACTGCCTGTCACTCCGGATGGTAAGCCGACCACTCCTGCTCCGGTGCCTCCGCCTCCTACCGAATAGGTAATATCAGTCAAGACATTGCTGACACATAAAGTTTGACCATCCGTGCCAACAGCTGAAGTTAAACTGACCGTAGCGTTGGGGTTTACAGTTATTGTGCCAACTGCGGAGGCCTGTGTACATGTACCTATTGTTGTAACCGTGTAATTAAAAGTGCCTGATACCGTAGGTGTGCCAGAGATGGTAAACACCCCTGCATTATAGTTTCCTGTCACTCCTGCCGGCAGTCCTGTTACCCCTGCTCCCGTTCCTCCGCCTCCTACAGAATAGGTGATGACGGTAAGGACCGTGTTTATACATAAGGTCTGGGCATTGGTGCCTGCAGCAGATGTAAGTTTAATAGTTGCATTTGGATTTACCGTCACTGTTGTATTGGAAGTTGCCACCCCACATCCCCCGACGGAGGTTAAGGTGAGGGTAGCCGTGCCACTATAAGCCGCCGGTGGCGTCCATGTGGCATTAAGTGTCGTTGCATTGGGTGTGAAGGTGCCGCCGGCCGGTGCAGACCAGGTGCCTCCTGTGGCTGACCCTCCCACTGTGCCGTTCAGTGCTCCTGTGGTGCCTCCCTGGCATATAGCTCCCGGGGAAGCGCCCGCGCTGGCTGTTGCCGCCGCTGTGACGGTTACGCTGCCATTGGCTGTCGCCTGTCCGCAGGTGCCTGTGGTAGTAACAGTATAGTTAAAAGTCCCTGATACTGTTGGTGTGCCAGTGATGGTGAACACCCCTGCATTATAGCTTCCGTTTACTCCTGCGGGTAAACCTGCCACTCCTGCGCCCGTGCCGCCCCCTCCCACAGAATAGGTAATTTTAGTAATGGGAGTGTTTATACAGATGGTCTGTGCATTGGTACCTGCTGCTGAGGTAAGGGTTATCGTCGCATTGGGATTGACTGTAATTTTACCATTGGCTGTAGCCTGTGTGCAGGTGCCTGTGGTGGTTACGGTATAGTTAAAGGTGCCTGACACCGTCGGTGTGCCTGTGATGGTGAACACCCCTGCATTATAGCTTCCTGTCACTCCTGCAGGGAGGCCCGTCGCTCCTGCTCCTGTGCCGCCGCCGCCGACGGAGTAGGTAATATTTGTTATAGCCGTGTTAATACATAAGGTCTGGTTATTGGTCCCTGCTGCCGAGGTAAGGCTGATAGTTGCATTCGGGTTTACCTGCTGGTTCTTTGAAGATGTGGCCACTCCGCATCCTCCGCTGGAGGTAAGGGTAAGCGTTGCCGTACCGGTGTACGCTGCCGGTGGTGTCCAGGTGGCGTTCAGTGTCGTTGCATTAGGTGTGAAGGTGCCTCCGGCCGGTGTGGACCAGGTGCCTCCCGTCGCTGACCCGCCTACTGACCCGCCCAGGGCTGCCGTGGTGCCCCCCTGGCATATAGCTGCCAGAGCTGCTCCGGCATTGGCTGTAGCAGCCTGTGTGACAGTGATGCTTCCATTAGCTGTAGCCTGTGCACAGCTGCCGGTGGTGGTGACTGTATAGTTAAAGGTGCCCGATACAGTTGGTGTGCCGGAGATGGTAAACACCCCTGCATTATAGTTTCCGTTTACTCCTGCCGGGAGACCTGTTACTCCTGCTCCTGTGCCGCTTCCTCCAATGGAATAGGTTATATTGGTTATCGCCGTGTTGACACATAAGGTCTGGGCGTTGGTCCCTGCTGCCGAGGTAAGGTTTATCGTCGCATTGGGGTTGACTGTTATTGTTCCGTTAGCTGTGGCCTGTGTGCAGGTGCCGGTGGTGGTGACTGTATAGTTAAAGGTGCCCGATACCGTCGGTGTGCCGGAGATGGTAAACACCCCTGCATTATAGTTTCCGCTTACTCCTGCAGGTAAGCCCGTTACCCCTGCTCCTGTGCCTCCCCCGCCGACGGAGTAGGTAATATTGGTTATTGCCGTGTTGACACATAAGGTCTGGGCATTGGTCCCTGCTGCCGAGGTAAGGCTTATCGTCGCGGCCGGGTTGACTGTTATTGTTCCGTTAACTGTGGCCTGTGTACAGGTGCCGGTGGTGGTGACTGTATAGTTAAAGGTACCCGATACCGTCGGTGTGCCGGAGATGGTAAACACCCCTGCATTATAGTTTCCGTTTACTCCTGCGGGTAAGCCCGTTACCCCTGCTCCTGTGCCGCCCCCACCGACGGAGTAGGTAATTTTAGTAATGGCCGTGTTGACACATAAGCTCTGGGCATTGGTCCCTGCTCCCGAGGTAAGGCTGATAGTTGCATTGGGGTTCACCAGCACTGTTGTGGTGGATGTAGCTACCCCGCACCCTCCGCTGGAGGTCAGCGTCAGCGTTGCCGTGCCGGTGTATGCTGCCGGTGGCGTCCACGTGGCATTAAGTGTCGTTGCATTGGGTGTGAAGGTGCCTCCGGCCGGTGTGGACCAGGTGCCTCCCGTCGCTGACCCGCCCACTGTGCCGTTCAGTGCTCCTGTGGTGCCTCCCTGGCATATAGCTCCCGGGGAAGCACCCGCGCTGGCCGTAGCCGCCTGTGTGACAGTGATGCTTCCGTTAGCCGTGGCCTGTGTGCAGGTGCCGGTGGTGGTGACTGTATAGTTAAAGGTGCCCGATACCGTCGGTGTGCCGGAGATGGTAAACACCCCTGCATTATAGTTTCCGTTTACTCCTGCGGGTAAGCCCGTTACCCCTGCTCCTGTGCCGCCGCCACCGACGGAGTATGTAATATTGGTTATTGCCGTGTTGACACATAAGCTCTGGGCATTGGTCCCTGCTGCCGAGGTAAGGCTTATCGTCGCATTGGGGTTCACCAGCACTGTTGTGGTGGATGTAGCTACCCCGCACCCTCCGCTGGAGGTCAGCGTCAGCGTTGCCGTACCGGTGTACGCTGCCGGTGGCGTCCACGTGGCATTAAGTGTCGTTGCATTAGGTGTGAAGGTGCCTCCGGCCGGTGTGGACCAGGTGCCTCCTGTCGCTGACCCGCCCACTGTGCCGTTCAGCGCTCCTGTGGTGCCTCCCTGGCATATAGCTCCCGGGGAAGCGCCCGCGCTGGCCGTTGCCGCCTGTGTGACAGTGATGCTTCCGTTAGCCGTGGCCTGTGTGCATGTGCCGGTGGTGGTGACTGTATAGTTAAAGGTGCCCGATACAGTTGGTGTGCCGGAGATGGTAAACACCCCTGCATTATAGTTTCCGTTTACTCCTGCCGGGAGACCTGTTACTCCTGCTCCTGTGCCGCTTCCTCCAATGGAATAGGTTATATTGGTTATCGCCGTGTTGACACATAAGGTCTGGGCGTTGGTCCCTGCTGCCGAGGTAAGGTTTATCGTCGCATTGGGGTTGACTGTTATTGTTCCGTTAGCTGTGGCCTGTGTGCAGGTGCCGGTGGTGGTGACTGTATAGTTAAAAGTACCCGATACCGTCGGTGTGCCGGAGATGGTAAACACCCCTGCATTATAGTTTCCGCTTACTCCTGCGGGTAAGCCCGTTACCCCTGCTCCTGTGCCGCCACCGCCGACGGAGTAGGTAATATTGGTTATAGCCGTGTTGACACATAAGCTCTGGGCATTGGTCCCTGCTGCCGAGGTAAGGCTGATAGTTGCACTTGGGTTCACCAGCACTGTTGTGGTGGATGTAGCTACCCCGCACCCTCCGCTGGAGGTCAGCGTCAGCGTTGCCGTGCCGGTGTACGCTGCCGGTGGCGTCCACGTGGCATTAAGTGTCGTTGCATTGGGTGTGAAGGTGCCTCCGGCCGGTGTAGACCAGGTGCCTCCTGTCGCTGACCCGCCCACTGTGCCGTTCAGCGCTCCTGTGGTGCCTCCCTGGCATATAGCTCCCGGGGAAGCACCCGCGCTGGCCGTAGCCGCCTGTGTGACAGTGATGCTTCCGTTAGCCGTGGCCTGTGTGCAGGTACCGGTGGTGGTGACTGTATAGTTAAAGGTGCCCGATACCGTCGGTGTGCCGGAGATGGTAAACACCCCTGCATTATAGTTTCCGTTTACTCCTGCGGGTAAGCCCGTTACCCCTGCTCCTGTGCCGCCGCCACCGACGGAGTAGGTAATATTGGTTATTGCCGTGTTGACACATAAGCTCTGGGCATTGGTCCCTGCTGCCGAGGTAAGGCTGATCGTCGCATTGGGGTTCACCAGCACTGTTGTGGTGGATGTAGCTACCCCGCACCCTCCGCTGGAGGTTAGCGTCAGCGTTGCCGTACCGGTGTATGCTGCCGGTGGCGTCCACGTGGCATTAAGTGTCGTTGCATTAGGTGTGAAGGTGCCTCCGGCCGGTGTGGACCAGGTGCCTCCCGTCGCTGACCCGCCCACTGTGCCGTTCAGCGCTGCCGTGGTGCCTCCCTGGCATATAGCTCCCGGGGAAGCACCCGCGCTGGCCGTAGCCGCCTGTGTGACAGTGATGCTTCCGTTAGCCGTGGCCTGTGTACAGGTGCCGGTGGTGGTGACTGTATAGTTAAAGGTGCCCGATACCGTTGGTGTGCCGGAGATGGTAAACACCCCTGCATTATAGTTTCCGTTTACTCCTGCAGGTAAGCCCGTTACCCCTGCTCCTGTGCCGCCCCCGCCGACGGAGTATGTAATATTGGTTATAGCCGTGTTGATACATAAGCTCTGGGCATTGGTCCCTGCTGCCGAGGTAAGGCTTATAGTGGCATTGGGGTTGACTGTTATTGTTCCGTTAGCTGTGGCCTGTGTGCAGGTGCCGGTGGTGGTGACTGTATAGTTAAAAGTACCCGATACCGTCGGTGTGCCGGAGATGGTAAACACCCCTGCATTATAGTTTCCGTTTACTCCTGCGGGTAAGCCCGTTACCCCTGCTCCTGTGCCTCCCCCGCCGACAGAGTATGTAATATTGGTTATAGCCGTGTTGATACATAAGCTCTGGGCATTGGTCCCTGCTGCCGAGGTAAGGCTGATAGTTGCACTTGGGTTCACCAGCACTGTAGTGGTGGATATTGCAGTTCCACATCCGCCCCCACTGCTTGTAAGGGTCAGCGTTGCCGTGCCGGTGTACGCTGCCGGTGGCGTCCACGTGGCATTAAGTGTCGTTGCATTGGGTGTGAAGGTGCCTCCGGCCGGTGTAGACCAGGTGCCTCCTGTCGCTGACCCGCCCACTGTGCCGTTCAGCGCTCCTGTGGTGCCTCCCTGGCATATAGCTCCCGGTGATGCCCCTGCGTTGGCCGTAGGAAGAGGAACAACAGTAACGGCAACAGATGTTCTTAGACTGCTTGTACATCCGCTGGTTGTATTTTCTGACCCGGCGTAATACGTTCCGGTAGCAAGTAAGGTGCCTGCACCGAGGGCCACACCTCCTGTGGCAGCAGTAAACCACTGAACAATACAGCCGTTAGGCGGGGTAGCAATCAGGTTTGCAACAGTATTGCCTGTACATTGATTCTGTGCGCTGGCTGTGGGGACTGCCACATCTGCAGGAATAAAAGGACCCATGCCGGGAGCCCCGTAAACAAATAATATAGATTTGGAAACAGGAGTACAACCCACCACATCAGAAACAATTACCTGATATAATCCCTGCCCGATATTGGAAAGAGTATTTGAATTACCCCCAACAACTATCCAGGGTCCTAAAGGACTCTCAGAAGGAGACTGTTCCCATACATATGTGTAAGGTGCTATACCCCCTGAAACTGCTACAGTAAATTGCGCATTTGTACTGTTAAAACAGGAAAGTCCCGGAGGAGTGACTGTTATTACGGGTGTGGATATATTTGAGATATTGATTGTTAGCACATTACTGTAAACACTGTCGCATCCCAAAAAGGCCCTTCTTCGGAAAGAAGTTGTCTGAGTGAGGGCTGGTGTTTGATATGTTGTGGATGTGGCACCTGCTATATTTGCCCATGAACCTGAGGCATTTGTCTGCCATTGATAAACAGGAGCTGATTCTCCTCCTGAAGCAGCACTGGTACTGGTGAATAATGGTATTGCCGCATTGGCACATGCCTGTGTAACCGATGAAGCTACCACACCGGGGTTTGAGGTGCCATAAACATTCACTGTCGCTACATTTGAATATACCGTACCGCAGGAATTAAAGTAACTTCTTACAAAATAAGTCTGTACGGTGATGGGAGCAGAATAAGTTAAAGTATTGGAGTTGGAGGATGCAATAGTGTTCCATGTACCGCTTAGCGGGTTACTCGAATTAGTTGAATAAAGCCAGACATATGAAGGTGAGGTGCCTCCTGAGGCATCCACAGTACTGGTAAAAGCTGAAGGTAAGGTACCTGAACAAACTGATTGTGTAGCAGGAGCTATGGTACCACCGGATGTTGGAGGAGTATTAACTGTGACAGTAATATAATTGTCGGAATATACCGTTCCGCATGAACCTCTTGTGGCTTTTCTGCGGTAATAGGTTGTTACCGACAGTCCTCCCGGAGGTGTGCACACAAGCGAATCCTTGCCTAAAGAATTAGTTGGAGAAAAGGATGAGTTAGTACTCCATTCCCAGTCATAGGTCCAGGTACCACTTCCGCCGTTGGGAGAGACTACATTTGTAAAAGAAGCAGGATTTCCGGGATTACTGCATATGATTTGGTTTGACCCAATAGTTCCGCCGTCAAGGGCTGCCGGCTGATTAACCGTGACTATGTTACTTAGAGCATTATTGGACGCTGCATCCATAGCCTCAACATAATAATTACCTGTTCCAAGTGAATTAAATGTGTAGGTTGATAATGCACTCCCGACAGGGCCGGCTAAAACATCCCAGTCGCCATTGCTGGTATTGTATATATACAATGTATAGGTAAAATTCGGAGTTCCTCCGGTGACATTTACAGTAACAGTGCCATTGGTAAATCCATTGCAACTGACATCAGTTTCTGTGCATGTAACAGAATATTGACTATATAACCGTAATTGTGTAAAAAATAATACTACAAAGATGGTTAATACCCGCATCAGAATATTTTTAGTTAAAACCATGTCTTTTATATTAAATAGTAGCATTATAAGTAATCAAATAAAAAATCAATCGCATGATGTTTTTCATTTTTTACGGATTAACACAAAAATGGTTTTAAATTAGCATGTTAATTAATGCGATAAATAACTTTTATCTGAAAATTATTAGTTTTTTATTTAACTAATAATTTTCAACTTTATATATTTAAAATTGAATAATGGCTTTTTAGCTATTATTCAATACTTTAAAATAATTCCTGTTAAATTTAAATATTTTTCATCAGATTTTGGTAAAAGTTATTAACTTAAGCATAACATTCTATAATAGCAAGGATAAAAGCTATTTGGATTTAACCTTCCAGGCTATGCTAACAAATTGTTAGTAACTTAAAATATAGCCAGCCTGAAATCCAGCTGTTTTTTGGGTAAGTTGGCACGGTAAACTTCCACTCTTACAGGATCTCCAAGTTGATATTTTTTACGTTTATGTTTACCGTTGATGCAATAATTGTCTTCATCAAATTCATAAAAATCGTCTACCAGTTCACGCATTGAAACCAGTCCTTCGCATTTATTATCGATAAGTTCCACGAAAAATCCCCATTCCGTAACTCCTGATATTACCCCATCAAATACCTGTCCTATTTTATCGCTCATAAATTCTACCTGCTTGTACTTGATGGAAGCTCTTTCAGCATCAAGCGCACGTTTTTCCATTTCCGACGATTTTTTGCACATTTCATCATACTGGTCCTTTACGGGTATTTGCCCGCTGTTAAGGTAATAATCAAGGAGGCGGTGGACCATGATGTCGGGATAGCGGCGGATAGGGGAAGTGAAATGAGTATAGTATTTAAAAGCCAAACCATAGTGCCCGATATTTTCTGTGGAATATTCAGCCTTAGCCATGGATCGCAGGGCTAGTGTTTCAATAAGGTTTTGTTCTGTTTTCCCTCTTACCTCATCAATCAGCTTATTCAACGATTCGGATATTTTTTTTGCTGACGTGGTGCGAATATTGTACCCGAATTTGGTTATAAAGGTTGCGAAGGACTCCAGACGGTCTATTTTAGGCTGATCATGTACCCTGTAAACGAATAGTTTACCCTTACCCTGACGTTTTGGGGAAGGTATTTTAATAAAATCCGAGCCAAATTCGGCAACTTTTTTGTTGGCCAGCAGCATAAATTCTTCAACCAGCTGGTTCGATTCGCCGTACTCCTTATTATATACCCTTAACGGCTTTCCGTTTTCATCAATATCAAAGCGGACCTCATCACGTTCAAAGCCTATGGCACCATTCTTAAACCGCTCATCACGAAGAATCTGTGCCAGCCTGTGTAACTCAAGTAATTCAGTTTTAAAATCCCCCTCACCTGTATCGATAATATTCTGGGCTTCTTCGTAGGTAAACCTCCTGTCAGAATTTATTATTGTCCTTCCAAACCATTGATTTATTATCTCAGCTTTATTATTCATCTCGAAAACAGCTGAATAACATAGCTTTTCCTCATTAGGTCGCAATGAACATATAAAATTAGATAGCTTCTCGGGTAACATAGGCACCACCCTGTCGACAAGGTAAACTGATGTTGCCCTTTGTAAAGCCTCTTCATCGAGGATGGAACCCGGTTCAACATAAAAGGTAACATCAGCAATGTGTACCCCCACTTCCCAGTTACCATTTTGCAGCCTTACAATAGAAAGTGCATCATCAAAATCCTTTGCGTCTTTCGGATCAATAGTAAAAGTGGTAAGCTTGCGAAAATCACGTCGCTTTAAATATTCCTGCTCGGGTATAACCTCATTAAGCCTGTTGGCGGCTTCTTCAACTTCAGTGCTGAACTTTGAGGGCAGCTCAAACTCAGCCAGTATAGCGTGCATCTCTGTTTCATGTTCACCGGGAAAACCCAGTACTTCTACAACTTCTCCTATAGGGTTTTTAGCACCCGCAGGCCACTCAATTATTTTAACTACTGCTTTTTGTCCATTTTGAGCCTTATTCAGACTCCTTAAAGGAATAAATATATCAAACTGTATCTGCCTTGAACTGGGTAAAAGGAAAGCAAAGTTCTTGGATATCTCTATTATGCCAACAAACAAATTTCTGGCACGTTGCAGTATTTCAACAACTTCTCCTTCAGGTCTGGCTTTTTTTCGTTTGGCAAACAGATAAACCTTCACAGTATCTCCATGAAGAGCATGATTAAGATTTTTCATTGATACAAAAATGTCTTCTTCATACTCATCGGAAACTATAAACCCGTACCCACTCACTGTAAGATCGACCTTGCCTGTAACATAGCACACATCAGACTTCATTCTGTATTTACCTGTATATACCTCTTCAAGTATACCTTCCTGGGTAAGTTCAGTAAGTATTTCAGGCATGAACCGCCTTACAACTGTCTCGTGAATATCAAGTTTCTTCGCAACCTGTTTATAGTTTAAAAGATCCTGGGGAGACTGCCTGAAAACATTAATGATATCTTCCCTTAAAGTTTTTTTGTTGACAGGTTTATTTGATTCCTTTATTTTATTTTTCATCTTCCGGTTTTCAGACATTATTATAATCAACAAAATTAACAAGTAAATTACCGATAATGATAAAAATTAAAATAATATTATATGTAATTACTATTTTTGGAACTTTATTTGGAAAATAATACAAAAAAGTGGCTTTTGTCGAGACACATAACAATTGTATATGTTACAAACACTGAAGTTATACAATACTATAAAAAGAGAAACTGAAGTATTTCAGCCTTTTCACCCTCCTATGGTTGGTATGTACGTTTGCGGTCCCACGGTATATGGCGATGCACACCTTGGACATGCACGAGCCGCAATAACTTACGACCTGCTTTTCAGGTATCTTTGCCATCTGGGATATAAGGTCAGGTATGTCAGAAATATTACAGATGTAGGGCATCTCGAAAATGACTCAGATTCGGGTGAGGACAGAATAGCCAAAAAAGCAAAGCTTGAACAGCTGGAACCAATGGAGGTGGTACAATATTATATTAACCGCTACCACGAGTTTATCGGCAAACTAAATGTTAAACCCCCAAGCATAGAGCCCCAGGCATCGGGGCATATAATAGAACAGATACAGCTGATAGAAAAAATAATTGATGCCGGATATGCTTATGAAGCTAATGGTTCAGTCTACTTTGATGTGCTTGCCTACAGCAAAAAATTCCCGTATGGTGAACTTTCCGGACGCGTACTTGATGATTTGTTAGGCTATACCCGTGAACTGGACGGACAACATGATAAGAGAAACAACTTTGATTTTGCTCTCTGGAAAAAAGCAGATCCCGGACATATTATGAAATGGCCTTCAAGATGGAGTATCGGATTTCCGGGATGGCACCTCGAATGCTCCGCGATGAGTGCCAAATATCTTGGGGATGTCATCGACATTCACGGAGGTGGCATGGATTTGCTGTTCCCCCACCATGAATGTGAGATTGCTCAGTCGAAAGCCGCCCTGGGTTACGATCCTGTGCGGTTTTGGGTACATACCAATATGATCACTATAGACGGTCAGAAAATGGGTAAATCGCTTGGGAATTTCATTACCCTCGAAGAACTGTATACTGGTAATCACAAACTTCTGGAACAGGCATACAGCCCTGTTACCATTAGATTTTTCATTCTTCAGGCCCACTACAGAAGTACCCTGGATTTTTCAAATAATGCCTTGAAAGCTTCAGAAGGAGGTATACAAAAAATATTTGCCGCCATGAAATCTTTAAACGGTATTACCTCCAACGGAACAGATGAAGATGACTCAGTTAAAACTATATATCAGAATTGCTACAACGCTTTGAATGAAGATCTTAACAGCGCCATGCTTATAGCGGAAATATTTAATGCAGTAAGAATTGTAAACTCAGTAAAAGAAGGTATTAAAACTATAAGTGAAGACGACCTGGCCTTATTAAAAAATATATTCAATATTTTCGTTACGGATATCCTGGGACTGAAAGATGATTCAACGGGAGAATCCGCCGGCGCCATAGCTGAAAATCTGATAAATCTCCTTCTTTCCCTGCGACAGGATGTAAAATCCAGGAAGGATTTCCAAACATCAGACAGGATAAGAGATGAACTGATTAATTTAGGAGTATGGGTTAAGGACAGGAAAGACGGATTTGAATGGGGGTATGATTTGAAGATGTGAAACGAGCATCACCATATAAACTAATAAACAAATACACTACACTGTGCCTGGAGAATTTACCGTTAAGGATTTCAATTTCAGCAGACGTAAGAGTTCAGTTGTGAAAATCGGAGATATCCCCATGGGTGGAGAGTACCCTGTAAGGATACAGTCTATGATAAATACCCCTACAATGAATACCGCTGCCTGCGTAGAACAGTGTAAAAGGCTCATGGACGCTGGCGCTGATTATGTGCGTATTACCACTCCTTCTGTCAGGGATGCCAAAAATCTATCTGAAATAAAAAAGTCGTTAAGAGCAGCAGGATATGACAATCCACTTATTGCCGATGTGCATTTTAACCCGGACATTGCTGAAGTTGCCGCTCATCTGGTGGAAAAAGTCAGGATTAACCCCGGGAATTTTATAGATAAAAAAGGCCTCATCAAACTCGAATATAACGATAATAGTTATAAGCTGGAATTAGAAAAGATACACTCCAGGGTTTTACCACTCTTGCACATTTGCAGAGAAAACGGTACAGCAATCCGAATAGGCGTGAACCATGGTTCGCTGAGCGACAGGATAATGAGCAGGTATGGGGATACGCCCGAGGGCATGGTGGAATCAGCCATGGAATTTTTAAGAATATTTATTTCTGAAGGCTTTAACCAGACTGTTGTTTCAATGAAATCGAGCAACACCAGGATAATGGTTCAATCTACAAGGCTGCTTGTGAAAAAGATGCTTGACGAAAAGATGTATTTTCCTGTTCACCTGGGTGTTACAGAAGCAGGAGAAGGGGAGGACGGGATAATAAAATCTGCTGCAGGCATAGGCACCCTTTTAGGAGAAGGCATAGGTGAAACGATACGCGTATCCCTGACAGGTGACCCGGAGCCGGAAATACCCGTGGCTCGGGAAATTGTCAGGTATTTTGCACAGCGCCTGCACCATCATGAGATTAATTCCTCATTTGAATTAAAATATAACCCCTTTGAATACAAAAGGCGAAAAAGTTATCCTGATGGAAAAACAGGAGGATCGTCACCTGCACAGGTTGTTACTGACAAATTACCCGGGTCAGTGAATGCAGGGGAAGATATTGTTTATTCCCGGGGTTCACAGGATAATAATATTCAGCTGGAGATGGTGAGCTTATCCGTTGCACCTTCCCTGGTAAAAACAGATCTTACAGGAAAAGTCCTGGTCCTTACTTCAAATCATATTCATTATGCCGGAGAAATAAAGGCTATACTGGCTTTGTTGCAGGCTAAGGGTATAGATAATCCTGTTATTATACACCGTAAATTTAATGAGCCTTCACTGGAAAGTTTACAGATTAAAGCTGCCTGTGATTTTGGGCCGGTTCTTACTGATGGTTTCGCCGACGGATTATGGATTGAAAATGAAGGTAATGCAATATCGTCATCATCTATCTACCAGTTATGCTTAAATCTTTTACAGGCCTGCCGGCTCAGGATGAGCAAAACGGAATATATAGCATGCCCTTCCTGCGGAAGGACTCTGTTTGACCTTAAAACCACACTCGGCAAGATACGGTCACAGACTTATCATCTCAAACATCTGAAAATAGGTGTCATGGGATGTATAGTTAACGGTCCCGGCGAAATGGCTGATGCGGATTATGGATACGTAGGCTCAGGGCCAGGTAAGATAACCCTATACAAAAACAGGGAGGTTATAAAGAAAAATATACCTGAAAATATTGCTGTTGAAGAACTTGTAAATCTGATTAAGGAAAATGGGGACTGGCTGGATATGTAGTGATATTATATATATTTTTCGCCTCTTTTAATCTTCACCTCATTAACAAAATCCTTAATCCTCTGTTCGTCCGTTTTCCTGCAAATAAGCAATACCCCGTCAGATTCGACAACAATATAATCATCAAGACCTTCAATTACAGCAACTTTATCTGAAGGAATATTTACAACGCAATTACTTGAATTAAAAAGAAAGGCACTGTTACCCACTATGGCGTTATGTGATTCATCCTTATCCAGATGTGTGTACAGGGATCCCCAGGTGCCAAGATCACTCCATCCAAAGTCAGCACAAATTACATATACGCTGTCAGCCTTTTCCATTATGGCATAATCGATGGAGATGCTTTTGCTCTTGGGATAAAGATTGGCTATAAATTCACTTTCCCCGGGAGTGTTCAATAAATGTAAATCTTCATGGAACTGGGCATTCAGGTCAGGCATGTAAAGGTCGAATTCATGCATGATAGAATTGAGCGACCAGATAAAAATACCTGAGTTCCAGTAAAATTCTCCACTTTCAAAAAAAACCTTAGCCATTTCCAAATCCGGTTTTTCAGTGAAGGTTTTAACTTTCCTGATTGAAGAATGGTTTTTAGCTGAATCGCCATTTGTCTGGATATAGCCATAACCTGTTTCCGGCCGGTTTGGTTTAATGCCAATAGTAACCAGGGCATTTGAGTTTTTTGTAAATTCAAGCCCCTGTAAAATTACCTGTAGAAATTCCTCTTCACGATAAATAAGATGGTCGGAGGGAGCAACAACTATATTGGCATTAGGATTCTGAACCAGTATCTTAAAATTAGCATAAGCAATGCACACTGCAGTATTTTTTCTCATAGGTTCCAACAGCACCTGATTTGGATCTATATCCGGAAGCTGTTCAAAAATAAGATCCTTATAATTTACATGAGATACAATGAGTATATTATTCTCCGGTATAATCTTCTTATACCTTTCGTAAGTCTGCTGTAAAAGTGATTTACCTGAACCTAAAATATCAAGGAACTGTTTAGGTTTGGAGGTTCTGCTCAGTGGCCAAAACCTGCTGCCTACACCACCGGCCATTATTACACAATAGTTGTCAGAATTCACCTGAAGTTAATTTAGTTTATAATTTTGCACAAAATTGTAATTAAATTTATAATTACCAACGCAAAGTTGTAACTATATTTTTTGCCATGCAAAGGTTTTACACCAACTAATCATATGAATTGATCAGTTATTTATAACTTTGTACCAAATAAATTGAATAATATATCAGATAGCCACATTGATAATGATTGACAAGGGTCTCTTTTACCATATTGGTCAGTACTTTATTTTGATGAAGAAAGTATTTGCCAAACCAGATAAATATAAACTTTATTACAGACAGTTTATCCGTGAGATTGAAGCACTGGGAATTAACTCGTTAGGTATAATAGCAATTATATCGGCATTTATGGGTGCAGTAATTACTATTCAAACTGCGTATGATATGACAAGTGCTTTATTTCCTCATTACCTTATTGCTTTAACAGCCAGGGATTCAATTCTTCTTGAATTTTCTTCAACTATGGTTGCCCTCATCCTGGCTGGCAAGGTAGGCTCAAGCATAGCCTCTGAACTGGGTACAATGAGAATTACGGAACAAATTGATGCTCTTGAAATAATGGGTGTGAACTCGGCAGGTTACCTTATTTTCCCGAAGATTGCCGCTGCAGTGTTCTTTAATCCCATACTTGCATTATTGAGTATGTTCGTAGGTATATTCGGAGGATGGCTTATAGGTTCCATAACAGGTATTATCACAACTGAGGAATATATTTATGGTTTACGCTATGCACTGGATTCGTATTTTATTACATACGCCCTCATTAAAACCGTGTTTTTTGCATTTATAATTACTTCCATATCTTCGTACTACGGCTATAACGCTACCGGCGGGTCAATTGAAGTAGGCAATTCAAGTACAAAAGCGGTAGTTTACAGTAGTGTGGTTATTTTAATGTTCAACCTTATTTTAACTAAACTGCTCCTGTCATGATTGAGGTGAAAAATATTTGCAAGTCTTTTGGCGACAGATTAATAATTGATGATATTTCAATAAAGTTTGAACAGGGCAAGCCAAACCTTGTGATCGGCCAGAGCGGGTCGGGCAAGACTGTATTGTTAAAGTGCATAGTTGGCTTGTTTAATGTTGACAGCGGTCAGATATTTTATGGAAAAGACAATTTTACAAACATCGATTTTGCGGCAAAAAAGGAGATCCGAAAGCAAATAGGAATGTTATTTCAGGGAGGAGCACTCTTTGATTCAAATACTGTTGAGGAAAATGTGAGGTTTCCTTTGGATATGTTTTCACATATGTCTGCTGCGGAAAAGACTGACAGGGTAAACTTCTGCCTCGACAGGGTAAGGCTGGAGAATGTCAACAAGCTGTTCCCCGGTGAAATAAGCGGAGGGATGAAAAAACGTGTAGCCATAGCCAGAGCCATAGCCTTAAATCCCAGATATCTTCTGTGCGATGAGCCCAATAGTGGCCTGGACCCGCAGACCTCCCAGGTAATAGATAATCTTATAAAAGAAATTACCGAAGAATATAATATGACTACTATTATCAATACACATGATATGAACTCAGTTATGGAAATAGGCGAGATGGTGGTTTATATCTATAACGGTAAGAATATCTGGCAGGGAACAAAAGATAATATCTTTCATGCTGACAACGAATACCTCAACGACTTTGTATTTGCCTCACCGCTAAGTAAAAGGTTGAGGAAGCTTGTGAATAAATGACATCTTTTGTTCCTTTTTTCCAATCGATGAAAAAAGGAACCGAAAAAAATCTTTGGCGGGCCGAACGCGTTCCGCCTGCGGCTTCACTTGAACGGCGCCCCGCCGGTATGGTTGTTGTTTGTGCGTTGCCTCCGGCAATACTTGGACAGCGCCCCGCCGGTATGGTTGTTGTTGGGTTGCCGGCGGCTTCACTTGTTTAAATATTGACTCCTGATTGTTTTTTCCCGGCTGTTAATTCATAAATGATGAAGCCCAGAATTAAAATCAAAAGAAGGACAGAGCTCGCAATTGAAACTTTTTCTCCAATAGCATAAGAAGCTGGTTCGAAGCGGAACTCTATGGTGTGTTCACCGGCAGGTACAGTCATGGCACGTAATATATAATTGGCACTGAAATATGCGGATTTTTTGCCATCTATAAAAACATCCCAGCCTTTAGGATAGTATATTTCTGAAAATACAGCAAGTTGTGGTGTATTTGATTTACTGGTATAAACTAATTTATTTGAAATACATGACTGAAGTTTTATAACAGCTGTAGAATCATACTGAATCGGAGTAATATAGTCCTTATATTTTTGATTTACCACAGCCTGTGTTTTCAGATCCAGCTTACCCAGAGACTGCATTTCTTCATCGGCATTATTGGCATATTTGACCTCTTTAACAAACCAGCAGTTACCGTCGGCGTTACTGTTAACAAAAGGAGGAGCAGCAGGGTTATAAATTATATATTTGGTATTGAGCATATTTAAAACCGGAATCTTCGATTGCAGTATGGCAGATATTTTTGCCATAGTTACCGTACTATCCCTTAATGCACTGGTGATAGTACTCAGCTCATTTGAAATGTAAAAATCAATAAGTTCCTGGTATTTTTTAAGTTTAGCCCCGTTGTACCCTCCCAGGGACTTGTGAAAATATGACAGTTCACCATTACTGAATGGATTCTGTAATGTAAGGACCCTGTAATCCGTAGCAAAGTTCAGCTCTCTGAATGTAAGGGCTTCCTTCCGGGTTTCCTGATCCCTGTCCTTAACATTTTTAAGGCCTTCTTCCACACCTTGCTGTATTTTACTCCTTAAGCCGGGTTCGCTGTTCACTTCATTGCTGAGAATAAAATTATCCGCAGCAGAAACCTTGTAAGGATTGTCGTACTGTTGTTTTTTCTCCCACATTTTGTATGTTCTGCCCGATTCATCATTATTCAGATATCTTTTATCAACAAGCCATAAATCCAACAACACGAAAAACCCTAATAACCCAAGGAAATAATTCTTTTTAAGCTTATCAATTACAAAGAAATACACCAGACCGCTGACTACCAGTGCATAAAACAGGCTTCTTAAAGCATCTTTTTTAAAGATCGCTATACGTGCATTTTGCAGTTCGGTAATAAATCCATTAATTTGGTTCTGGTAATCGGGATTATTGGCATAATGAGCAAGTTGAGCGTTAAAACTATCACTTTCCGAGGTACTTACAAAATCAAAAAATACATTCGGCATTATATAAAAGAGAAATAAAATACCATTGACAGCAAGTAATGAATAAAGCAGTTTCTTCCTGTTAATTTTTCTTGTCATTATTTCTTTAACAAATAACATTCCTAAAAAAGGAAAGGATATCTGTACAAGAATAAGCATCATTTTGGTGTCGCGGAACTTATTAAACCATGGAAAATGGTCTATGAAAAATTCAAGTATGTTCCCGTATTTCCAAGATAATACCACACCTAAAACTGAAGCGGCCAGGAATGCCCATTTAACAGGATCGGCAATAAATATTAATCCCAGAATGAACAAAACAAAAATTGTGGCTCCAAAATAAAATGCACCACCGGAGCCGGCCTGCTCACCCCAGTAGGAAGATTGCTGTGCCACATATTCTTTAAACTGAGGACTGACCTGACTTATTATGTCCTTTTTATTTCCTATATAAGTTTGTTCCCCTCCTTTAATGTCAGGAATAGCTACACACCATGTTTCTCCCCGACCCATGCTGTACTGGGTAATATAACTTGCTTCCAGGGCATCTGCTGATGTGGATTGATTGCCTGAAGCAGATGATGTAATTGTTAATTCCGATTTCCCCCTTGTGGAGTATTTCCCGTATTCCCATGTAGGATATAAATTTGAAAATGAAGGAAGTATGCCCAGAATAACCGCAACCAGAACAATCAGGGAAATTTTTATGAATTTTACAAGTTGTTTTTCTTTGACATATATGAATAGCTCTGTAATAATTATACAGGCTATTAAAAACAGGCTGTAATAAGTCATCTGAAGATGGTTTGCAGCCAACTCCAGACATATAAAAAAACTTAATAAAACAGCACCTATCTTATAGTTTTTGCGGTAGGTAAGTAACAAGCTGCCAATGACTGCCGGAAGGAGGGCTATGGCCTGTACCTTTGAGTTATGACCTGCTTCAAGGTAAAGCATGAAAATAGAAGACAATCCGAAAGCCAAAGATCCAATGATGCTTATCCAGGGACTGATATCAAAGCACATCATAAGAATATAAAAGGCAATCATAGCCAAGAGTATATAACCTATTGGCCTTGAGAAGGGTCTTATAATCAGGAAATTCTCAATTGTGTTAACAAAGTTTGTATGTTCAGTGGAAATCTGGTAGGCCGGCATACCAGAGAATGCAGAATTGGTCCATAATGGTTCCTTGTGGAATTTATCCCGGAAATTAACAATTTCCCTGCTCATCCCAAGATGTTCCTCATTATCGTTCTGCCTTAACTGATACCCTTCCAGCTGAGGGAAAAAATAAACAGAACTTACTATAATAAATAACAATACCGCAATTATATGCGGTATAAGGTTTTTGAACTGCAATTTTTCCATTTGCAAGGATTTAGGGGTTTGAATAAGAGTAACTTATATATTGGTCAGGTCTTAAAAACCTGTTGTTTGCCATAAGTAATTTTCATTTGCACTTCTGCACATTTATTTCACTTCTTCAAAATCAATGTATTCTCCTGCTACTTTATTATTTCGTTTCTTCTTATCGTTAACATTGTCAATTATAACCTCCCCTTCGCGACGGGAATATTGATTTTGCTTTGCTGACTGATCTCCATTCATATGAGAGAAGTTCCTGTTGATAAAATTACCCATAAGCAACGGGAATAGAAATTGAGTTAAAAACCTATATATTAGATATATAATCCCAAAAATTAAAAGTAATCTGAATAAACCTGTCATGGCGAAAAAATTTTGACAAAATTAGGAATATTTTTTAATTTTTTACCAGGATTTATTTTCCACTTCCACCAAAGGTTTATCCCTTTTCAGTTTCATTATTCTGGTTGACCGGTCGGCACCAAAAACAAAGTTTAGACCCATATGAAAATTAAAGTTCTTTTCATCATAAGGCACAGGATAATAAGGACCATTAGTTATAAACCTGGCACTGTACCAGTTAAGTGGAATTCTTTCGCTCATAAAATACCATTGCAGGGGACCGGTTAAAAAGTAAAAACCTAGTCCCAGATTATCATAGGTATTGCTGGCAATGGTATACCCCAAAGTAAAATTAAACTCCTTGCCGGGTTTCAGGTTCAACGACAGGGTATATTGCTGGTCAGCCACTCCGTTTCTTATCTCTGTTCGTGAAAGAGCACCCAGCCCTATCCACTTTGCCGGCTGCAAATATGCTCCAAGGTAAATTTTCCCATAAAGAGCAGTATTATAAGAATATGTGTTTTGTTTATATGCGAAGGCACTTTTCAGGGTATCTGCCAAATTATTAAACAGATTTAAATTGCTTGAAACAGTGTCAATTTTACTTCCCCTGAAATTATATGAACCATTAACCTCATAATTATGAATACCGCTGTGCCATTGAATAAAACCCAAATCGACGACGCTGGCCGAAACACTGAAATAATTTGTAAACTTATAAATAACTCCCATATCGATTGCCGCTCCGGGATTTTGTGTATTTGTAAGCATGCTTATTAGCTGATGGGGGCTAATTTTATTATGTTTCATTGAATCAAAAAGTGCCGGTGCGGAAGAATTTATCTGAATATTAGCCTGTGCTTGCCATAAAGAATCAGGTCCATAGGTAGTAATCCTTGAATTTGAATTCTGTACCGATAAATTAGCTATTCCGTATAAAAGCTTCCCTCTGAAGCCAAAGGTCAGATGGTCGTCGACCTCTATGGAATACCCCACGGCATACTCCCTGTACCAGGTTAAATTCATTCCCATTCCGGTTAAATTAAAACTATTGTCGGTCCCTAAATTACCGCTTGTCAAAAGATCAAATACTCCGTAGGGAATGTTGCCAAGAAAGTTTACCCTGTCGCCGGCTGAAAAAGAAACGTAGGAATTATTAATTCTGAAACCAAACGACAATAAATCTATGCTCAGGCCTGCCGAAAAATAATTGTTTTTGTTAAACCTGGATAACAGCTTATTTAAATACAGGGTATCGTTTCCATTTGGATTAAAGGACACCCCTGACAATAAATCTGAAATCCCCAGACTTGAATTGCCGGCATTAACTTCTATTGAAGAGAGCAACGGCATACCGATATACAAGCCAAACCGGGGCTGTGTTGCCGGATTCAGCTGGTTCGACTGAGGTATGCCATCCATAAAATACAATGAATTGTTTTCCTGGGCGTATAAATCAGATTTAAAAATTACTGAAGCCAGAATCGCAAATGCTGTTAACCGAATAAATATTACTGAAATATTTGACATAAAATTCAATCTATAAAGATTAAAGAGAAGAATTAATATTCAGGGATACATCCACACTTATGTTGAAATTCATCCTATAATAAGAGTAAAATTTAACAAATTTTTGTCCATTGCCCGTTGTTGAAAATGAAGATACCACAATAGCATATTTGACATTGTTAAGGTTTACAATTCTTTTGTGATTTGTAAAGTTAATTGTAGGAGCACTTTGCGTAGCGGAAATAACTTTGCCTGCACCGTTGATAGCTGCCGATTTTACAATAGGCTGCTGATTATAGGTAAACAAGGAGTCAATTCTGTTATAATTGTTATCGCACAAATAAACCTGGGTATTCAGGTCAAATGGCATTCCATTTTTAAATGCACATTTGATGATAATTTGTTTTACATTACCCAAATCAGAAGTATCGACGGATGTTGATGTTGAATTACCCTGAGAGCCAAAGATTGTTAATGCAACTGTATCCTGTGTTGAATATTTTCCGGCCTTTAAATTAAATGGAAGTTCAATACCAAGGTTTATTGAAAATTTGCTTGAATCGCTCACAAAATTATGAATGAACCCTTTAGGATTAGTCAAAGCATTTAACCCGTAAAACATGTACTGAGGGTAAATAGCCAGGGATTTTGATAAATTAGGACAGTTAACCGTGTCAATAATCAACGTATCGAATGCAGTTTGATTTAAATTTTTAGGGGAGGTAATATTAAATGGATTAATTGAAGGGTTAAATATTAAATTAACAAAACTGTTATTTTTAACCGATTGAGTAAAAACATTATTTAAAACAGAACTTACAGGTACCCCGAATGAATTGGCAAAATACAGGTGGAGCCGTGGATCAGCAAATACTATATTGCTGTTTCCTATATTGTTAAAGAAATTAAACTTGAATGATCCGGAAGTATCTATTATTGCAATCTGACCTATGTAACCATAAATGGAACTAAAGCCAAGATTATTGACACCTACGGCAACATTCAGGTTCTGGGCTGAGGGCGGGGCTCCGCTGCTGGTGAATATGACACTGAAGCCAACGGAAATTTCATTTGGCGTGCCTGAAATGGTTGAAGTGGTAAGTGAGTATCCGCTAATATTAACTGTGGTGGTACTTTTATAATTTCCGGAGGAATCATTAACAACAATCGTTTGCTGGAAAGGGGTTACTCCTTTTGTCAAAGCAGGAATTGAGATGATTATCCTTCCGGTATCTGTAAAAGTTGAAGTAACATTGAAAGTAATTGAACCGCTGCTAAAATTAATAGTATCCAATACAGCACCATTATTAAGAATTACAGGATAATTAATATTCTTGCTGAATTGTTCAACTGTTCCCTTGGGTATAGTAATACCTGTATTAGGTAAAGAAAAACTTTCATTTATTACCTGATTGGGAATAGTAATTAACTGGCTGGCAGTTTGTGAAAAAAGATTAGCAGTATAATCGAAGTACAAAGAACTGTCGGAATATTGTTTTATAAAACCGGTAGAATCCACTGCATTGATAAGTGAAATCAACGACAGGCTGCCATACGCAAAAGGGACACCTACCTTTGGCTGATCATTTATGCTAAGATTACTTAAATCCACCTTCTCTTTCACACAAGAGTTACTTATAAAAATAATCAGGATAAAAAATGTGATTAAAAATACGGGAATATGGTGTTTTTTCATTAATTGATAATATTTAATTCTATTCGACATATATACCAGTAATTTACAACAATTATTCCAATTTAATGGTATACCTGAGTATAAAGTTTGACTCGTTACCAACTATCAGATTAATAATATTTTCTGATTTTTTATTTTGTTTAACTGAGAATGGAGTATTTCCTTTTACCGGGAAGCCTTTGACAATTTCTCCATTATTCTTATATAAAGCAATATTTCCATCGGATGAAGTCACTATGCCAATAATAAAACGACTGTTCTTTAATTCATAAAATAAAGGCCTGTAAGTTATATCCTTATCAGTTGTAATGGTGAATATTTCCTTCCCTTTTTGTGTTAAGGCCTTAACTGTTTTATTATACGAATATATGAAATCCCTGGAACCGTCATTTTTTATGTCAACCATGTCAAACCAGTGGTTGGCAGGAAAAACACCATAATCCACGGTGTTTGTTTTTCCATCCATAGCTGTATAAATTATCTTTCCTGTTGTATCAGTAATTACAAATTTAGCTTCTTTTAATGATTTTGAATTAACAATTGACACTTTATTCAAAGCTGAAATATTGAACTTCTGAACATTTTTTAAGGTCGATTTTCCTTTGCGGTCGACAATATAAATCCGATGACTGTCATTAAAGGCCAGATAATCCTTATTTTCAATTTTAAAAAACTGAACAGGTTGTCTGACAATAGTGTCGGTATTCGCACATGTCCACCCCGTAACAGGTTTGAAATATTTATCCAGGCAGTTAATTTTTCTATCTGCCGTAGCCAAAAATATTCTGTATTCCCTTTTTTTTTCATAATCAAACACTGCAAGGCCGTTGGATGCTTTTACCTTAAGTGAAACAGGGTAATCACCAACATTTTTCCCATGCCGGTCTATTAAATAAACCTGGCCGGGAGTATTAAAGATTATCTGTAACTTCCCATTCCGATAATAATCAATCTGATAAAAATCGCTGATTACCGGTTCGGGTAAATTAATTTTCCATTCCGGTATTCCTTTTCCTGAAATCAGGTAAAGCTGGTTTTTTTTGTCCTGTACAATAATGTCTTCGGCGGTATCGTGGTTATTCTTAAGGAAGAAAGGCCTGGTTGCCGGGGCGCCTTCAAGTTTAGTTTCCCATGATGCACCGGTTTGTAAATGAGTTATACCGGATTTGAATTTTAATAATACATTGTTATATATTAATCCGTTTTCTCCTATGTTAAACTGATAGACAACAGAATTTACCGAATTTATGTCTGAGTTATTGTTTTTAAAATCGGTTAGTAATTCCCTTTTTAAGAAGTTATTAAAAAAATCGGCGGAATTGCCAGGTTTATTATAAAAAATGAAATTGCTCTGTGATGAGAAATATTCAGTAAGGTTGTTGAATTCCATATCGTTACTTATAATTTTACCAGTAGCTAAATTATTTAAATAATTCCTGACAGCTTCCCTGGTTCTGCCAAAAATAAGGCAGTTGTCCGCTATGGTACAATAATGGTTGTCTCCTGTATTGAACAGGTCGCCAAAAACAAGGTACGGGATATTCCCAAAAGGAAGATAATAAATCCCGGAGGTTACAAGTTCTGAAGTCTTTATGTTTTCCTTTTCGGCATAATTCCCAACAATATTATTCAACATGTTTTCAGCTTCTTCATTACTTTTAACGCTAACGAGACAATATGCATTATTCTCAAAAGTATCGTCTGGTAAATTCATGTATACAACGCCTGCTTCGTGGTAAAATACATTACGAAAACTACCTGCTAAATCGATATTATAATTTTTAATGAGTGATTGCAGCATATCGCGGTGCTGGTTTGATCCGGAAAAGTTTTGATAATCATTTAAATATTGTTCGAGATTGGTTATTCCTTCAAAAATAAAGGTACTTGCGGAGGTTGGTATTTTTAAATAGGATTCAAACTTCACAGGTTTCTGATTTTTGAATATGGTTTCAAATCCGTTTGATTTGTTATTGACAGAAGAAAATCCGTTTAAAATAACCATATCGGGCTTAATATTTAAATCAAGCTCGGCCCAGCTACCGAATTTTACAAAAGAGTTACATTCATTTTTATATTTAGGGTGTATCACCTGGTAGAGGATACGTGGAAATTGTTCGAAATTTAGGAATACATTCAGGAATGCAGTCTTCCCTGCTGTTTTAAGTATTTCATTAAGCCCGTTGTGGCTAAGAATATTGTCCTTTTGTCCCAGCTGCCGGATAGCATCTTCAAGCAGGATGGATGACCTTCCAATAATTAATATTCCCTTAACCCATGAATATGAAAACCCTTCATTCCTGGTACCCAATAATACCATATCCTGAATTGTTGCACTTTCATAAGTTCTTGAAGACCCTATAACAATGCCATGTGACATTTTAATTGTTTTGTCGATGGTTTCGAATTCTTCAGAAGTGTTGACCCTGAAATAATAAAGAAACTGCAATTCATCCTTTTTATAGGGGTGACCGGTAATCATTAAAGGATGCTGCTGGTTGAGGATGTTGGCCAATACGTTATTGTTACCCGATAAAGAATCGACAAGTTTGAGTTCGTTTCGTATTTCCCTTAAAAATGACATGGACAAAAACCCGTCATAAAATGGTTTATTTGAAGCGAGCCCATCTTTAAGAGAATTATAATCCGCAACATCTATAATTATAGCAGCATCGAGTGGTACAGCCCGGAACATGGGGCCTACCATCTCCCTTTTCTGCTTAATATTAAGTAATACAACAGTTATGGCTGCTATTACAAATAAAATACATAATATAATCAAAAACTTCTTCATTATTTTTAAGACGATATTGTTAGTTGAAGGAGTTTACATTATCTTCAAAATTATGAAAATAATCAGTGCATGCAAATGGAAAAAATTGATCCTGAAATTGAACAAAGCTGGAAACATGTGTTAACAGATGAGTTTCAAAAGCCTTATTTTAAAAATCTGAAACAATTTTTAATTGCGGAAAAGTCGCAATTTAGCATATATCCACCCGGAAATCTTATTTTTAATGCCTTCAACAAAACACCTTTCGGCGAGGTTAAGGTAGTTATTCTGGGACAAGATCCCTATCACGGAGCCGGTCAGGCCCATGGATTATGCTTTTCCGTTCCTGCAGGCATTACTCCGCCCCCGTCGTTAGTCAACATTTTTAAAGAAATAAGAGACGACCTTAATATACCGCTGCCTTCGCATGGTAACCTTGAAGCATGGGCAAGACAGGGAGTGCTGCTGTTAAATTCGACCCTTACGGTAAGGGCCAGTCAACCTCTGTCACATAAAGACAGAGGTTGGGAGATTTTTACAAATGAAGTGATAAAAATACTATCCGGGCAAAGGAAAGGTTTGGTCTTTCTGCTTTGGGGACGTCATGCCCAGGATAAAGAAGCATTAATAGATGCTACAAAACATCATATACTGAAGGCGGCGCATCCCTCACCATTTTCGGCTGCCAGTGGTTTTTCCAGCTGCCGGCACTTTTCACTTACAAATAAATTTCTCACTGAACAATCTCTTGCTCCCATAGACTGGAGGCTGGAGTGAAGTTAATTATGACTTTTAACTCATTTTCCTTATCATTGCTTCATCACCCTCGGGGGTACCAAATCGGTGTCAAAAATTAATTGCTTTCATTTCAGTATCGTACCAGGGTTTAAGATATTGTTCGGTATCAGGTTGAATTTCCCAAAATTCTCATTTTGGGAAATTTCTAATTATAGATATATTATTGTCTTTTTGAATTCACAAATAAACTGCAATTCAATATTGTATTTATTCAAATGAAAGTCTACTTTTGTGGAAAATCTTCAAATCATAATGGACGACGGACCTGAGGATAAATTAATATTAACCATGTTATAGAAGGCTGACATCTTTTGGCTCCTTCTGTAATTTAAAAGTCGGGAGGTGCAAATGACTTCATTAACAACATTTTTTCTCAGTCGTATTATAGGTAAAAAAGTTAAGGACAGCTCCGGGAATGTAGTAGGTTATGTAAAAGACCTGCTCATAGATCAAAATCCTAACGGAATAAACAATATCACAGGAAGGCCTGTTGTTACCGGGATAAAACTTAAATCGCGCAATGAAGTTAAAGAATATGCATTTGAACACTTCGAAGTAACAAAAATCAATAAAAAGGTAAAGGTTAAGAGTAATAAGCTGGTTCAACTTAATTCTGATAAAATTCATAATGGCTTATACCTTGTTGATGTCATCCTCGACAAGCAGATAGTGGACCTCAATGGGCGTAAACTGGTACGGGTAAATGATATCAGGCTGGTAGCAGTTTCGGAAGGTACCTATGCAATAGCTGTTGATGTCGGCGTTGAAGGTTTATTAAGAAGGATAGGAATTGTCAAGCCTATTAAAAGTTTTCTCAACTTACTTAATATAGCCATTCCGGCTAAATTTATCCTGTGGGATGATGTTGAAGCCATTGATTACTCGAATTTCAATATAAAATTATCCAAAAGCTATTCCAAGCTGCATACCCTGCACCCTTCAGATCTGGCCGATATTATAGAAGAGCTCGGACGGCAATCCAGTGCTGAAGTATTTTCAGCCCTGGATGAAGAACAGGCAGCTGATGTGCTCGAAGAACTTGAAGTAGATACGCAAATTCACATTATAGAAAGTTTACCTGTTGAAAAGGTTGCAGATGTATTTGAAAAAATGCCTGCCAATGAAGTAGCAGATATTCTTGATGAGCTGGAAGAAGAAAAGGCAGAGATGCTTTTGAATGAAATGGAAGCCGGGTCATCACAGGAAGTGCGGGAACTGCTGGAATACTCGGATAAGGCAGTGGGCGGGTGGATGACCACCGAGGTGCTTGCGTTTAATGAAAACAAAACTGTTGAGGAGGTAATCCGCGAATTCAGGGATAAAAAACCCGAAGCAGCCGAGATGTATAATTTATTTGTTACCGACAACCAGGAAGAACTGATTGCGACCTTCTCCCTTCGGGATCTTATAGTTTCACAACCTGAAACTGCCATTAAAGAATTTATGAAGACTGATCCCATATTTTTATATGACGATCAGGATATTGATGAAATAGCGGAGATCATTTCCAAGTACAATCTTCTGGCCGTTCCTGTAGTGGACAGGAACCAGAAACTTCAGGGTATGGTTGTGGTGGATGATATCGTGGAGGATCTTATAGATAAGCGTAAGACGAATAAGCGATAATTTGGACGGCGCCCCGCCTAAACTTCCTTTCTTTTTGAAACCAAAAAGAATGAAAACAAAGAAAAAGTTTTTGGCGGGCCGAACGTATTCCACCTCCTGAAGCAGGCAGATAGAGCAACAAACAACATCCCGTGACAGGACCGGCGAAATACTGTCCAAATTAAACACCATTCAGAGGCAGGTAGAAATAAGGGAAGAGCCGGAAAAAGTGAAAGGGACACTAAGCTCCTTCAATCTGATATTATGGGGCACGGTAGGATTGATATTTGGGTTACTGGTTTTATCAATATTTAAAATGGGGAGCCTGGAAAAGGAGAGAGATAAATATTATAATGATTCAAGGAAGGAACATGGAAATTTCATGAAGTACCGGTATTTAAAATTAAATGGTAACCAAAGTACACAAAAGGATATAAAAACTATTGTCAAGCTATATCAAACCAAGCCTGATTATTACGACAGCCTTATAATTGCGAGGGAGGCAGAGCAAAAAAAGAATTCTCAGGATCATTAAGGGGTTTAATAATAGTCATATTGTCATTTATTAAAAAACAAACTACCTTTGAAAAAAATAACAATATGGATCTTCAAGTTAGAAAAATTCAGTTTGTTCAAGAATTCTTAAGGATTAATAATGAACAAATTATTAATAAACTTGAAGAAACGCTTAAATCTGTAAAAAGCGAGTTGTATAGTACAGGGCTTGAACCCTATTCTATAGAGGAACTTAACAGTATGATAGATCGTGCGGAGGATGATTCAAAAAACAACCGCACCACCAGTGCCATGGATTTAAAAAATCAAATTAAATCATGGATTTAAGGGTACTTTGGACAGATGGTACCATTGAAAAATTAGATGAAATTTTTGCTTATTATAAAAATACCGCAAATATAGAAATAGCGCAAAGCATTGTTATTCTTACATAATCAGGTACTTGTTCATATTTTTGTAATATAGTTGTAACTCCAATAAACAATAAGACTATAACAATTCCATCTATCAACGTCGAAAAGTATCTTGTCTTTATTGATGGTAAAACGAATACTTTTGAATGATTAATTACTCTTGAATTATATACTTTTTCATTATCCTCATTTATTTCCTCAAGTTTTACGAAAATTGCTGTAGATTTTTGATCCAAAGTATTTTTATTTCCAGACAGAGATGTTTGTAGATTTTTCATTTTATTTATTTCTACTGCCTTTAATTCTAACGTGTTATTTGATTTTCTGGCTTCAATTTTTGGTAACTCATACCCACACTCTGAGCAATACTTTGAATTTGTGTTATTATCCTTCCCACAATTATTACAATTTACTCTTTCCATAGTTAAGATTTTGTACTAAGTAAGCGGTAAACTTAAAATTTATTTAGTAAATATTCAATTTTTTTAATTCGTCTTTCATTCTCGGGAGGTCTTGTGATCCTCAAAAATCCCAAAAACCTGCACGGGAAATAAGTTTAAAGCCGCTAAGGTAATTTTATTCTTAATGTGCAAATAAATCATTAAACTTGCATAACAATCAAATGAGAAATGACATACAACTTCACAGCGGAAATAATCCTGGATAACGAAATAAACCAATATATCGGTATTGTACCTGGTCTGGCTGGTGCGCATACACAAGCTCCAACATTGGATGAGTTATACAGCAACTTGCAGGATGTAATAAAGTTATGTTTACAGGAAATGAGCGATGATGAAAAATCAGACTTACCTCATTTTATTGGAACACAAAATATATCGGTTGCTGTATGAGTACGAAAGTACCCATTGTAAAGGTTAAAATCCTTGAAAAATTATTATTTTACCTGGGTTTTGAAGCAAAACGCCAAAGTGGAAGTCATGTTTTTTACCGCCATGCTGATGGGCGTTATACGACCCTTCCACACCACGGTAACCAGGATTTAGGCCGTTCATTGATACGTCAAATATTAAGAGAAATTGATATTTCCCCTGAAAAATTTATTGAGTTAATAAAGGAAATTTAATAAAAAACAAAATATTGTGACAAAGTGTCAAAAAGGGCTAAAAACATTAAAAAACAATGAAATAAAAATTTAAATGCCTGATTATGAGCAAAAGGAATGCCATATAATGATTATATTAAGCAGAAACATATTTTTGCCTGTTTTTAAAAATTGAGAAATGAATGTTGTATGCAATAATTGAACACTATTCTTAGTTGTTATGAAAAACATTTTAATTTTCTTAATTATTAACTTACCAACATTAGATTTGTGGTCGCAGTCTAATTCCCCAAATTATCAGCAAATATATAATTTTCAGGTAGGTGATATTTTCTTATACAAAAATTCGTTTATTGATTGTGGATCGGGAAATGGAGATTGCACGACTACAATAAATTACACCAAGTATGAAATATTATCTAAAATTACAAAAAATGATACCATCATTTACACAAGAAAAATTAATGGTCAAACAACTGATACAATTACATATATTGATTCAACAACTAATATTTTAAATGCGAATAATTATGCTATAGTTGTAGTAAAAATAAATCCAATTGATACAATATTTGCAAAGGTTAGAATAATTAAAAATTCAGTACTTAAAAAAGATGTTGGCGGGCCTAATTCAATTTATGAGTACAACAATGGTCACTTCGATTCAACTTTAACCTCATTTAAAAGTTTTGGTGGGCTTACTTTTATCCAAGAGTACGAACAAGGTTTGGGATTAATGAATCAAATATACGGACAGTTTGAAGGTACCAATACAACCTATCTTGTAGGTTATCGAAAAGGACTTGATACAGTTGGTAATCTTTCAGTAGGTATACAAACCGCATATTCAAATGATAAATTAAAAGCATATCCTAATCCATGTTTTGATAATCTTATTATAAATATTGATGGGAATCAAGAAAATAATAGCGTTTATTTATATACTTTACAGGGGGTATTAGTTAAAAGTTTAAATGAATCGGATAATCCGTTAGAAATATCAACATCTGATTTAAAACCTGGTATATATTTACTTAAAATATTTAATTCGGAGGGTACCAATTTCTTTAAAATAATCAAACAATAAACCAAAGTAATGGTTACTAGCTAATTGATTGAACTCTTTCTTATAATCTACATTAAATTGAAATGGTTTTTGGGTCTATTTTAAGACACTGGTAATCCCAAAGACTGCAGGGGTAATAAGTTAAAAGAACAAGGATATAGAATAGAAAAAGTAGCATAACGAAAAGCAAAGGTCGGCCGTTACTGGTGGTTTATCCCCGCAATAGAAACTGACTTCAACAGATAAGCACAAACACTTGTACTTCGAGTACGCGGATGAAATTTTAACTTCTTATCTGTTTTTCAAATGCTTACATAGTTATATTTGTTTATTATTTACGGATGAAATGGGTTTTATGACTTTTTTAAAATCTGAGATATTATGAAAAATATTATTTTAATTATTCTTATTCTTACAATCAGTGTATTTAGTTGCAAAAGTAACATGACAAATAATAGTAAAAAAGATAATCATGATACTGTAAGTCAAGAAAATTCAACTTCTAAGCAAACAAGTGAATCATTGCCTATAAAAGAGGATAAAAAATATGAATCAAAATCAGACACAGATAACAACAGTATAACTAAATCATTACAAATTCATGATCAATTGGCTAAAAAAGGTATAAATTCATACTATAGTTTGGATACATTTTTTATTATAGATAAAAATAACAAGTTGATTTCAAAACAATATTTACCATTTAAGGGACTAGAAACTAATTACTCTGTTGAGCAGTTTCAAGATCACAAATATTTATTCTTAGTTCTTAGGTTCAATGAAGATGTGACATCACTCAGATTCTATTTAATTGACTTGAATAATCGCAAGTTAATAATAAATCAAGATCGTGGTTGTACTGGATATGTTGGAAGTTCTGAAGATAACCGATATCATGCTTTTGAATATGGATCAAGTTGTGGACGAGAATTTTTAATATTTAATTCAGGAAATAAATTCATAAAAGAGGGAGGGTATCCCGGTTGCCTTAATAATAAATCCGGGTGTGGATGGATTGGCAATAAATTTTATTATTTCAGTGATTGTGAAAAAGGAGCTATTTTGCCTAAAAATTTACCCCCTTTAAAAGAACAAGAAATTTATATGCAAAAATACTTTTGGACAAATGGAAAAGACTCAGCTACAAATGAATTTATAGTAAACTTTGTTGAATAAAAGACGTTTTTCAAGAGAAAGCCAATTTGTCCTATAGCTTGAAGAAACTGTCAAATTGACCGAAAAACGAAAGAAAAAATGAAAATTTGGAAGAAAAATCCAATCCAACAAATAAAATCATTCCGCGCGGCAAAAAATGTTACCTTTTACTCGTAAGTTGAATAAGGCATTTTTATAAAATGTTACCTTTTACTCGTAAGTCTATTGTATATGATTGGTTTTAAAATAATTACAGCAACATAAAAATTATAGATTTTCTAAGCACTTTCCCGCTCTGAAATGTCACGGATTTTTTTTCCACTTTCAATCTATCTACTAAAACTATAAAATTACTATAAAGATGATAGTTATCGTATTGAATTTAGAATAACTTAAGAAGAGATAGAAATTGTGCATATTGAAGAACTTTCAAAACACTATGTTAGAAAAAACCTTTTAAATTTAAGAAATTATGGTAAGTAAGTAGTGTTATAGATTCAAAAGGCAACGAACTAAAAACGGATGTGTTATTACATCCCGGGGAAGTGCTGGAAATGGAATTAAAGGCCAGAGGATTATCAAAATCTGCTTTTGCAATGAGCATAATGATGTATCCGGGTCATTTCACTGAAATATCCACATTATCTAAGGATATCTTTAGCCCTCTGCTCGACTTCTTCCCTGGTAAATACCTTTCCGGCATGTATATCACTTTCGGATTTTTCAGCCCTGGTAATTAACTTTTCCTTTAAAACTTCTTCTTTGCGAAGTGTTTCATAGAAATGATTAATTATGTTATCGTCTACCTGGTGCAAGTGACTATGTATAAAATCTCTTTTTTCAACTAGATTCATAAGTCTTATTCTTTTATGAATTACAAATTTAACGTTTAATCTCATCTTTGGTTATTTCATTGCGTGGAATAATTCCTTCTACCTGTCGATTATTTTGAATTGGAGCGACGCTCTGTTTTGAGAGCGACAAAGCACTGTAATCAGAGCGATGCTCTGTAGCTAGAGCGACGCTTTATTTATCTGATTTTAAATAATTTATCTTTAAAGCACTGTAACTAGAGCGACCTTTAAATAATAATATATTTAATAATATAATATTAAAAGGGAAAAAAAAATAAGGAATCTGCGATGCATATTTAATTGGGGCTTGGCCCCAAACCCCAGTATTTTTTTAGCTTTGTCCCGCTCTGAAATATAACCGGGGTTTTAGCTTTGATACCAAAATTTAATCTGTCCTAATTTGTTTTTCAAATTTTGTCCAGTTATTTTGGGGGTTAAGACATCACCTTGTGGAGGAATAACTGTATACTCATTATTTTTTTTACATGCGATGGTGTAAAAAATGATTACAATGAGACTAATAAAAAATAATAATATTTTCATAATCTATCATATCACATATCGTACAAATTGTACTATTTTTTACTCTGAATAACAAAGTCCCATTTTGTTAAATTATAATGACGTGGTAAATTAGTTAGTGTAATTCCACAAACTACTACTCCAACTCCAATCAATGCAATGTTATTAGCTTTATTAATCGGACCGGCTGGCGGAGTATAATATTGAGGCCCTCCTTGACGAGCAACCTCTCCTTCCATAACACCATAACCTGTTATCAACACTCCTATAGAAATACAAATGCATTCTAACAAATATCTTGCATCATCATTTAACGAAATTTGCTGAATTTTATTAATTTCAGTTATGTTGACATTTATAATTTCTGTTTTATAAAAAAATGAATTACTAATAATTCTAAAATTATCTTTATTAATATAATTCAGAGAATCATTTAATTCGAGTTTACCGCTAACAGATTTACCATTAACAAAAAAAATCCTTAATCTTTTGCCATCACGAAATATCTTTTCCTTACCAGTATTTTTATTTTTAAGTATTAATTCTCTTTGTTGGCCATTTATATTTACTATTGTGACCAATACAACTATGCAAGCCAAAATAATTTTTTTCTCAACCATTAAAGACGAATTAATTTCTCTGTATTTTAATATTCATTTTAAAGTGTAAAAAAAGTAAGAAAAGGTTGGATTATAATTCAAATAACTCTCATTTCTCAAAATTAAAAACTTGCTCAAAAACCAATTGGATTTAACATAATGTTAATATGACACTCGCTTAGCTGAAAATCAGTGTTTTAAATTTATGATTCGTTGTTTTTTATTGTTTTTTGCCCTTTTTGACACATTGTCAGTATTTGTTTGGTTCTATATTTCTGTATCAAATGTATGATATTTATACTAATACAATATGTAGTATTATAAAAAATTCCTGTTATATATTCATTGAAGAGCTACAATATCAAAACTATTCCATTGTGGAGCAGCTTTGTATGCATTTATTGAACCAGAAGGTACATATAAGTTTTTGATGGCTTTATCATTGAGGAAAACACTAAAACCAATAGAGTTTCCAGTCACAGGCACTGAGTCTAATGTTATAATGGATGTTAAACTGGTACAACTTTCAAACGCAGCAGATCCAATATAAGAAAGGTAAATAGGAAGAATTAGGGAACCAGTAAATCCTGTACAGCTTTCAAAAGCAGCATCTTCTATATGATCAACCGAAGAAGGAATGATTAATGAACCCTTAAATCCAGTACAACCACAAAAAGCGCATCCGTGAATAATCGTAACCGAATCTGGTATTGTTAAGATACCTGTTAATCCAGTACAACCATAAAAAGCAGAATTACCAATAGAAATAATATTATTCGGTAAAGTTATAGAAGTCAATGTCTTTTTACCTATTGCTTGATTAGTTACCATAGTGGAAAATGCGAATTCCGGAATTTCATTTGCTGGATAATTAAAATTATTTACTTCATAGGTACCAAAAGTTCCTATATAAGCTACAATTTTAACACTACTTAAATTTAGAGAATCTAATTTTGGCATACTGTCTCTCATGGTCTTAAAGTCACGGGCATCAATGTTACCAGTAACGGTTAGATTGGTAACTGTACTTAAATAAGTTTTTGCCACTATATTTAAAGTACCGGGAACAGTGACATTTGCTATTTCTGTATTTTGACTTTGTGCTGTTTCCTTTTGGCATGAAAAAATAATTAGCGCTATTATAGCCACAAAGAAAGAATTCCAAATCATTCTCATAATTTAATTTGTTGATTAACCATTCAAACGTATGTAATATTTGTAATGTTTCAAATTATTCAACAGAATATTTAAATCATACCGTCACTATTTGAAATATTAAAAGCGTCAATCAATTTATTTCCCGTGCAGGTCTTTGGGATAAGCAAAGGATCTCCGACCGCCCGAGAATAAGCTGCTTGGCTATCATTTCATAATGACATTTCCGATCGCATTAAAGCTCCAAAAATCCATAAAATAAAATGTCCGTCAGGACACCAATTATTTTTATTTTCCAATTTCCCTCCCGCCCTTTCAAATATATAAAGCCTTTTACTGATGGTAAAGCAATTAATTAGCAAACAGCTTCACTGCATTCCGGGGCCGTCCTGGCTGATCGCAAGGAAGACACCCTGCATTCCGGTTAAGCTGTTTACTCCAAAATGGCCTAGTGGTAGCGTAGTCATGTACTGCAATCTGTCATTGTAACTTTCTTATATAGTAACAGATACAACAATAAGGCGTAAATTTTTAAGTAATCAAGTGAATCAAATATAATTCTTTGTATAATAATTAGTTATATTAATAATTTTAAAAATTGATGAATAATCATTACATTGCATTAATATACTGATGATTATATGTCTTCATTGCAGTTGATGTGCAGCTACACGACTACAGGGCCTAGGCGACTTCATTTGGACGGCGCCCCGCCTATTTGGTAGCTGGTTTGTGTTCCGCCTAAGAGAAAATGCGTTAAAAAAATCGTATGGTGAAGCGTTGGAAACCGGAGCTGTCTGAGGGTCTGGAAGACCCGGGTCCGACGGTTTTAAGACATAAGAATTAAAAAATGATAAATGTTTACTATCAAGGAGGTAAAGACAAGGCAGGATGTAAAAGAGTTTTTACAATTACCAGTAAGGCTCTACAAAAATGAAAAAAACTGGATACGTCCTCTGGATAAGGATATTGAAGAGGTGTTTGACCCCCAAAAGAATAAGTTGTTTCGTAACGGGGAATGTATACGGTGGATATTAACGGATGAAAGGAAGAGAACTGCCGGCAGGGTGGCAGCTTTCATAGATAAAAAAGCTGCGGTAAATAATGATCAGCCTACAGGAGGGATGGGCTTTTTTGAATGTATAGATGATAAATCCGCTGCTTTTATGCTATTTGAACAGTGTAAAAAGTGGCTGCAGGAGCGGGGCATGGAAGCCATGGATGGACCGGTGAATTTCGGAGACCGTGATAAGTGGTGGGGCTTGCTTGCTGAAGGCTTCTTTGAGCCAAATTATTGCATGCCTTATAATTTTTTATATTACAGGGATTTTTTTGAAGAATACGGATTTAAAAACTATTTTAACCAGTACACCTTCCACAGGCTTATCAACCACGAGGATGTATCAGAAGAATTATTATATAAGGCTGAAAGGATAAAAAGGAACCCCGACTATACCTTTGTTCAGTTCAATAAAAGAAACAAGGAAAAGTTTACAGAAGATTTCCGGACGGTATATAACAAGGCATGGGCTAAATTTTCAGGGGTCAAACCAATATCGGTTTTGCATGTCAGGGCACTTTTTAAAAGTATTGAGCCCATACTCGACCCAAAGCTGATAATGTATTCATATTATAAGGATGAGCCGGTAGCTTTCCTTGTAATGATACCTGAAATAAATCAAATAACGAGGCATCTCAATGGAAATTTCAATTTAATCAACAAATTAAGATTTGTATATTACCTTTATAAACATGAATGTACAAAAGCTCTGGGATTGATATTCGGAATAGTTCCCGGGCATCAGGGAAAGGGCCTTGAAGCTGCTTTGATTTTAGCCTTTGCCGATGTAGCCTGGGGAGCTGGTTTCAGATATAAAGAAATGGAGATGAACTGGATAGGTGATTTCAATCCTAGTATGATAAAAGTAATGGACAGGATAGGTGCCAAAGTAAAAAAAGTACATGTGACATACAGGTATTTGTTTGACCCGAATAAGGAATTTACCAGGGCATCCGTTGTGAACAGATAGATGCCGAATCTGGTTAATTCATTTATACCTAATCCTTGTTAACCTGAAGCAAAATGAACACAATAGCAATAGTTATATTTATTGCCGGATATATATTAATGGTCTTTGACGATAAGTTAAAGATCGACAAGGCAGCAATAGCACTTATATCCGGTGTGCTGTTGCTGGTTTTTGTATTATTTGACTGTTCCGTCAGTTACTATTACAGAAAAAGAACTGATTTATAAGTTTGGTGAAATTTCATCTATCCTGTTTTTCCTGTTAGGTGCCATGACCATAGTGGAAATGATAGATCTGCACCAGGGGTTTAATCTTATCACCAACGCCATACAAACTAAGAGCAAATCTAAATTATTAATATTAATTGTATTAATAACCTTTTTCCTCTCGTCTATCCTTGACAACCTTACCACAGCAATAATTATGGCTTCCTTAAGCCGGAAAATTATCCCCGATAAAAATGAACGCCGTTGGTTCATTGCTATGATTATTATTGCTGCCAACGCCGGGGGAGCCTGGTCACCACTGGGTGATGTCACAACAACTATGCTTTGGATAGGAGGACAGATAACCCCTCTTAAGATTATTGAAAAGACCTTTTTTCCCTGCCTTGTAGCAGCAGAGGTTCCATTGATCATTTTACTTTTTAAGTTTAAAGGCCAAAAAGTTGATAATCTGTTAATTGAAAAACACAATTCTTCCCTGGAGGGTAATATAGTGTTATTTACAGGTTTAGGATGTCTGTTGTTAATTCCGGTATTCAAAGCTCTTACCCATATGCCCCAATTCATGGGTATGCTTCTGGCAATAGGTATTATCTGGATAGTAAGCAGTATAATACACCTCGACAAGCATCCTGAAATCCGTTACAGGTTATCTGTCGGCCAGGCCTTACGTAAAATAGACACTTCCAGTATATTGTTTTTTCTGGGTATATTATTATCTGTGGCAGCTCTGCACTCTTTCGGGATATTGACAAGACTGGCAGAATTTACAGTCAGCAATATTAAAAGCATGTATCTGACTGGTACTGTTCTGGGGCTCTTTTCCGCAGTAATAGATAATGTACCTCTTGTGGCAGCTGTGCAGGGGATGTTTGACTTAAATATGTACCCTGCCGACCATTTGTTTTGGGAATTCATATCCTTATCCACTGGTACCGGCGGCAGCCTAATTATATTTGGTTCGGCGGCAGGAGTGGCCATGATGGGTATAGAACAAATCAATTTTTTCTGGTATATAAAGAATATAAGTTTTCTGGCCCTGTTGGGCTTTGCTTCAGGTATAGGGGTTTACATACTTCAACAGTTGTTATTTATATAAATACCTCACAAAATCTTTATAAATTATTTATACTTTAAGTATTATTTTTAATAAAATCATTATAATTTACATTGTAAGTTTGTGTGTATACAGAGGTGTATAATTGTAATGGTTGTAAAGTTGTATAGTTGCAGATTTATCCTTTCCCACTTTCATACTATCCTACTTTCCTACTGACAAATAAACCATTTCAACAATTAATGAAAATAATAAAAGCAAAAATATGAAAACACTGGTAGAAGTATCAAAACCAAAAACTGGTGCACGTAAATCCTCATCAGTAAAAAGAAAATTCAGGGAGATACCTGAAAAAAATAATACAGCAAAGGCATTTAAAGCCAAACACCTTTATGAGTATGGTGTACCAGTGAAAATAATTTGCAGGGAACTCGATATTGCGAGGTCAACTTTATACCATTATATTACACAACAATAATATTTTAAGAACTTTGCGTATCAGACAAGAAAACGCAGGACAAACAATTACTTAACATTATTCAGGTAATTATTGGTCTGGCGCATTTTCTACTGGTAACCCTGTTAAAAAGCAAGCATTCCTTTTACATCGTCTAATTTTCCGTCAACAGAAGGAGGACCTATCCTGAATATTTTACAGATTAACGGGAAAACATCTATGTTTTCAAAAGGTTTCTGTATATAGGAAGTTTTAAATGCCGGTCCTGTTGCATAAAAAATAGTCTGCATGGACATTAAAGTATTGTCATATCCGTGACTTCCTGTGACGGCTGTCTTTGGACTTTTCCCTTCCATATTATTTGATGAAGCTGCCATTTTAGCCATCATCATATAATAGTTACTTTTCCCTTCCATGTGAATATTATACCCTTCATCGGCGAGGAGGACGAGGTCAGGTACGGTGGCAGTGTCGCCCAGATGCCAGTTTTTGGGGAAATTTGGTCTTGCCGTTGCCTTAATATGTTTAAAACCCTTTATATAAGTATTAAATTCCGTTTGCTTACCTTTCTTTAAATATACATATACGCATTGGCTTCCGCCTTCTACCCTGTCCGTTAATTTTTCTGCAACAGCCTTGTCTATAAAAATATTATGTGAGGTATCGACTGCAGCCATTCCATGATCAGATAATACTATGACATTTATTTTTTTACCAATATCCAGTTTTTGAAGTTGTCCCCTGAAGTAACCCAATAAGGAGTCCATAGACTGTGCTTTTTGCAATGTAGGCTTACCGAATGGTCCATAGGAATGACCTGTATGATCGGGTTCAGAGAAGTATACCATTATAAAATGAGGCCTCCTGCCGGCCGGTAACTGCAGCCAGTGCAATACCGAATCCATGCGGTCCTTGAATGGAACGGCCATACTTGTAATTTTATAGCTGGCCTGCCTTCCATTTATATGGGCATCCGAGCCTACCCATATACAGGTTGCTGTTTTTATGTCTTTACTTTCCAGGTAGTTCCAAAGGGGTATCCCTTTGTAAAAAGAACTGTCAGAGGTAGTTTTACTATTTGTGTAGTTATATTCCTTACCAGTACGGCTATTGTAAAACCTGTTGTTCGTAATTCCGCTGTGCTCCGGGTACAATCCAGTTGCAATAGAGTAATGGTTTGGAAAGGTCACGGAAGGAAATACAGGTATCATCCATTGTGCCTTAACTCCGTTTTTAGCTATATCATTAAAATTAGGCAAATTCACCGAATCGGCGTAATTATACCTGAATCCGTCAAATGAAATGACAACCACATAAGGTGTTTCATTCTGAGCTGTGCAAGCGGTAAATAAACCTAAAAACACAACAAGGATCAATGTTATTCTCATACTCTTAAAATTTATTGCGTTATTTTATTTGGGTCCTGATGATAATTTTCTAAAGGTATAGTAAGACAAAATTATAATTTTAGAATTAGCAGCTAATTAAGATCGTATTAATTGTATGTTAAGGGCTACTTAAAAAATATCTATATTTGAACAATTATTTTGCAGTGAATGTTGATTATTAATATAATTTAAAAGTGATTCAAAAATTTTGCATTTTATTTGCAAATGACTGAATTAAACAAATAATCCCTGAAGTATCACATATGTATTATAAATTCAAAAACGTGAAACAAAAAAAGATACATATTGTATGCCTGGTTATTTTTCACCTGGTTATTTTTTTAGGGCCATTAACAATTAAAACTACACATCATCATTCCTTTGCAACATTTTCAATACAAAATTATTCCGGATATTCTAAGGCAGAAAAACAGTGTTTAATCTGTCAATTTGAATTTGTTAGAAGTATTGTAAAAGAATCCATTCAATATGATGTATATCAACCAGAGACAGCATGTACAAGATCAATTAAAACCAATAAGGAATTTAATAAAATCTTCAACTATTTTTCAAATAGGGCTCCTCCTTTAACTTAAATATTCTGCAATTACCTTTTGTCTGGTTTCCGGAAAAAAACTCTTTATTTTCCGGGGTTATAAGAATTTAAGCCTTCAGAATCATCATAGTCTCTTACTTTTTCGGTATCTGTTATAGTATTATAAAATAAACTATTAAGTATAATTTTTATATTACCAAATGTCATATCTCCTCTTTATTCATAGTATTTGTAAAATATTCAAATACCCCTTATTTATAATTAATTAAAAATCAATGTAATGAAGATAAAAATATTTTATAGTCTTTCTATTTTATTTCTAAATATATCATTAATAACAAGTGCATTTACCTTAATAAATGACTCAACATTTTCTCCGGGTTCAGGTACATTATCAGGAACAATAACAGATAAACAGGATGGTAAGCCGATCCAGGGTGCTACAGTATTTATACCTGACCTTAGAACAGGAGTGTTCACAGATGTAAATGGTAAATATATTATCAATAATTTACCTAAAGGGATTTATCTTATACAAATAAGTTTTTTAGGATATGCAACATATAATCAAAAGGTCGATTTTTCAAAGCTCTCATCCTTGGACGTCCAGTTGCAGGTTTCATCTCTGGAAGCCGGAGAAGTGGTTGTTACTGGAGTGAGTAAAGCAACAGAATCAAAAAGAGAGCCTGTACCCATGGTAGCTGTTGGTAAGCCTTACATAGAACAGCAGGCTGCCTCAGGTAATATTATTGATGCAATAGCTAATTTACCTGGTATAAGTGCAGTTACCACTGGTCCTAATATTTCAAAACCATTTATTCATGGTTTGGGCTATAACAGGGTGATCACACTGGAAGATGGTATGCGACAGGAAGGCCAGCAATGGGGAGATGAACATGGAATTGAAGTAGATCAGAATTCCATTGACAGGGTTGAAATTATTAAAGGTCCTGCCAGCTTGGCATATGGCTCCGATGCCATCGGCGGGGTTGTTAACCTTCTGACTGCAATTCCTGTTTCCGAAGGTCAAATCTTAGGTTCTGCCCAGGGAGTATATGGTTCCAATAATGGATTGATCAATGGAAGCTTTAAAATTCAAGGTAACCGGAATGGTATTGTATGGGGAACAACTTTATCCCTGAAAATGGCTAAAGATTTTCAAAATCAACACGATGGTGTAGTATATGCTACGGGTTTCCAGGAAAAGGATGCCAGGGTCATGGTTGGGGTGAATAAAAAATGGGGTTATTCATATCTCAATGCATCTTTATTCGATGATCTGCAGGATATTCCGGATGGCAGCCGTGATTCTCTGCGTCGTTTTACATATCAAATTACAGATATTGATACATTCCGTCCAAAAGTTCCGGTATCGGTACTTAATTCATACGCTATTCCCGTGCTGCATCAGCATGTTCAATTGTATCGTATTTATGATAACAGTAATTTTTCTATTGGAGGAGGAAATTTCATCGTGAACCTGGGATACCAATTCAGCCACAGAAGAGAATTTACACATCCTCAGGATGCCGATGTCCCGGGTTTAAACCTTCAGCTGACTACATTATCTTACGATATAAAATACAATTATAATTTCACTGATTTATTTGAAACTTCAGTTGGTATTAATGGAATGTTTCAAAATAATTCCCTTGGGACAAATAGTACTGATTTCCCTATTCCTGCATATAACCTTTTTGATATTGGTCCTTTTCTTATTATCACAAAAAATATCGGAAAACTCGACATATCGGCAGGAGTAAGGTTCGATAACCGGTCCTTCAGTGAGCAGGCAGCTTACATTGATTCAATTATTCCCTTTTTCCCTTCTCTTTATACTGGTCCCAATCCTGTATCAGCAGCAAATGTCGTTAGTCAGTTTCCGGCATTGACAAAAGATTTTTCAGGCGTTAGTGGTAGTTTGGGAGCAACCTATAACTTTTCGGATGCCTTTCTAATTAAGGGAAATTTAGCCCGCGGGTACAGATCTCCAAGTATTGCTGAACTTTCTGCAAATGGTGCTGATCCGGGATCTCAGATATTTCATGTTGGTAACCCGGATTTTAAACCTGAATTCAGTTTTCAGGAAGACCTGGGTGCATTTCTTACCTTGCCGGATGTGTCTGCAAGTGTGGAATTATATAATAACACAATACAAAACTATATCTTCCAGGAGCAGATTCTGGATGCAAATGGCCTGCCTGAAAGAGTTAACCCAAATGGAGAACCAAATCCAAACGGTATTTATAGCAAGTTTATGTTTGTCCAAAGCACGGCTCTTATAAACGGAGGTGAGTTTAACCTTGATATTCACTTTCTTCCATGGCTTCATTTTGCCAATTCCTTAACCCTGACATATGGTACTAATGTTGGAGCGGGGGACAAGATGCATGATAGTTTAAAATATCTGCCATTTATACCTCCTTTACATACACATTCAGAATTACGTGGTACTTTTTCAAAAGGTTTCTCCGGATTCCGGAGTCTGTATGCATATATTGGTTTTGATCATTTTAATGCACAGGATCGTTTCTTTGCAGCTTATGGAACAGAGACCTATACACCTGGCTACAACTTATTAAGTGGAGGCCTTGGTGCAAATATTGTAAATATAAAAGGAAATACTTTATTTAAAGTATTTATTGAAGGTACCAACCTGGCCAATATAAATTATCAGTCAAATATGAGCCGGTTAAAATATTTTGATAACCCGGTAGTGCCAAAAGGGATTCAACCCGGTATATTCAATATGGGCAGAAATGTAAGTTTTAAAATAATTGTACCCTTTGATGCGTCCTCACAAACAAAATCATAGAATATGAAATTATCATTTTTTGTTTAACTCACTGTTATTTGTATGGTCACTAGACATTAATAATTTATTAAAATGCAGTCTGATATAAAGATAATGGCTATATGCAAGTAAGATGAAGTAATAAGTTAGTTTACAAAAATACTTTCGGTGAATTTTTGAGATACTGAAGCTTTTGCAGAGTTTTCAATAATTATGATAAAAGAACCGTCAAAATCTATTTTTTCAATCACCTTTATAATTGCTCCAATTTTAATATTTAATCTTTGCAAATACTGGAGAAATAATTTAGAGGTATCTTTCAGAGATACAACCTTGTAATCTTTTCCAATTTCAACATCCTGTAATGTTTTTAATTTAATTTCAGGCATTTGACCGCTGGAATCAGGGATTGCTTCCCCATGAGGATCAAATTGAGGATAGCCCAGGAATTTATCTAATCGGTCTGCAATCCTTTCATCCTGAACATGTTCAAGTTGTTCTGCTATTTCATGAACCTCATCCCACGAATAACCCAGCTTTTCCTGTAAGAACATTTCCCAGAGCCTGTGTTTTCTAACCGTCATCAAGGCAACGTTCATTCCTGAATCTGTTAGTTTGGCTCCATTTATTTTGTCATAGACGATAAGTTTTTTTTCGGTGAGTTTTTTAAGCATATCTATCACTGATGCCGGATTATTACCCAATGATACAGCCAAAGAGGTTGGGTTAACTTTCTCTTTGCCATTCTCTCCAAGCAGGTAAATCGACTTAAGATAATTCTCTTCAGTATGGGTTTGCATAAATAAGTTTATAAATACAAAAATAATATAATTCGTCTATTTTATTTCATTGCATGAACAAATTTATTAATTTATGGTTAGTCTAATAATCATAATTTGGATAACCTTGATAAGTATAATTACTAGTTCAATCTGAATTGAAAATGATGAATATTTACCCTGAAAATCATCATTTTTGATGGTATAGAACTAAAAAATAAATATTTAAAATTGATCCCATTTATTAATATTACATTCCCTGATGAAAATTACATTTATTATCTTAATATATATATGCATAAGTTCAAGTTTTTTGAAGGCTCAAAATTCTCTGACCGGTAAAATAACTGATGCCACAACCGGTGAAACTTTGCCCGGAGTAATAGTTTATATTTCACAAATTAAAGAGGGTGCAATAAGTGATTCTTCGGGTGTTTACACTATAACACAATTACCAAAAGGTTCATTTTCTATTGAAGCAAAGTTATTAAGTTATTCAACATTAATTAAGCAGGTAACAATTAATGGTTTAACCAGATTAAACCTTTCTTTGAAAGATTCATCGACCAGTACGAGAGAAGTTGTTATAACTGCCTTAGGCATAGAATCAAACATACAACGTACTCCGGAACCTGTCGCCATGGTCACTCATAGCCTGCTAGTTCAGAGCTCCTCGACCAACCTGGTAGATGCCATATCCACCCAGCCTGGTATTTCAGCAATAACTACGGGACCCGGTGTTTCCAAACCTGAAATAAATGGACTGGGATATAACAGGGTATTGACACTTTTGGATGGGGTGCGGCAGGAAGATTTTCAATGGGGTGACGAGCACGGTATACTCATAGACCCATATGCTGTCTTCGATGCTGAAATAATAAGAGGACCGGCATCCCTTCAGTACGGAGCCAATGCTGTGGCAGGTGTTGTAAGTTTTAAATCACAGCCCGCACAGGGTATCGGGGCCCCGGCATTAAAAGGTTCCGTTAACTCTGAATATCAGTCCAACAATGGGTTGATAGGCAACTCCGTAGATTTTGGGGGCATACATAAAGGTTTGGTTTGGGATATTAGAGGAAGCAACGAGCAGGCTCATTGCTATTACGATCCCAAAGACGGGTATGTATGGGGAACAGCTTTTTATCAGAGTAATGCAAGGGCTGTACTTGCCCTGTACAGGAAATGGGGATATACCCGGCTTACTGTGAGTGTTCTCCACAAGGAAATTGAAATACCCGACGGGAACCGCGACAGCCTCACCAGGAAGTTTGAGTTTGATACCCCTCAGCCACTTGGCGGGAAAGGTAACCCACAGTATTATTCGTCCCCACCCTTAAAGGGACAGCTTATTCCCGGCACAGGAAAGCTTTATCCCGACAATTCAAATTTCTTTTCATACAACCCGGATATTTCAAGTTATCAGGTATTGGACCACGATTTAATTTCTTTGCAGAACAGCATTAAAGCCGGCAAGGGAAAAATTCTTGCTGATATTGGTTTTACAATGAGCCACCGTCAGGAGGTAGATACAGGAGTCGTAGCAGAGGAAAATATGAAAGTAAAGGATATCCCGTATTCTATTAAATACCAGCTTGAAATTGAAAGTTCAAAAATTAAGTTTACCTCAGGCGTAAATGGGATGTATGAAAACATGAACAATGGGCCTGAGCCTCCTTCACCCTACGTGGGAGATTTTGAGATACCCGATTACAGTCTTTTTGATCTTGGTGGGTTCTTAATAATGCAAAAGGAATATAACGCCATGACCATAAGTGGTGGCCTGCGTTATGATTTAAGGTTGATGACCGGACAGCCTATGTACCTTAGTAATTACAATACTCCCGGACAGCAGGAAGTTGCTTCCGGTACACCGGGGGCATGGGTACAGTTTCTGCCTTTTAACCGGATCTTCACAGGGTTTTCCGGAAGCCTCGGAGCTACTTATCAACTGCCTGCAAATAACTATATAAAGCTAAACCTCGCAAAGAGTTTCAGGGCACCTGCCATAAATGAATTGACAAGCAATGAAGTAAATCCCGGTGGGAACCTTTACGAGTTGGGTGACCGAAACCTTAAACCTGAAGCAGGTTACCAGGGGGACCTGACCTTAGGAAACAATGCCAGGGACTTTAAAATTGAAGTAGATGGATTTTTCAATTATATTGAAAACTTTATTTTTTCAAACAGGCTTACCAGCTCCACAGGCGGTGACACCACAGCCCTTGGTAAATCGATCTTTAAATATAAGGCTAACACTGCAATTATTACCGGGGTGGCTGCCAGTTTGAATATTCATCCTTCGGATTTAAGCTGGCTGGAGTTTGACAATGGCTTTACCTTTATTTATAATTTTCTTCCCGGTCAGACTGATTCTACACGGCATATACCATGGACCCCGGCTCCACGCCTGACATCCGAATTAAAACTTAAGCCTTTTGAATTTACCGGCGGCAGGTTCCGGAGTATATATCTTAAGTTCGGCCTGGCTAAATACTGGCCGCAAAAAAATATTTACAGTGCCTATTACACGGAATTACCTTCCTTTGCCTACACTTTATTCAACGCGGGGGCAGGAACAATTTTTGTTAACCGTAAAACTTCAAAGGTGATATTTACCTTCATAGTTAACGTGACAAACCTTTTCAATATCGCATATATGGATCATACCAGCCGGACCCAGTATTTCTGGGCGTATAACGGGGTTACCGATCCTGCCAACTATGGCCGCAAACCATCCATAGTTACAAATCAAAATGAAGGGATATATAACATGGGACGAAATATTGGTTTAAAAATAATCTTTCCTTTTAGTATTAATTAATTAAAGATAACTTTATCCTTTTATACTCATAAAAAATAAGTTTTGGAACAAAAATTATACAAACAGGCTTATTTGTTAAGTCTGTTTACAATTATCTATAACTCTGTTGAAGGGTTAGTCTCTATTGTTTTGGGTTACAAGGGTGAAACCTTAACTCTTTTTGGTTTCGGAGTCGACAGCTTTATAGAGGTCCTGTCCGGTATTGGAATTGCGATAATGATATTACGAATAAAAAATAATCCTGACACAAAGAAAAGCTCATTCGAGATTAGTGCGCTAAAAATAACAGGCACTGCATTTTATCTTTTGTCAGCAGGCCTGCTGTCCGGTATAGTGGTCAACCTGGTTACACATCATAAGCCCGGGACTACTTTCTGGGGAATAGTAATATCCTTAATATCGATTGCAGTAATGTCCTGGTTGATGGTTGCCAAAATGAAAGTAGGGAAAAACTTAAAATCAGAACCTATCATTTGCGATGCCAACTGCACAAAGATTTGCGTGTACATGTCCGTAATATTGCTTGTTTCCAGCCTGTTGTACCAGGTAACCGGTTTTGCATATGCCGATGTTATCGGAGCGGCAGGATTAATTTATTTTTCTGTAATGGAAGGCAAGGAAGCTTTCGAAAAAGCAAAAGATAAAACCTGTGATTGCTGCTGATTATTTTACAACCATCAGTATTGATGATTAATCCCGCTTTTTAACTGTCGGGGGACCAGCAAGGGTGGAGAAGCTGTTCATGAACCGTGGGAGATTTATTTTAATCAGAATTCAACGTGCGACCTCATCCCGAGGATGGGTATGACGGGTCCCCTGTCGTTGTTGTATGCAGGATTTATCACAAGCTGAAAGTCGGGACTCAGCCACCAGGGATAGCCTGGTAATTTGAATGAATAATACATTTCGGTAACGTATTCAGGCCTGTAGTTCAGGTGGCCGTCGCCGATGATAAATCCGTACCCTCCTGCTTCAAGATAATCCCTGTGGTCTTTTGATAAGCCATCGATGATCTGGGCTATCCCGAAAATATCGTTTTCGCGGTGCCACGACGCTCCGTTAAAGGTAAATCCCAGGCTAAGGTGCCTGTCAACTTCAGTAAATTCCCATGTTTCATTATGCCCGTCGTTCCAGCCCAAACGCAGAAACATACCCGAATTCTTTCCCAGAGGTTGTTCCACATTTACTCCAAAACCGTATTTTGATCGTCCCAGGGCCCTGGTGCTGTCCACAGCGGGTGCCTGGTGATGCATTATGCCCCATGCGATGGCCTGGTCATAATTTCCCATCCGCGATTCTGTAAGGTACGACATGAGCCTTATAACCCCCTGCTGATCTCCAAGGGAATATTTGTGCTCAAATTCGAGTGCTTCTGAATGCGACCTTAAAATATCAGGGTCCATCACCCATCCGTTGGCGTACAGAGGCACCATCACCGAACAAAAACGTAATGCCCACTGCGGTTTTACCAGTTCAACGGTTATGCCGTAGGTGTATCCGCGGGTATTAGCTGGGTAGTCCCAGGCGCCATTGCCCATGAGAACCCAGTTATAAAACTGCGTACGGGGGTCGTGGCTGTACCTGTTGTCGTCGAAGTAATCCATTACGCTGTACCTGCCGGCGTATACAGCAATGTATGACTTAGGCATCATTGTGGCAATTTGCCCCAAATCGTCCGGTACAAATTCATAATCACTGCTGAGGGCAAAAACCTGTTTTAACAATAACCTGGCTACATAGGGATTGGGAGCAGGGTCGTTGACACGGTATATTTCCCCGTTTGGGTATGCGGCTATGCCCGTTGTGGAAGAAAAACCCCGCCCTCCTGACAATTCCGGATTAAAATAAGCTTCAGCTCCCTTCCATAATTTTACTCCGAAAAATATTGTGGCAGTTACGGAAGTGGGAAATTCATAGCTTGTATCCAAACTGTTAAATCCACTGTATTTTGCATGAAAAGCAGGATGATACTCAGAAATTTCAGTATTTTGGAAATGGAAGTTCCAGGATTGTACCTTTTTAGAAGTGTCGGCAGTAGTTTGTGCGTTAAGAGATAACGAACTATTTAACAAGAGATAAATTACGCCTGTAATATAATATTTAAAACTAAATCTGTTAAATAATTTAAATGCTGACATACGAACCTCCTACTTTTGTGATACAGCCAGGGAGCGAACGTAAGGCAACGACCCGGCTACATCAGGTTAACACAATAAAACTTGCAGGACCTTCTTCCATAAAAGAATTGATTTTCATTGCGGCACAAAAGTAATTTTTTTGTTTTAAGAAAAAAAGAAATGAGCATTTTTTGTCGGGAAAGTTAAGAGTCCTGAGAGATTTTGATGCTACTTAACTATTGATATAACAGTGTTTTTAGTCCCACTTCAACAACCGGAGCATATGTCGTTTGGCCCTGGCTCCTGCGTATAAGATTTGAAAATGTAATACCTGCCCGTAATCGCCAGGAGGGAACTATCATTCTTGAGAAATCCAGTTGCTGTACAAAATCATCGGTTAGGATGCCTTGCCCCACAAAATTTCCTGATATGCCAACGTTATCGTCATCCGATATGTATATATTTGATCCGTAATCTTTTCCCGGCGGGTCGGCACCATAACGCGTCCAGTAAACACGGGTGTTTAACATCCACCATCTTGGAAAGGACAAACGGTATACTGCCAGGATTTCGCGGAAGTTGGCGCCGTAAGGATGAGCCAGCGGCCGGTTAAGGTACCCGTAATTGTCAAGGACATTGTAATGCGAATAGGTATATGGCCTTACGATATTATATTCCATCTGAAAAAGACTTGTAAAGTTATTATTATGACGGTAAATCTTAAACCCGCCCTGTATGCCATGTTTATTGCCGTACCAGCCCCAGCCGTATTTTTCTATATAGGTGGTGCTGAAGTCGCCCAATAACAACTGGCCATATAAATGCAGGTGCTTAAATACCTGCCAGCGGCTTCCCAAACCAATTAATTTATGGTCCGGTGAACCTATAGACCAGTCCACGGGATAAAACACAAGGAACGGATCGAGGTAATTGACATCAATACCCCTGTGGAAGGTAGAGTCACGTTCGCGCCATACCACTGCTTCAAAAGCATATATATTAAAGTTACGGCTTATATTATAATCCAGGGTATGCATAACGGTGTATTTTTCAAAACGGTTACTGCCCTCACCCGGCACCAGATCCTGAAGGAACATCAGCTGATACGAGTATTTTATTCTCCATATATCGAGGTTAAGCTGAACAAATGGATAAGATGCTGCATACTCGGATAATAAAAGCGAGCGGTCTCCATCGCCCAGGAACTGCTTATCCTTCCCTAATTTAAGGGACATATGAGGTATAAAGTTCCATTTAATAAACCCGTTAACTGACGCATAGCTTATGTTTGGATATTTACCTGTAAGAATACGGTTGTACCCGGGAATTAACTTTAAACTGTCAAGAGAGTACCTTGCAGAAGAAGGAAAACCGCGTTCAAATAATTCTGCAGACAGCTCATAACCAATATTTTGATTAAAATAACCGTAAATATATACTCCCTGCCCCAATCTGTATAACATTCTGTGATCAGTATTATTATGAGCACCTTCGGCATCAATTACTGGAGATATATTTAACCACTTATTGACTTTATTAATGTCGGGTAAATAATGAATAGAATTTTTCGAATCAGGAAACTTGTCTAAAAGTGATCTCTGAGAAACTTCCTGAGGTTTAAACACGCTGTGGTAATTGCCGGATTGGAATAAAGAATCCTCGAATAAAAATTGTAAATAAGGATGATGTATGGTTATAGTTTGAGTATATATGAAACCCGGAATAAAAATTAAATAAAAACATATTGTCAGTTTTATTAATATAAAGATTCTGTTCATATGTGTATATTCTTCTTATTCAGGCTACCGGTTAACAAATATTATTTTATTATATTAAATTTTCTCCTGGTTATTTTTATCTTTTTCAAATTTTCTATATACCCAGTAAAATACTATTGGAAATACCCAAAGAGAAAAAATCATAGCACAAAGAATACCCCCTATTACCACTCTGGCTAAAGGCCTGGCACTTTCCGAACCAATACCTTGTGACAGGGCTGCCGGTAATAAACCAATAGCAGCCATTAAGGCCGTCATAATAACAGGTCTTATCCTGTCGTTTACTCCTAACTTTATTGCGAGGAACAAAGAATCAGATCTTGATTTCATCTTATTAAGGTTCTCCTTAAAAATATTTATTAATATAATTCCATTCTGAATACATATTCCGCATAATGCAATGAAACCGATACCTGCAGAAATGCTAAAATTTGTACCTGTAATATGCAAGGCTAAAATTCCTCCGACAAGTGCAAAGGGCACATTCAAAAAAACCAATCCTGCATCTTTGAAATTACCAAATGTTCCTCCCAACAATATAAAAATAATTAATAAGCTTATTGGAACTACCTGAGCCAGCCTTTTCTGAGCACGCTCCTTGTTTTCAAAGTCTCCCTGCCAGGCCATCTTATAACCTCTTTTCAATTTAACAGCTGAATTAACCTTTTTCTGAGCTTCTGTCACCGTACTACCCATATCGCGGCCACGAACAGAAAATTTAAGAGCTGCATATCTTTCGTTGTCATCCCTGAAAATTAAACACGCTCCTGTTTTTCTGGATATTTCTGCAATTGCCTTTATTGGAACTTTTGATCCATTCATAGTCGGAATCAATATATTACCAATATCATCCTGTGTTTTTCTGTATTCCTGGGGAAGGCGCACCCTTATATCGTATGTTTCAATTCCTTCATATAATGTTGAAGCTGCCTGACCCCCGATAGCCATGCCCAAAACTGCATTGGCATTGGCTGTCGATACGCCATAAAGGGCCATTTTTTGCTGATCAAGATTAACATCTAACTCAGGTTGTCCTATATTGTGAATTACACCAAGGTCTTCTATACCCTGTATATTCTTCATAATATTATAAATATCATTAAGTTTATCTTCCATATAGTTTAAAGAGTCCCCGTAAATTTTAACACATATTGAACCTTTTACTCCGGATACAGCCTCTTCCACATTATCCATAATAGGTTGAGAAAAATTAAGATTTACTCCCGGAATTACTGATAGTTTTTTTGTCATCAGATCGATTAGACTTTCTTTCGACATTCTTGGTTTCCATTGCGATTCAGGTAACATTATAACATCAAATTCGTTATTATAAAATCCTGCAACATCCGTACCATCATCAGGCCTTCCTGTTTGGGATACTACACATTTTACCTGTGGAAACTTCATAAGTATATCCCTTGTTTGCAATGAAACTTCCACACCTTTTTGAAGTGAGGCACTATAAGGTAATTGAACTCTTAACCAGATAGCACCTTCATTGAGTTCAGGTAAAAATTCAGTTCCCAGTAATGCGAAGGACAATAATCCTGTAAATAATATAATTCCAGAGATAAATAATGTTAACCTCTTATTTTTGAATGAAATAATAAAACCACCTAAAATTATCCTGTGAATAAAATGTTCAAATGGATTCTGTCTTTCCTGAACATTTTTATTAAGTAATAAAGAAATCAGGACGGGGACTAAAGTTAAGGTGGTTATTAATGCACCCAATAAAGCAAAACCAAGGGTAAAAGCCAGGGGAGAAAACATCTTTCCTTCAACTTTTTGAAATGAAAATATTGGAACTAAAAGGGTAATAATAATAATTTTTGAAAAAAATATAGCCTTACCCATTCTTGTTCCTACAGATTTATATATTCCATTTTTGGCAAGTTTATTAAACTTAACCATACCCACCTCTTTGGCTTTGGCATTTAAGGCGACAAATATCCCTTCCACCATTACCACTGCACCATCTATAATTATTCCAAAATCAACGGCACCCATAGATAATAAATTAGCAGTCATGCCTGCAATTCTCAGGCAAATAAATGCAAATAACAAGGATAAGGGAATAATTACTGCAACAATAACAGTTGTTCTCCAGTCGAAAAGAAAAATTGAAACAAGTAAAATAACCAAAAGAATTCCTTCAGTAAGATTGTGCAATACTGTATTTGTAGCATAGGATATAAGATCTGAACGATCATAATAAGGAACAATTTTAGTATCTGCAGGTAACACATCCCTGTTGAGAGTCTCTATTTCTTTTTTTAAACCAGTAACCACTTCACTTGGATTTTCTCCTTTCCTCATCACAACTATACATTCCACCACATCGTCTTCTTTTGCAATAACGCGCTTACCTGTGCTATCCTTAACAGCATCCCCTCTTGTAATCCAACCAAGCCTGGGAATATTTGAAATTTCAACTGTGGCAACATCTTTAACCAAAAGGGGGACGCCATTATTATTTTGTATAATAATATTGTTTATCTCATTAATGTCGTTAATAAGTCCAATACCCCGGACAGCATATGATTCATCATTTTCAAAGATCATATCCCCGCCAATATTTATATTGGTATTTTGTACAGCTGTAAAAACATCCAGGGGTGTAAGACCCAATGATGTTAATTTTCCCGGATCTACCTTGATTTCATATGTTTTAGTTTTCCCGCCAAAACTGTTAAGGTCGGCCACTCCGGGCACGGCACGTAATTTTCTGTCAATTACCCAATCCTGTATGCTTTTAAGTTCTCTTACATCCCTGAAAGTACTTCTGAGTGTATATCGGAAAATCTCACCTGTGGGGCCTGTGGGCGGTTGGATAGCAGGTGTTATGCCAGCAGGCAGATTAGAATTATTGATTAAACTCATAACCTGTAGTCGTGCCTCCGGGTCCTTAACCTTATCATCAAATATTACTTTAATATAAGATAGTCCAAATATGCTCGTTGAGCGAAGGCTTATTTTTTCCTGTACAGGGTTTAATGCAATTTCAATGGGGATAGTAATGTGTTTTTCAACTTCTTCAGCGCTTCTTCCCGGCCACTGTGTTATAACATCAATTTCTGTGTTGGTGACATCGGGAAAAGCCTCTATTGGCATATTTTTAAATACAATAATTCCTGAAACAATTAAAACACCTGTAGCCAACAGTATTAAATATTTATTTAATAATGAAAATGCTATTATATTTTTAAGAAAATTGTTCATATAGTCCTAATTGTTTAGTTCACTGTATATTTGCAGCGCCATAGATGCAATAACCTTATCGCCTTCCTTAAGTCCGGATTTGATATATGTTTTATCACCTAAAGTATTTATTATTTCCACAGGGGTTATATCGGCGTTACCTTTACCATGGAATACCAGAACATAATACCTGCTCCTTTCATAAATCAGGGCTTTACTTGAAACACACAATGCTTCTTTACCTTTTACAGGGTTTGAAATTATTACACTTGCAAACATTTGTGGTTTTAAAATATAATCCGGGTTTTGTAAAACAATTCTAACCTTTATAACTTTTGAGGTTGGGTCAAGCACATTTAATATCTTATTTACCTCACCAATAAAAACCTTATCCGGAGCTGACAATATTCTTACTTCTGCATTATCACCTATATGAACCTGCTCAATATTAGCTTCGTAAACGTTAGCCTGCACCCAAACATCTTTAAGATCAGATATTGTAAAAAGTGCATTTCCATTATCGGGTCTGACCAATGTATTATTTGTAACATTTTTTTGTACTATAAAACCATTTATTGGTGATGTTATAACATATTCTCCATTTATATTGTCCCCATTAATTTTCAAAATTCTCCTGACCATTTCAAGCTGGGAAACTGCCTGATCATAATTTACCTGTGCATTTGTTACATCCAGAATAGATGCCAGTCCGCTTTTATAAAGATCATTAACTGCATCGAGCTGTTTTTTGGCAGCTGTAACATTTGTTTCAGCAATTACAAGGTTATTGCTGTAACCAGCCATCTCACCGCTTTTAACAATGCCAAGAACCTGTCCTTTAGTAACATAATCTCCAAGCTGAATTTTAATATTTTGAATATTACCACTAACCAATGAATAAATATTTACCTGCCTGTCCTGGTTAAAATCTATCATCCCAGTAAGTTTAATTACATCCTCAAGGGGAGATTTGGTTACAGTATCAATCTTAAGGGTACGTTCAAGTGAATCAGGGATTATGTATTTTATCTTTTCTTCCGGTTGCTTGTTATTTTCATTACATCCTGATAAAAAAACAACATTGAATATAATTATTGTTATAATTAAATAATTGAACTTCATATTAAGATAATTTAGTTATTCCTTATTGAAAAATTGCGTTCCTGTAAGATAATTTATATTTTCAAGTGCATCTATTTTGTTATATAATATATTGTTTAATTGTACAATATTTTGTTTATAAGAATCGTAAAATGTCAGAAAGGTAAGCAGGCTGACGTTTCTTTTCATATAGTTGGCGGCCATCTCTCTGGCCAGCTTATCGAATTTTCCGGCAAATGCTGTATCTATCCCTTTATAAAGATTGTCAGCATCCACTGCTTTCTGCAGACCCCTGGTAACCTGTTCCCCGAGTGTTTTCTGCGTGTAATCCAATTGAGTTTTGTTATAATCTTCAAGTATAAGGGCATTTTTAATATTTCCCTGGTTCCGGTTAAAAATTGGAATATCTATTCCCAGGTTCACAGCATTAAAATTTGGCCAGTAATTACCATGCCTGTCATAGGATAATCCTACCGAAAGATCGGGTATGGCCATGGCAACCTGGTAGGTATAGGTTTGCTGGCTTAATAAGAAGTTGTCTTTTGCAATTAAAAGGTCTGTCCTGTTAAAATTGGCGGAATCGATAAATGCGCTCAGGCTGTACGAAAGAGGATTTGTTTTGACAATATCTGAATTAACCAGAGGCTTAACATATACATTTGGGGCAAATCGTAATAAAAGACGCAGCTGGCTTTCCTGGTCATTGATATTATCCTTTAAGGACTGGTATTCATTCTGGAGTGAATATAGCTGAGCCTGGATGAGGACAATATCAGCCTCTGAAACATATCCTTTACCCTCAACCTCGTTATAGGCTTTAACTATAGTTTTAAGGGCTTTGATTTCTTCGTCATAGACCTTTGTGGTCTGTTGTAAATAATAAATATTGTAAAAGCTACCCCTTAATGCAAATTTTAAAGTCCTGAGCAGGTCCAAAAGGTTATCCTCAGCCAATTTGTAATTGGTTTCAGCAATTTTGGTTTGTTTATGTATTTTCCTGGATAATACTATAAGCTGGGATAACTGACCGGCCTGTTCTCCGTTAGATGCTTCAAACCACTTTTTTGTATAAGAATCATAGGCGCCCTGTGTAAATCCGATATTCGGGTTGGGGTAAAGTTTTGCCTGTATTATTAACGCCCGGGTAGCATCGACGTTAAATTTCTGGGCTAGTAAAAGCAGGTTATTTTTAATAAAAATATTTTCTGCAGAATCCATTGTTAATTGTAAAGTATCGGAAGGAAGAAACTGGGCATTTAAATGTGACGGAATACCTTGTGTTATTAACAAAATAAGACAGTATGTCATTTTTAAATATTTCAGTTGCAGTGTTTTTATTTTTTTGGGAAAGTGTTTAATTAACTCAAATAGTTGTAACGTTATCATATCCTTTTACCATAAGATTAATCACCAAATGTATAACGGATTTATTAAAACGGGTTAAAATAAATATTAAAAAAAGATTAGAATAATTCATTTTTATATAATTGGCATGATTATAGCTATTATTTTAGCAAAATGTAATTGTATGTTTATCCAACAAAGTAATACTTTGATCAATTTTATAGTGCAAAACTCCTACAATTCCTATAAATTTAAATAACTAAATATCCAAACTAACGTAGGAATAAATAAATATAAAGAAATGAAGACACTTTTTAAAATTACTGTTTTATTATCCATTATCATATTAATACTGAATGGATGTAAAAAGGAACAACTTCCAAACATCACACCGACTTACGAACAAAGAGGTTCAATACTTTTCAATACCAACCAGGCATCATTAAACAACAGGGTGCTTACTGAATATAAGACCATGGATGTACATTCATTGTCTCAGGTAAACGCTTTAACAGTGCCGGCTGTGGATTTAAATGCAAACTATGCCTTCAGGCTGGTTTCTGAAGTTTCTTCGCCTGTTTACCAGGGAAGCACTATTCAGGCTACACATGTTAAGATTATCAATAATTTTGCTTTTGTGGCTTATAACAGCCAGGGGACTTACCTCGGCGGTGTTGAAGCCTTTGATGTATCCGATATACATAACCCTAAGATTCTTTGGCAGGCTATATTGCCTAATGTTAATATTAATTCCATAGACTATTACAATCAAAAACTATATTTGACAGGTGCCACAAATATCAGTGCTATAAAGACGTCACTAAAAACACCTGCCATGCTTGAGGTTTTTGATCTGGATGTCAATATGAATTATGTCAAAACAGATACTATAATTGATTTGTCGTCCTATGCCGGGACAGATGTCAAAGTAACTGCAAATGCTATTTTTACTTTAAGCGGTGCCCAGGGCTATTTAAAGATTTATAACCTTAATTACCAGCTTTTGGATTCTGTTCCGCAAGCCAACGGACGATCGCTGGGCCTTAATACAAATTTTTTATACGTGTTTAACGGCCAGCCCGGAAGTTTAAATGTCTATAGTAATACAACATACTCATACTTAAATACCTTTAGTATTGGAGGGGCAAATGAACCACAGGCCGAATCACAGATGGCTGTTACAGATAAATATATCTTCACTGCCCTGAACGAGGCAGGAGTAACAGTCCTGAATATTGACGGGAGTGTAAAGCAGATAATCCCTAAACCTGCAACACCTGCAGGAGCGTCGGGTGCCGACTGTGTAAGCAATGCCGTTTCAGTAAACAATGATTTGGTATTAATAGCCAACGGGGCTGCCGGACTGTATGTATCCAACATGGTGAGTAAGGCCAACGACAGCCTCGACCTCGTCGGAACGATAATATTTGATGACCAGGCTTCTTCTAATTATGTTGTTTCACAGGACAGTATTATTTTCGTGGCCACCGGTCTCGGCGGGCTTAAAATTCTCACCTACGGCATAGACCCGGGAATGCCATCCCTGGTAATAAATGCCAATTTATGCCCTACACTGGTAGACACCATAAATGCTTTGTTTCCCAATACGGTTAATAACATGGTTAAGTATCCGCAATTATTTGCAGCAGCGGCCAACAAACAGGTAGTATTAATTAAAGCTTCGGAGGTTTATGTAACATTCGTGACGGATGGTGCCGGATGGAGCAATACAATAGGATATTACACGTACAATGTAAATAACCCTCCCACCAGTCTGAGCCAGATTAATCAGCAGGTATTGTTCCCGAATTATTCCTCTGTAAGTTCAGGAGGCGGACTTGTACCGGGTGATATGGTCCAGGTAGGCACAGGGGCTTTTCCGGCCGGCACGGTCATAGGCTTTTATCTTATAGGTCAGGGATGGGCAAATGGAATGCTTAGCCCCGGGGTAAACTGGGACTATACCGATCCTCAGTTTAACTATGGCAATGACCAGCAGAGCGTACTTTATATAGCAAAGCAATGCGGCAATCTGATGTTAAACTTCAAGGATATGATATTGCAGAACCGAACCCAGGATTTCGATTTTGACGATGCAGCATTTTGTATCTCAGACAGCCAGGATCCGCAGTCGAATGCCTCGTTTAATCTGACAAATGTACCGGCATTGTAAATTATTTGAAAATGAAAAGTAAGTATGAAATTATTATTTATTGGAGCTATGAAGATAATTCCTTTATAAAGGTAAATTAATGTTTGCTTGATTTTTTAATTAAATTTGATTTATTTCCAATTCTTTTAAATAAGTCAAATCTTATGAGACTTGTTTTTATACTGATACTCTTCCTTTTTCTCGTTGAAAATACAAATTCACAATACATAACCGATTCAGCTAAGGTTTATCTGATTACAGTGTCACCGGGAGAAGAGATATACTCTTCTTTTGGACACAGTGCCCTCAGGGTTACGGAAACCAGACGGGGTATAGACCTTACATACGGGTATGGCACTTTCGACCCCGGCACACCATACTTTTATGAAAAGTTTGTTCTGGGCAGGCTGTTATACAGTATGTCTGTCTATGGTTTTGCCGATTTCATGGAGGAATATAGCAGCACGGGGCAGGAAGTGTACCAGCAAGTACTTAATCTGAATAATGAAGAAAAGTACAGACTTATAATGAATCTTGAGGTTAATTATAAACCTGAAAACAGATGGTACCGCTATGATTTCCTGTATGATAACTGTTCAACGCGTATAAGGGACATGTTAGAGAAGTCTGTTTCAGGCAAGCTGGAATACGATTCTTCTTTTGTTGCCAAACATTTAAGCTTTGCCGGCCTGCTTTCAAAAGCTTTGGAAGATGACCCGTGGGTTTCGCTTGGTATAAATACCATGCTGGGCAGAGGAGCATATAAAACAGCCATAGTCAAAGACTATATGTTTTTGCCGTGTTACCTGATGCAGATTGCTGCGGGTACGAAAATAAAAACAGGCAATATATCACGGCCACTTGCTGCCAGTCCTGAAGTTTTACTTAAAGGCCGCATTCCGGAACAGAAGGCCGGGATTCTTACTTCACCCCTGTTTTACTTTATAGTTTTATTTATAATTACATTAATTATAAGTTATACGGGTTTCAGGAAAAAATTATCCTTCAGATGGTTTGATGTTATCATATTTGGAATAACAGGTATTGCAGGTCTTTTATTCCTGTTTATCTGGATATGGAGCCTGCATAGGGTTATGGCCGGCAATATAAACATCCTTTGGGCTAACCCGCTGAATTTAATATTCCTTTTTGTTCTGCTCAGCGGATTAAAACATACAAGGTGGTTACGCTACACTGTAATTCTGCTTTTTGTAATTATTATATCCTATATCCCGATAATTTTTATTGTAAACCACAATTTTTATCCTGTTCCCTTACTCATGGATATAATATTATTGACCCGTTTAGGCTTTATTTTTAAAAAAACCACTTTAGATCATTAATAGTGTCGTCAAAATTGATTAAATTCCATATAATTTTTCCAAAATATATATGAAATTTCCCTCGGCGCTGCTATATAAAATTTTAGGGAATAAAAACGGATTTTCCTTCGAAGAGAAATTTATAACCCAGTTCTCTTTATATGCAGCCTTTCTTTGTTTTATTTCTATTTTTTTAAATTATTTGGTAAATCTTGGCGCAGGCACTGTTATCACTGTTACGGTTTCCTTTTTCGTGTATTTATCGGCTTATATCCTGGTCCGGTATTATAATAAAGTCAATTTATCCCGTTTAATTATAACTTTTTATACTATTTTATTCTGTAACTTTTATTGGTTAACAAATTATGGATCTAAAGGATATGCCATGGGTATATTTGTGATTTATATTTCTATAATGTTAATCATATGGGGAAACAAACAAATACTTATTATTTTAACAGTGGTAGCCATCAATATTGTTTTGATGTATTCGACGGAAAAGCTTTTTCCCGGAATAATACCTGATTATCCTTCGGTAGATTCAAGATTGCTGGATGCATATGGTTCCGTTCTGATGTACATAAGCATACTTTCAATACTTATTATTGCCGCCAAGAATAATTATATTAAACAATATAAACTGGCCAAACAATCGGATATGCTTAAATCAGCATTTTTAGCCAATATGAGCCATGAAATACGGACTCCTGTAAATGCTGTTGTAGGTTTTTCGAAACTGCTGGCAAAAAAGGAATTGTCAAAAGAAAAAAAAGAGATTTATGCCACTGTAATACAGGAAAATAGTAATTATCTCCTGAAGTTATTATCTGATATACTTGATATTTCTATGATAGAATCGGGAGACATGAAAATTGTTTTACAAAAACTTGATATTAATGATCTTTTCGCAAAACTTTATATTTATTGCAATGAGCTGTTGGAAAAAGCAGGTAAAAAAGCCATAAGTCTTATATCTGATTGCCCCGAAAAACAATCTTATATGGAAACTGATGCAGTAAGGCTCGAACAAATTTTAAGCAATCTTTTAAGTAATGCCGTAAAATTTACTTCGGAAGGATTTATAAGATTTGGCTTTTTTAAGAAGGATACAGATATTATTTTCTATGTGCAGGATACAGGAATAGGCATTAAGGATGAATTACAGCCTATTATCTTCAGGAGGTTTATAAAAGGTGAAAATATAGATAATGTCAAATTTGAAAGAGGAACAGGATTGGGGTTATCGCTTTCCAAGGAAATAATTGAAATGATGGGAGGAAAAGTGTGGTTCACTTCACAATATCTGGAAGGATCAAAATTTTATTTTTCATTACCTGTTACACCTTACGATTATCAAAAACAATTTGTCAACAGATAAGTAATATGTTTGATAATTATTAGTTATTAAGTATATACAAAAGAAAAACATTATAAAAGTAATTTATATTAAATGGATTGGAGTGATAAAACAGTACTTATTGCGGAAGATGAAATTACAAATTTCATGCTTCTTGAGGAGTACCTTGAACCAACCGGCGTGAGGATATACAGAGCCTGTAATGGCATAGAACTAATCGAAATCCTGAAAAGTATAACTCCTGATGTAATCCTTTTGGATATTAAAATGCCTGTAATGAACGGTTTTGAATTCCTTGGCAAAATCAGAAATTCTAAAAAGAAAATTCATGTTATAGCGCAAACTGCTTATTCCATGAAAGGAGACAGGGAAAAAATTATTGCAGCCGGGTGTGATGATTACCTTTCCAAACCAATAAACGAAGAAATATTATTAAATAAACTGGAGCACTGTTTTAATAAAATAAGTAAATAACATGAACAACTTTGTGTTTTATAATCCTGTAAAAATAATATTCGGTAAAAACCAGCTTTTTAAACTTGCACAGGAAATACCTGAAAAAAAGAGGGTCCTGCTGATATACGGCAGTGGCAGCATCAAAAAAAATGGCATTTACGGTCAGGTGCACGATGCTCTGAAAGACTATGAGTTAACCGATTTTGGAGGTGTGGAGCCTAATCCTTCGCTGCAAACTGCTCTAAAGGCTTTAGAGGTAATAAAATCTGAAAAAATTGACTGGTTACTGGCAGTTGGAGGAGGATCAGTAATAGACTGCACAAAATTTATTGCCGCAGCAGCTCAGTATGAGGGTGGCGATCCCTGGGAAATTTTATCCAAAAGAAAACCTGTGACAGCAGCTCTGCCTTTTGGTGTGGTCCTTACCTTGCCTGCCACAGGGTCGGAGATGAATGAAGGGAGTGTAATTTCCAACACCGCTACACGGGAAAAGCTGGACTTCTCAAGCCCGCTTGTATTCCCCAGGTTTTCCTTCCTCCTTCCCGAAGCCGCGGCCACCCTTCCCAGGCATCAGGTGGCCAATGGCATTACAGATGCCTTTGTACATGTGGCGGAACAATACCTCACCTATAAGATTAATTCACCATTACAGGACCGTTTTGCAGAAGCTATCCTTATCACTCTTATTGAAGAAGGGCCTAAAGCCTATGCAGACCCGGCCGATTATGATGCCATGGCTAACCTGATGTGGTGCGCCACCAATGCACTCAACGGGTTAATCAGCTGCGGTGTCAACAGCGACTGGGGAACACATACCATTGGACATGAACTGACTGCTTTACATGGCATTGATCATGCCCGTACCCTTGCTATAGTATTACCGGGGGTATGGACACTTTTAAAAGAAACAAAAAAGGACAAGCTGCTGCAATATGCTTCCAGGGTATGGAATATCAATACAGGCACGGATAATGAAAAAATTACCGCGGCTATTGAAGAAACGGTTAAATTCTTTGAATCATTAGGTATTAAAACCCGGCTGTCCGATTACAATATCAATGAAGATACTATTGAGCTTTTAGGCTCCCGTTTAAAGGCAAGGGGATTGAGGGCCTTTGGAGATCGCAGGCTTATTACACCGGATAAGGCAATGGAAATTCTCAGGTTACAGTTATGAAGACCAGTCAATTGTGGAAATAAATAATTTTTACAATAAGGTATTAAATAGGGTTGGATTTATTAACCCTTTTATTTTATTACCGGTTAAATTTAAAGACATTATATAAAATATTTATATATTATGTTCGAAATTACTACAAAAAAAATGCTGGCCCCTGATATTTGTTTCATGGAAGTATTTGCTCCCAGGATAGCAGGATCAGCTTTACCAGGTCAGTTCCTGATAGTAAGGGTGGATGAAAAGAGTGAACGTATACCTCTTACTATTGCTGATTTTAACAGGAATAATGGTACAATAGTTATTGTTACCCAGGCGTTGGGAGCGTCAACTAAAAAAATCACAAGTCTTTCGCAAGGTGATAAATTTGCAAATGTTGCAGGACCTCTGGGCAAACCTTCTGAACTGGTAACATTAAACACTACCGGGTTAAGTGAAATTCATCCGTTATTTGTGGCAGGTGGCCTGGGTGCTGCTCCCATTTACCCTCAGGTAAAATTAATGTATGACAATGGATTTAAATGCGATGTTGTTTTGGGGTCCAGAACTTCGGAACTTATTATTTTCAGGGATGAACTTATGGCAGTATCTAAACATTTATATATTGCCACTAACGACGGTTCTGAAGGATTAAAAGGATTTGTCACTGATTTAATGAAACAACTTATACAGGATGAAGGGAATAATTACAACCTGGTAATTACAATAGGACCGATGATAATGATGAAGGCTGTAACTGATTATACACGTACTATAAACCTCAGAACTATTGCAAGCCTTAATACGCTGATGGTCGACGGCACTGGAATGTGTGGTGCCTGCCGGGTAACAGTGGGAGGTAAAACCAGGTTTACCTGTGTGGAAGGTCCGGAATTTGACGCTCATTTGGTAGATTTCGATGAAGCAATGAGAAGGCAGGGGATGTATAAAAGTGAAGAACGCCTTAAAAATGATAATGATCTTAATTGTCAGATTGGATTAAATACTTGATTAATATGATACGTAAAGATAAAGTAGCCGTACGCGCACAGGACCCGCATATACGTAAATCAAATTTTCAGGAAGTTTGCCTTGGATACGACCTTCAGGAAGCCCTTGAAGAATCAGCAAGATGCATACAATGCAAAAAGCCGAACTGTGTTGTTATGTGCCCGGTTTCAGTAAATATCCCGTCATTTATAGGAAAAATAAAGGAAAATAATATTGAAGAGGCTGTACGTATTATTTTCGCAGATTCCACATTACCATCTGTTTGCGGCAGGGTATGCCCGCAGGAAAGCCAGTGTGAAGGAAGTTGCCTGCTGGGTAAAAAAGGAGACCCCATAGCTATTGGTAAACTGGAAAGGTTCATAGGTGATTGGGCACTGGCAAATGGAATTGTAAGTAACCCGCCGGAAACAGAAAACAACTTTAAGATAGCTGTTATTGGCTCAGGTCCCGCAGGACTGAGTTGTGCAGGTGATTTAAGAAAGCTGGGGTATGATGTAACTATTTTTGAAGCATTACATAAACCTGGAGGTGTGCTCGAATATGGAATTCCGGAATTCAGACTTCCAAAAGAAAAAGTAGTAAGACAGGAAATAAACAATCTTAGGAATATGGGAGTTAAAATAGAAACTGATGTTATTGTTGGCAGAACAGTTTCAATTGACCAGTTGTTTGATGAGGAAGGTTTTAAGGCTGTTTTTATAGGGTCAGGAGCTGGTTTGCCAAAATTTATGAGCATCCCGGGGGAAAACCTTAATGGGGTTTTTTCTGCAAATGAATATCTTACACGTACAAATTTAATGAAAGCCTGGGACGACAGTTATAATACCCCTATTTACAAAGCAAAAAAGACTGCAGTTATAGGAGGCGGAAATGTTGCCATGGATGCAGCACGCACAGCTTTACGATTAGGCTCAGAGGTTTATCTTGTGTACCGACGCTCGGAAGCTGAAATACCTGCACGTCTGGAAGAGGTTCATCATGCCAGGGAGGAAGGAATTATTTTTCATATGCTGACCAACCCTGTAGAAATTATAGGCAATGAAAAAGGATGGGTTAAAGCAATTAAATGTATCCGCATGGAACTTGGGGAACCTGATGATTCGGGCCGCAGGTCTCCAGTAGCTATACCCGGATCAGAATTTATTATTGAAACAGATGCAGTTATCATGTCCCTGGGCACGTCACCCAACCCATTAATTGCATCTACTACTCCGGGGCTTCAGATTAACAAAAATAACTGTATACAGGCCGATCAGCAAAATGGTTCGACGTCAAGACCAGGAGTTTTTGCCGGGGGCGATGCTGTAACAGGAGCCGCCACAGTGATTCTGGCAATGGGAGCAGGCAGGAAGGCCGCCAGGGCCATACATGAATATGTGAGTGAAAAGTATGGAGATTTATGACTGATGACTAATGACAATAGTAATCTACGATCACTAAGCTTTAATTTATGAAGAAGAGGATTTTTATTGTAATATCTGTTTTATTTGTTTTAAGCATAATATTATATTTATTATTGAAGTTTGGAGAGTCCGTTTTATCTAAAAACAGGCCCGTCAATGCAAATATTTTAATAATAGAGGGCTGGTTACCCGTAGATGAGCTGGAACTGATTCCTGAATATGTAAATGTGCCGTCATATGAAACTGTTATAATAACAGGACTGTCCTATATTAAATACGAACCAAAGCTTCATAATTCCTTGTTCGAAAAATCAAGGGATATTGAAATTGCCAGCGGTGGGGCCTGTCTTAAGCAAAATGCCATTGCCCGCGTTCAAAACTACGATACCGTTAAAAGTATAAAGGTATATTCTCATGGTACAAAAGCCCTGGGCAGGTTCCCTCATTTTCTCATTTATATAAATGATTCAGTTGTGGGAGCTGGATATACAACCTCTGAAGATAAGGATCCCGTAGTATTTAAGTTAAATTATCCAGCCGGGAATTTTAAAAAATTTCTCATTTATTTTGATAACGACGTTGAAAACCTGGATGCCGACAGAAATCTGTACATCGATTCAGTCACTATAAACCGGCAATCATTTGCAGGAAGTAACTATTTTGCAAGGATGGATGATTTTGATGCAAACAGTTATATAAATGTAAAATCAGAATCTCAAAGAACAGCCAATTTCCTTAAATATTTAGGGTTAAATAAACCTTTCAGGATACTGGATACCATGTATCTGGGCAGGAACAGGACTAGGGCCTTTGCTGTTAAGTGCACCCGATGGATTGATAAAACATACAAAGGAAAACCATATTCTATAAATATTGTTTCTCTGGACCTGCATTCCAAAAGAACCTATTACACGTATAAATCGCTCGAAAAACAAAAGGAGATTGGTATTATTTCCCTGCCCTATACCGAAGATATTAAATTTGTTAAGGGGTCGGCTCTCAATGCCAAAATTTATATTTTAAAGGAGTATGTCTCTTTATTATTAAATTTCTTGTTTTAAGTAATTGATAATCCAGTTTTAAATTATTTATTTTATATATTGAAAATCTTGGGCTGATTTGCATTTGCGCAAGTGTATTTATTATTTTTTAGTCACCTTTTTTATATCATTCGTCAATTAATTTTATATATTTGTCACCAATTAATATTCATTAGTCACTAATTTATGGCAATATTTTCAGCGTTAGATAAACTTTTTTTGGCTCACACAATTCTTAAAAGAACCGAAAATGCTATCGTCTATATTATTAGATATTTCATTTTATCTAACCATGACACATTTTATTAAAAGTACCGTATTAATTAATAGTTTTGTCAAAGAATTTTAATCATTGGCCATTGATTTAAATACGTTCGTCAAAATAATATTGCTATTTAATATCAACTAAAAATTGCGATTATGAAAAATTTAATAAGTATCAAATTATGTATCGTTTTAACAATGCTTGGATCGATCATATTTGCATGTCAGAAAGAAAATTCTTCAAATCCTGATTCAGCTTCTGCTGATTCCAAAAAACATAAAATGCTAACCGCACCAACAGCTGCAATAGACACAACAAAACCAGCCACAATAACACCTGCTTCCGGGTCCAATATTCCAGGCCTGGTAACCTATTTCTGGGACAATGTAGGAACATATCCGGCCGTAGTTTGGACCACATCAGGAGGCACCAGTTATAATACTCCTACCCTTCCAAACACACTTGGAACACCTTTAAACAATGGCCAGCCATCAGGTAGCGGAGGATGGGAAGCAAATTGCTGCTATAATAATAATATTAATACTATAAGTACTGCAGTTGAAAGGTATGCAGGCCACCCTTCCTTACATTTTATACTTAATCCTTTTTCTCCTGCTATACCACAGGGTATGGATGACAGCGGCATAGGCGGTCAGGGAGCTGCAAATTATAGAACAGAAATTCTTTTGCAGCCTTTTCATTATGCATATCCTGTTCCCAGTGAAATATGGCTGAGCTGGAGTTACTATTTTCCAACCTTAAATTCAGTGTTCGACCCTTATGTCGATCCAAATTATCCAAGTTCCGATAATTCTGCAGAAGGTCTTATCCATCAATTACATGTTGGGGATGGAAGTCCTGTAGTTCAATTATGGATGCATGCTTCCTGGGGAAATGAAATTGTCCTTACAATTCTTTCAGGAGATGCTAATAACCCGGCCGAATTCTCGACAGGTGCAATTGGAGGCAAATACCCTTTAGTTGCCGGTCAGTGGATGGATTTTGTTGAACATGTGGTATGGGGAACCGACGGTAATGGTGTTTATCAGCTATGGTGCACAGTAGGAGGGGTAACCACTCAATTATTCAATCATACAGGGCCAAACACTTTTTCCAACCCTGAAGACGGCAGTTCTCCCTATGGTGGCACACCAAAGTTTGGAATATACCACTGGTTCTGGCACAGTACCAGTCCTGCCAACGCCCAGGCCTCTGTAAATGCAGGTTGTAACCAGCTTGAAGAATATCTGGGTCCTGTTACTATGATCTGCAGGAATCCTGGTAATTATGATGCGAACGGTTACAATGACGTATACCCTGTGAAGTAAATAAGTATTATAGTGTATAATAAAAATACAAAAAGCCCCGGGAAATATTACTCCCGGGGTTTTTTGTGTATCTTTCACTTAATGTTAAAGTTTCAGGATTTTTTTAATTAATATATCATTATCCGGGCTGGTAATTTTAATGAGATAAATACCAGGAGAAAAATTGCCCATATCAATTCCCGTTTTACTATCTGTTAATTTTGCAGAGTAAACTTCCACTCCGTCTGCTTTGTAAATAAATATTTTAGTATTATCGGGAGTAAATGGTAAATATACGTTCAGAATATTATTAACTGGCACCGGATATAGTTTAACCTCAGCATTGTCAGCAGCTCTGACATTTGTTTCTGTATTGGCTTCCTGTAACACTATTATTGTTTGTGAACCAACCCCTACTGCTGAAACAATTATGGTATCGGTTCTGGGTAAACCAAAATTATTGGTTGTTATGGTTAAAATAATATTAGCTGTGTCGGTACCATGATTTACATTTGTAGTAATCCAGGCGTCACTGGTTTTAATATTCCATGCGGTATTTGAATAAATAGTCAAGCTTTTTACAATTTTTGTTGTATCTGAAATATTTAATTCAGTTGCTGAGACGGACAAAGTTGATTGCACTGCTTTAATAACAATCGCATCGCTATTTACCGAGTCATTATCAAATATAACTTTACAATTAACTGAGTCTCCATTTTGAGGGACATAACTAAAAGAATTATTGCCAGTACCTTCATTTGCACCATTTACCTGCCATTGCAATTTAACAGGGTTACCAATACAACCTGTATCTGCTGAAAAAGTAACCGAATTACCTGTAAGAACAGAATCGGAACCACACGAAACCTTAATAACAGGTAAAATATTAAAACTGTTCCATTGTAGGGCATCATTGTAAAGATTGACAGAACTAAATGGTACGTATAAGTTTTTAATATTATTTGTGAAGAAAACAGAATTCCCAATTGAATTGCCTGTCAAAGGCATGGGATTTAATGAGACTATTGATTTCAAACCGGTACATCCTGAAAAAGCGAACTCTCCAATATAAGCAACAGAAGATGGTATGGTTAAGGTACCTGTAAATCCTGTATCATTTGTAAAAGCAACAGATCCAATATATGTAACTGAAGAAGGAATAGTTAAAGGGCCATTTAAGCTGTAACACCCTCCAAAAGCCTGCTCTCCGATATAATTAACTGAAGAAGGAATGGACAGGGGACCTGTAAAACTACTACAGGCATTAAAAGCATAATTTCCAATAGTTATAACTGAAGCAGGAATGGTTAGGTTACCTGTAAAACCGGTACAATATGCAAAAGCCCAGTCTCCAATATAAGATACCGAAGAAGGTATATTTAATGTACCTTTTAAACCATAGCACCCGGCAAAAGCCCCAATTCCAATAGTATCAACTGTAGAAGGTATGGTATAAGTTCCTGATATTCCTCCCGGACATTGAATAAGCATTCTTTTACTTTTATTAAATAATACTCCGTTAACACTGCAGTAATCGGGATTACCTGCATTAACACTAAACCCTTTTAAACCATCACAAAATGTAAAAGCCCGGTCTCCAATATAAGTAACAGATGATGAAATTGTTAAAGAATCTGCTAATCTGTAACAGCCGGCAAAAGCCATAGTTCCAATATAAGTAACTGAAAAAGGTATATTTAATGAACATATTAAACCTGAACAATCAAAAAAAGCACTATCTCTGATTGAAATAATATTATTTGGCAGTTTAATAGAAATCAATGATGTTTTACTGGTTTTTGTATGATTATTATAGAAGGCATATTGAGGAATTGCATTTGCCGGATAGGTATCAGTATTCGAATCCTGTGTACCTTCGGTTCCGTTATACGGAGCTATGGTTGCTCCGCTTATATCAATAACAGCCAGCACCGGCATGCTGTCTCTCATGGTTTTAAAGTCACGTGCATCAATGGTGCCTGTAACTGTAAGGTTTTTAACTTTCGTCAAATATGCTTTTGCTATTGAATCTAAGGTGCCTGGGATAGTAACATTTGCTGTATCTGTTACCTGGGCATTTAAGGCAGACATTAAAAAAGCAAAAATTACAGGTATGGTAGCTTTTTTTAACATCTTGGATTTGTAGTTGAAATATGGCATTTTGATTTGTTTTTTATTGGTTAAATAAGGAGGTTTGCAAATGAAATATTGGTCAAACATATATTTTATAATGAATAAATACAAGCGCATATTGATTAGCATTTTCAAGATGTTGATCAACATTATTATTTATAAGACAAAAAATTATATTTATTAATCAGATACGAAACTATTTTTAAAGTAGAAAACGTAATTAAATAAAATGCCCCGGGAATTATAAGCCCGGGGCATTTTTATCTGAGTCTGAATGAACCATGTCCCTTTCGGTTCACAGTTCATTCTGTTAAGAGAAATCGTTGACTATTTGGCTATAATCAGTTTCTTTACAACTGACTGATCGGATTTAGTCATCACCAGATTATAAATTCCGGAGTTTGTATTTGACAAGTCAATCTTTGTAACTCCGGCGTTTAAGGTAAGTTTATCCGAGTATACCACCTGGCCGCTCATATTGGAAATACTAATTGTCCATTCACCGTCGCTGCCTTCAGGAATATTGATATTAACAAAATCACTGGCAGGTACAGGGTAAACATTAATATTTTCACCTTTTGCAGCAAGAATAGCTGTGTTATAGCTTATAGTAACAGTCCAGTCTGTCGTATTCGTACCATCCTGAGCTGTAACCTTGTATGTAACGGCATTGGTAAAGTTATTTGCTGTTACACCACTTGTCTGTGCTACTCCGCCAACGGTAGCTGAAGCTCCTGTTGACAATGTAAAGCTTGGAACTAAACTTGTACGGCTTGTTCCCGGTAATACATAAAGGGTAACAGTATGAGTTACAGTGTCAATGGTAGTCTTATCCACTTCCTGTGGAACAGTAAACGAAGTTATACCCGATTCAGTACTTAGATAAGTAACAGTAACTTTCCATGTTCTTACAGGTGTTCCATCTTGTGGAGTTAATTTATAAGTAACAGGATTGGTAAAGTTATTGGCTGTGGTACCGCTTACCTGAGCTGTTGTTCCAACGGTAGCCGTAGCTCCCGGTGACAATGTAAAGGTAGGTACCAGGGCTGTTACTTTTGTTCCGGCAGGAACTGATACAGTTACAGTGGTGTCGGCATCGTCAATAACGGCTGAGCCAACTTCTCCGGGTACGCTGAATGCAGTAAAGAGTGCAGCTGTATCGGGTAATGTGGCAACGGTTACTGTCCAATGTTCTGTCGTTTTTGTATCCTGTGCTGTTACAGTATAAACTACAGAAGAAGTAAAGTTATTTGCTGTAGTTCCGCTTACCTGAGCAGTAGTTCCAACAGTAGCCGTAGCTCCCGGTGACAGGGTGAATGTCGGAATTATTGAAGTAAGAGGAGTACCAAAACGAACAGATACTAAAACTGTGGCTTTTTCAGAATTAATTTCTGCAACACCATCCTGTTTAGGTATAGTGAACGCTGTGAAAAGTGTTGCTGTATCCGGAAGGATATTTACAGTTACCTTCCAGTTCATCGTTGTAACTCCGTCCTGTGCTGTTACAACATATGTCACAGGAGAAGTGAAGTTATCACTTGTAGTGTCACTTACCTGTTTTACTGCACCAACCTTGGCCGTAGCACCTGCTGACAGGGTAAAGTCTGGAACAAGAGCCGTAACGTCTGTACCAAATGGTACATTAAGAGCTACAGTACCTGGTGTGCCCGGGGTAATTACAGATGAACCTGTTTGTCCGGGAACTGTGAAGTCAGTAATGTCAGCCGCTGTATTAGGTGTGGTAACATAAACTGTCCAGTTCTTTGATTTTATACCATTCTGGGCAACTACCACATAGGTTACAGCAGTAGTGAAATTGTTTGCAGTAGTACCGCTTACCTGGGCTACACTGGCAACTGTCGCTGTGGCGCCTGCTGAAAGGGTAAAGGTAGGTATAAGACTGGTAACGACTGCCTGATATGGTAACTGAACTGTTACTTTACCTGATGCACCTGTTGTGATTACAGCATTTCCTATTTCTGTTGGTATGCTGAAGGCTGTTATCTCAGCTGAGGTATCCGGGGCAGTAACGGTTACTGTCCAGTCTACTATGGTGCCGCTCTGAGCTTTAACAGCATAGGTAAGAGGAGTAGCAAAGTCATTTGATGTAGTACCGCTGACCTGGTTGATACCTGCTACTGTAACAGTTGCATTTGGCGACAAGGTAAAGCTTGGTGTCAGACTGGCCAGGCTGCTGTTATAAGGCATCTGAACAGCTATGGAACCTGTTGTACCAGGTGTAATAACGGTGTTACCTACCTGACCGGGTATGGTAAAGGATGTTATAACTGCTGCTGTATCTGCATTAGATACTGTAACAACCCAATTCTTGGTAACCTCTTTATTTTGTGAAGTTACAACATAAGTTACGGCTGTGGTATAATCGTTTGCAGTTACACCGCTGACCTGTGTCACAGAAGCTACGGTAGCCGTTGCTCCCGGTGAAAGGGTAAACGTTGGTGCAAGCGAGGTAAGAGGTGCTCCGATAGTAATCTGGGCAGAAACTGTACCTGTAACACCTGAAACTATTTTACTCGATCTTATCTGACCGGGAACAGTGAAAGCAGTTATTTCTGCTGCTGTATCCGGAGCAGTTACTTTAACATAATATGTTTTTGTAGTAACGCTATCTTCTGCTGTTACCACATATGTCAAAGGAGTGGTAAAATTTGCCGTTGTAGTTCCGCTTGTTTGAACCACCGAATTTACCGATACCGAACCTGTTGCAACAAATGAAGGTATTAAATCAGCCAGGTTTGTATTATATGGCATAACTATCTTAATACTGTCACTGGTAAAACTTGAAGCGCCAATCTGGTTTGGAATGGTAAACCCTGTTATCTTTGCATTGCTGCTTACCGGTGAAAAAGCAATATTCCAGTTAAACGGAGCACTTGTATAACCCTGACTCCATACAATAACATAACTGTTCCCGGCTGATACCCAGAAACCAATACTATCGGCTACATTATTTGCATTTGAAATAAGTGGGTAATTAAGGCCAGTTTCATAATTATAGGTAGTATAATCCCCACAATTATTATAAACTGTCACTTCAACTGGTACTGCGGATGAAATCTGCAGGTGTCCTTTTTCAGTCGGAGTGTATGTGAATACCTGATTGCCTCCGGCTGTATTTGCAGAATTTTGTCCCAAAACAGCTGTTAAAGGATTACTGCAGGTTGTACCTGCCGGAAGTGCAAAATTAGAAGTCCAGTTCAGATTCCAGCTAAAATTGCCGGGTGTGGGATCATCGAGCCACCAGACAACATATACCGTTTGATCCGGGACAAGTGTATACGCGGCAGATTGTGAATTTGAACCACAGGCAGAACTTTCAGACCATATAGTACCAGCAGCAAAAGTTGAATCCTCTGCAATATAAACTTTTGTAGGATATGCAGGATTAGTGCTACAGTTCGAAACTGTAAGAATTCCTGTATCTCCCGAAGTATTGTGAAATTTGTACCACACCCATGTTTGGTTTGTCTGAACTGCAGTTGACGTAGGATAGTTTCCTGTACCACTTCCAGAACCAAGAGGAATATTTATCGCTGCATCATATCCGTAACCTGCAGGAAGAGGCTGTCCTGTAGGAGTAGCAGTCAATGTCCAGTTACTTAACTGGTTTGAATTTGAACTCCAGTCTATATATATAGTTTGCCCTGCTCCAACAAGCAATGTATATTCAGCTTGTCCGCTAACGCAGCCACTGCCATAATTAGCCCCCAGATAGAATTTCTCCAGGTCATAAAGCTGATATAAATTAACTCCTGTACCTACTGAGTTTGTTCCGCAGGTCGATACGGTGACAGTTGCATTTACAGGTGAGGTATATTTATACCATAAATTACCTGTTCCCGCAGGAGCTGTATAATTCCCCGGAGAAGGTACGGGGATAGCAGAGGTGATATCGCTGCCTGCAGCAATAGGTCTGAATGCGAGGTTGAAGTTATATACCGGGCTGATAAATGCACCAGCGCGCAAACAAATATAAGTAGTATCGGTTGCGTCCACTTCCAATGAATCTGATCCTATAAGAAAAGCAGTTGTTCCGCATCCTTTGTACCACCTTACCTGAATAGTATCATTCCAGTTAGCTATTGTACTGCATGATAGTGAAATTACTCCTGGCTGGGATGGCTTGATTTTATACCACTGGTCGGTGGATTGTGTATGATTAGCCGCATTTGAGCCAATAATAGCCGAAAATGCATTATCACATGACTGTCCTTGTAAAGGTAAAGAAACCGTTGCATTAACAGTAGATACGTTACCAGGATATACTTTTACAAAATAGGAATCCCCAATCTGTGCTTCAAATTGAACTCCAATAGCTGTCCCATTAGCAAGAAAGAAATGTTTTACGCTGCGTTCATAATCGTTCTGACCACAGTCGAACCTTGCCTGGCAATATATTCCAGCCGGATTACCTACCTTTATTTCCTGAATCCTGCTTGTGTTATTTGTATATTCATACCAGGTAGGATAAAGAGTGCTAACAGGTAATGTTCCTGAAGCATTGAATGTAAAAGGGTTGCTACAGATTTCACCCTGTGAGGGTACTGCTTCAGTTATAGTAAATGGGAAAGTGACAGCTTGGCCACCGTTTGGATTTCTCCATTGAAAATAATAGGTTATCCCCTGACTGGCATAAAAATAATTTTCGTACTCAACTGTGTTATGAAATTCTTCTATACTGTCGCCTGCGTCGCAATCAGCAAAAGTAGTAATATAAGACGGATAATTATAATATCCTGGCGTAGTTATCTCCAAACGGCAATTTGTAGCTGGGGTATAATGATACCAGATTGCCGCAGGACCTGTTGAAGTGTAAGTATTGCCATTGCCACTAACAGCCTGAATAGCTGTTTGACAGCTCGTGCCTGACTGTGCCGAAATATCCGCACTGTATGCAAGCAGAGATAAAATAAAAATTAAAAATGTAATTTTTCTATTCATACATATAAAGATTAAATTTAACTTATAAAACTTGTCGAAATTAATTAATGAATATTATCTTACGCAAATTATTTGATAAAGGATACGATTTTACTTATTAATAGCAAATTATTGTAAATTTAAGGTATTAATATTAATTGATTATTACTAAAATAATAAATTATTATGCTTAAAAGAACGGTTTGTATTAACTATACTTAAAATCTGATTTTATGTTTTAAAATATATATAAATTTAATTTAATTTTTGATGAAATAAAACATAAACATGATAAATACCTTTTAATTAAATATTGTATATTGTTTATCGCTTCATACCTTTACATCTTTAAATTTTTTAATTATGAATCAACTAAACATTTTAAAGATCAAAAAATATAATAAAACACAGGAAAGTAAATATAAACATGCCCGTTCAGGCCAGTTAAAGATTATAACTTCCAAAATAAAATATAAAATCCTGGTAATATTTTTAACAGGATTATTTTTTGCCTGTGTACCTCAAAGACAGTCCGAATATATGCAAACCAGGCAATACCAGGATCAAAAAATTAACATTTACAAGGATATAGACAGCCGTCAGTTGGAGCCGGGAGATGAATTATTTATTCAGGTATACAGCTTTAATAACAATATTTCCAGTCCTGTGGGATCAGAAACCTCATCACAAACCGCAACGCCTTATAGTTCAACACTTCAGTCATATAAAATTAATAAAGACAGTTCAATTATATTCCCATTGATAGGTAAAATAGTTCTTGCAGGCATAACCATACAGGATGCAGAAACCAGGCTTAAATCGACTCTGAAAACTTACCTCAACAGCCCCAGTGTCAAGATCAAACTTGTAAATACAAATATCTCCATAGTTGGGGAAGTGGCTCATCCTGGAAATTATCCCTATACAAACACGCCTATAAATGTTTTTCAGGCACTTAGCCTTGCAGGAGATATTTCAGAATATGGAGACCGCAAGCATGTAAGAGTTATCAGAAACAACAACCAGAATGTTGAAATTGCCTTCCTCAACCTTACTGATGAAGATATAGTCAAATCGAAGTATTTTTACCTTGAAGCAAATGATGTAATATATGTTAGACCATTAAAAAGAAAATTCTGGGGTATAAATCATTTTCCTTTTGAAATATTAATTTCAACCGCATCAGTAATTGCAACAATAATTATTGCTTATAAAGTATATTGATTATGGCTACATTTAACCGTTTTATTGACAGAGATTTCAACGAAATTTTTACATTTTTCAGGAAAAATTATCTTACTTTCCTTATAACTGGCTTCATTTTAATAGCCTTTACTTTTGTTTTCAACCAGATATCGGTTCCCAAATATAAGATTACTTCGCAGGTACTTATAAAACAGGATGATCCCAATCAAAATAAAAATATGGGAAATGTATTATCCTTTAATATTTTAGGTGATAATACAAATTTTAATAATGAACTGGTTAAAATTAAATCCATCCCTTTCATTGAAAAAGTAATAGAAAACCTTAACCTCCAGCTTACATATTATGAAAAAAATACTTTCAGGTATTCAGAACTTTACAATGATGCTCCAGTTACCGTAAATTACGTACCTACACATGCACAGATTATAAATGCAATGTTTGAGATTGAATTTATAAGCAATACCGAATATTATTTGTCGGTATCCGGAAAGGATTTAAGCTGTTATAATTATGCATTAAAAAGATACTCAAAAAACATACCTGAAATTGATTTTAAAAAAAGGTTGAAATTTGGGGATTTGGTAGAAAATGATGGTTTTTCGTTCATTGTTAAAATTGATTCCGCTAAAATAGTTGATTATAAAAAGAAAAAGGTTTATTTCAATTTCAGTTCAATAAATTCTTTGGCACTTGACTATCAGAAAGCATTAAGTATTGAACCGGTAAACGAAAAAGTGACCTCGGGAATTATTACATATGAAACCTCTAATCCTGACAAGGGGACTGATATCATAAACCAGTTATGCAGCGTATACATCAATGAAGATTTGGAACACAGGAACCATTTGGCAGATGTGACAATAAAATATATAGACAAGCTTCTTGGCGAAGTATCCGACTCATTATCGAAATCTGAACAACAATTACAGCAAATAAAAAGCTCTACTCAATTATATGATATTGGTCAGCAGTCATCGGCCATTAACCAGCAGTTGCTCGATCTCGACAAACAAAAGAGTGAAATAAGGTCCAAAATAAGCTATTACACCTATGTTAAAACACATTTAACTGAAAACAAGTCTGTTAATGATTTGATAGTGCCTTCCTCAATGGGTATAAACGATGCCAGCCTCAGTAGTTTAATTACCGAACTCACAAATCTTACTTCAGAAAGGAAGAGTTACATAGATAATAACCAGGGGAATAACCCTGAAATAAATATAATAAACAGTAAAATTGAATCCATTAAAAATTCAATTTTTGCAAACCTGAATTATATTATTAAAACTCTTGAAATTAATTCATCAGAAATACAAAACCAATCATTTAAACTCTCAAATGAAATAAGTAAGTTGCCTTTGGAACAGAGAGAATTGCTGGTTTTTGAACGTAAGTTTAAACTTAATGACGCCATTAATACCTTTTTACAGGAAAGACGGGCTGAGGCAAACATAACAATGGCTTCGAGCCTTTCAAATATTGAGGTAATAGAACCGGCAATAAACCTGGGTAAAGTATTTCCCAAGAAAGGACAGAATTTCATATTCGCATTTATACTGTCAATAATATTACCTATAGGTTTTATTATGGTGGGTCAGCAGTTTAAAGTAACATTCAGTAATTATGAAGAGATTACTAAAATTACAAGTATCCCTATTCTTGGAAAATTGTTGCATTCACACAGAAAGGAACAGGGTAACCTTTCGGAAAGCACTTATACTCCTTATGTAGAATCATTACGGCTCTTGCGAACCAACCTCGATTACTTTATACGAAACACCACAAGACAGGTAATTCTGATAACGTCCAGCGTGGAAAATGAAGGGAAATCTTTTACAGCATATCATCTGGCATTGAGCTTTGCCCTTCTGAGGAAAAATACCATACTGGTAAGTTACGACTTAAGAAAGCCGACGAAATATCTGGGTATCGATGCAACCAATATGATAGGGCTTACTTCTTATTATATCGGTAAGGCAACAATGGAGGATATAATTGTAAAAACAGAGAACGATAAACTTGATATAATACCTGCCGGTAATATCCCGCCAAATCCGGCTGAACTTATTGAACTTGACAGAACTAAAGATATATTCAACCTGCTTAAAAATATGTACGATTATATAATTGTGGATTCCCCTCCCCTTCATTATTTTACCGATGGATACCTTTTAATGAAGTACAGTGATATTAAGTTACTCGTTACCAGACATGATGTCACAAACCGTATAATTTTTGCAAAAACAATTCAAAATATTGAAGAAAAAAACATAAATAACTTAGCTATAATTTATAACGATATCCCTATAGAAGGGGAATACAAACATGGGTACAAGTATTATTCACAGGGCAAAAAATAGTCTCGGTTATTTCAAAAGGGAAAAGATGCTTGAAATAAAAATAAAGCCAGCCAGCTCCAGCATATGAGGAATCATACTACAAATACTTTAAATTTAAACATATTATTTATCTTCATTGTAGCACCTTTTGCCGGGTATCTGATCGCAAAGTATTTAGGTAAAGGGTTTGACACTATTATGTTGCCTTTACTTATTACAGGATCATTATTAATCCTGATTTTCCGCAAAAGAATTTCTTTTTCTGCTCCATTGGTTTTTCTATTTTTATTTGCGATTTATACCATGGTGTCTGATTCAGTTTTAGCTTCCAAAGAATATAATTTCAGCTATTTTGTACAGAATGCAATCATCGCGAGTGCTTTGGTTGTATTTATAATAGAAAACACCAAATTCTCTGACCGTTACATGAAAAATGCATATAATCTTTCGGTTATAATTTTATTTATAGCATTTGTAGTTGCTATAATACAAGCATTTGTAAATAATAAGTTTTTCCTGAATCCGGAAGATGTTATACGAATGAAATTGCTTCCTGTCTGGGAAACCAGGATATCTTCAATTTATTCCTGGATTGATTCAAGTGCAATGGGCCATTGTTTTTTTCCTGTTTTGGCCATTGTCTTATGTCAGCAACTTAAAAATAAAAGTAAATATGTCGTTGTTTTTTATATTATTGGTGCAATGGTTGCATTTTTTTCCAAGTCACGTTACATAATGATTAACTATATTTTGCTTTTAGGTCTTATTCCTATTTACAGCAAGATAACTTTTAAATCATTTGCAAGATTTGTAGTTATTATATTTATTGCTGTCGCAGGATTTGTTTATGTTGCTGATAAGTTTAAGATTCCTCTTGCCCTGATAATTGAGAACAGAATTCTGGAATCCAAACAGGAAAATTTAGCTCACAGCTCTGCAGGTACACGTTTACTTGCTTTTGATATTTTCGGAAAGTTTTTTAAAGAAAATCCTGTATTTGGTAAAGGCAAGCTTCATGAATTTGAAGGGAAAAGCAGGGATTATGAACTTGTAAGAGCTTTGGAGGGAAGGTCTTCGCAAATACACGTCGGGTATCTTTCCTTGTTTTATTATTATGGACTTATAGGCGGATTTATATTTCTCGGTTTTTTAATTTCAATGACTGCATATTTATATAAAACCGCTAAGATTCATCATTATTGGGGTCCTTTTTTTGGATTTCTGCAAATAATATTATCCAATTTTACACTTGTTGCTTTAAATGTATTTTTTATGGGTTATATAATTTGTTTTATGTTTAACCAATATTATGTACAAAAGCAGGAACAATTAACACTAATAAATGCAGGTTAAAGAATTATTCAGGAAAATTGTCAACAGGGAGAACAGGACTTTTAAGGCCTTAAATAATATCCTTCTATCGGTTATTGTTAAAGGTATAAATGTCGGGATAGGATTTGTAATGGTTCCGTTGACAATTCATTATCTTACCAGATATAAATACGGCATATGGATCACCCTCAGTGAACTTGTCGGTTGGTTTTATCTTTTCGACCTGGGTCTAGGTAACGGCTTCAGGAATAAATTTGCCGAAGCTCTTGCCAGAAACGACATGAAGCAGGCTAAGATATTCGTCAGCACTACTTATTTTATTCTTGGATTAATCTCAGCAGGAATATTTATACTTTTCATAATCATCAATCCTTTCCTGCCCTGGACACGCATTCTTAACTGCAGTCCTGACCTGATGCACGAGATAAGCACCCTGGTGGTATTCATAATAGGGGCCTTTTGCATGCAATTTGTCCTTACATTGATGAAAACAATATTATCTGCCGACCAGAAAACTGCCTTGGGTGAGGTAATAGATCTTTCCGGTAAGATACTTTCCTTCTCGATTGTATTGATATTGCTTCACACCACCAGCAATTCGTTATTATACATGGGTATAGGGTTAAGCATTTCCCCTCTGCTGATGTCGCTTATTGCAACTCTTTACTTCTTTAACGGAAAATACAAAGAGGTAAGGCCAAGCTATAAATTCATTCATGTTGACTCAATAAAAGGCATTGTAAATCTGGGCATTAAGTTTTTTATTATACAAATTGCAGGAATTGTTCAGTATGAAACTGCAAATATCATTATCTCACAATTATTTGGCCCTGATAAGGTAACTGTGTATTCCATACCATTCAAATATTTTCAGATTATTACCTTATCCTTTACAATTATTGCTACGCCTTTATGGTCGGCCTTTACCGAAGCCTGGACAAAAAGGGATATGAACTGGATAAGAATAACAATTAAAAGGATGAACTATATATGGTTTGCATTTTTATTTGTTGCTGCAGTTATGATATTCAGTTCAAATTTTGTATATAAATTCTGGTTTAGAAAAGAATAGGTGGTGGTGTTTCCTTTCAGCCTCACTTTAACTATAGGACTTTATGTATTATCCAAGGCCTTTGGAACGGGATATGTTTTCTTTTTTAAACGGCATTGGCAAAGTCAAATTTCAGTTTTACTTTTTCAATAGTCACTGCCATACTGAATATACCGCTTTCTATATTATTTGCCAAATACCTCAATATGGGATTACCCGGCATTGTTTTATCAACGTGGATATGTTCCATTTTCGGAGCAGTTATAGGGCCTTTCCAGTATCATAAAATTCTGAATGGCACGGCGACAGGTATCTGGAATAAATGAAAAACCTGCATTTAGATTACTAATGATAAAAACAGAAAAATGAAAGTTTTGTGGTTTAGTAATAGTCCCGTTTCTGCTGATAAGCTTAAGAAATCAGGTTTTATGGGAGGGTCGTGGATTATTGCATTGGAATCAAAGTTCAAACAGATTGATGGCATTAAGCTGGGAATTGTTTGCCAGGAAAGAGTAAAAGAAATTGAAAAACATAATATTGAAAATGTTCAGTATTTCATATGTCCTGTCACCTCCGGTTTTATTAAACGTAAAATAAAGTGGGGCGGTAATTATAAAACCAATGACTCTCAGGACTGGAGTATTATCGGTCAGTTATAGAGGAATTTAAACCCGATGTAATACAAATATTCAGAATTACGAGAATAATTACGGTTTAATCACCAAAATAACCGATATCCCTGCTGTGATACATATTCAGGGGTTCCTCAACGTGAGACAGGAAATACTTTTCAGGCGTTCCTTTATATTATTATTTATCATTTAAAAATCTTTTTAAATTTATAAAAGGGGTTAGTGAATTCAATTTTTACATGTATCATAAAAAAATTGAACGAAGGGAAAAGGAAATTTATGCTCATGCATTTAATTTTCTGGGAAGGACAGATTTTGACCGTCGTATTGTTACCACGTATGCTCCGCATGCAAGGTATTTTGAAGGACGGAAATGATTAGGGAGGATTTTTTTAATGCCGTGTGGGATAAGCAAAAAACAAATAGCCTGGAAATATCTACTGTGATGCTTGGCGCTCCCTATAAAGGTCTTGATATAGTCTTTGAATCTGCCGAACTGCTGGAAAAAAAGGGGATTAATTTTAAGTGGAATATTATTCGGCACAGCCCGCGAAGATGGAATAGTTAAGTTAGTTATTAAGAAATACAAACGTCCGTTTCCGGAAAAGGTTATATTCCACGGGGGTTTGCGTGCTCCCGTCAATTATAGAATTGCTTACAAACTCGGATATGTATGTACATCCGTCATACATCGAAAACAGCCCAAATAGTGTTTGTGAAGCTATGTTACTGGGCATGCCAACCATAGTTGCCTCATCAGGAGGCTGTTCATCAATAATAGAAAACAGGAAAGAGGGGTTACTTGTCAATACTGGTGAACCTTTTGATATTACAGGGGCAATACTCGACCTGCATGAAAATACCGAGTTGGCAAAAGAACTTGGTATCAATGCACGCAGGAAGGCGCTTAGGAAATACATAGACCCGGATAAAATTGTAAATGAGTTGATTGAAGTTTATAAGAGTATTATGGCGAAGTAATTGACAGATTTAAGATTTTAGATTCCTGATTTGTGATATATGTTTTATAAGGTTTATAAAATAAACGAATAAACGAATTATCAGATTAACAAATAAATAAAATAATGCCAGGTATTAATAATGAATCTGCAATATTACCAAAGGTACTTCTTGTAGGAGATTCCTTCAGCAATGTCAGGGGGAGGGGGAATAACCATGACTAATCTTTTTAAAGGCTGGCCTAAGGACAGGCTTGCCATGGCGACCTCACACATTGATCGAAAGCGGTTTGCAAAGCTGTCATTTGTATTATCGCCTGGGATATGCTGAAAATAAACGGCGGTGGCCTTTTTATTATTTTCAGCCAAAATATACTTCCGGACCTTTTATATATACTGATAAAGATGTAACAAACAATGAAGTAACTGAGTATAAAGGAAAGCTGTCAAAATACAACAGGAATATTAAACAGTTTATTTTATGGCTTATACAGATATCAGGCCTTACCTTTTTACAGGAAAGGATAAGGGTTACCGATCAATTTTTGAAATGGATAAATGAATTTAAACCCGATGTAATATACCAGCCAATTGGCTACTTACAAACTCATAAAATTTATGCAGGAGATAAAAGAAAAGACAGATATTCCTGTTGCTATTCATATTATGGACGACTGGCCTGTATCGCTTAATAAACCGGGGATATTATATTATTACTGGAAATATAAGTTCACCCATGAATTCCGCAAATTACTTGATAAGTCGGATATATTTTTAAGTATATGTGATGCTATGAGCAGGGAATATGCAAAACGATACAATAAACCATTTCAGGCTTATCATAACCCCATTGAAGTAGAAAAATGGCTTCCGTATTCGAAGAAGAGCTGGAAAACAACAGGGTCATTTAAAATTATTTATACAGGAGGATAGGCACGGCAAACGGAAAGGCTATAATGGAAATTGCTAATGTCGTAAGCAACCTCAAGAGCAGCGGATTAAATATTGAACTTGACATATATTCTCCTGATGGTGACAAACCAAAAGCAAAGAAAATAAGGGAACTGCAGGGTGTGCAGATAAAAAACCCCGTTCCTCATGCCAGTATGCCAACGCTGCTGCCGAAATACGACCTGGCAGTGCTGCCCTTAGATTTTGACAGGGAAGGAATACGATTTGCACAGTTTTCGATGCCCACCAAAGCATCGGAATATATGATTTCAGGTACGCCTGTGATGATTTATGCAGATAAAAGAACTGCTCTTGCCCAATACGCCTCGGAGGGCTGGGGATACGTGGTAACCGAAAACAGCAGAAAAGCTTTGAAGGAAGCCATTTCAACTCTTATTAATGATGCATCGATTCGTTCACAATTCAGGACAAAAAGCCAGGGAGACCTCTCTAAGAAATGAAAATGCCACAACTGTGGTTCAAAGTTTCGGGGAAAATTTGTGTTTTTATGTATTAAAATTTAATCTTTAAAGAGTATGTTTACAAACAAAACCTTATTAATAACCGGAGGAACAGGTTCTTTTTGGTAACGCGGTACTGAAAAGGTTCGTTGATTCCGGTATACTCGTGAAATACGTATTTTCAGCCGTGATGAGAAGAAGCAGGACGATATGCGTCTGCTGTATAAGAACAGCAAGATAAAATATTATATTGGCGATATACGTGATAAGCAGAGTGTGGACTATGCCATGGAAGGTGTTGACTTTTTATCTTTCACGCGGCAGCGCTTAAGCAGGTACCCTCGTGTGAATTTTACCATGGAAGCGGTGCTCACAAACGTTTATGGTACAGAACACGTTATAGACTCAGCTATACGTCACAAAGTAAAAAATATCATCCTGCTGAGCACAGATAAGGCTGTGTATCCTATCAATGCCATGGGTATGTCCAAGGCTATGGCAGAGAAGGTACTAAGTGCCAAGTCGCGTAACCTCGGAGAAACGGATACCGTGCTCTGTGCAACCCGTTACGGAAACGTTATGGGATCGCGGGGATCGGTTATCCCACTTTTTGCCAAACAGATAAAAGCCGGCGAGCCGATAACTATAACCGATCCGTATATGACCCGCTTTATGATGACCCTCGATGATGCCGTTGAACTGGTGTTATATGCCTTCCAAAACGGCAAGCAGGGTGATTTGTTTGTTCAAAAGGCACCAGCCTGCACAATAGAAGTACTGGCACAGGCAATGATTGATCTTTATAAGTCTAAAAGCCAAATTATTATAATAGGTACACGACATGGTGAAAAACTTTTTGAAACACTGGTAAATAGGGAAGAAATGGTGAAAGCAGCTGATCAGGGGAATTATTACCGAATTCCTCTGGATTCTCGCGATCTCAACTATAGTATATATTTTTCACAAGGTCAGAAACAGGTAGATGCAGCAGAAGACTACACCTCTCACAATACTTACAGGATGAATATTGAGGAAACCAGGAAACTGCTTTTAAAATTGCCGGAAATACAGGAAGACTTAGCCAAATAATTGATAATTGAATTCCTTTGGAAGTAATTTAAATGTAAAATTAAAAATGATTAATGTTGGAATTACAGGGCAAAGCGGGTTCATGGGTACTCATTTGTTTAACTTCCTTTCGCTTAAAAAAGATGAGATTACCCTTATACCTTTCAGGGATGAATATTTTAAGGATAGTCAGACATTGAATGACTTCACCCGCAGGTGTGATGTCATTGTTCATCTGGCGGCGTTAAACAGGCATGGCGATCCCCGGGTCATCTATGACACTAACGTCAGGCTGGTAAAGCAACTGATAGAATCGCTTGAAGAAAATAATACAGCCCCTCTGATAATCTTCTCTTCGTCAACACAGGAGGAGAGGGACAATCCTTACGGTGAATCAAAGAAGGAAGGACGCAGATTACTTGAAAGCTGGGCTACAAAAAACAACGGAGGTTTTTACGGATTTATAATTCCTAATGTTTTCGGTCCCTTTGGCAATCCATATTATAATTCTGTAATAGCAACATTCAGCCATCAGCTTACACATGATGAAACTCCGGCTATACAGGTCGATGGTGAACTAAAACTCATATATGTCCAGGAACTTGTTGAGCTGTTTTATCAGAAAATAAAAACAGTACAAGATAAAAAAGTTGAATCTTTTGTGGTGCCTCATACCTCCGTAATAAAGGTTTCAGGCATTCTGGATAAACTGCTGTTTTTTAAAGACCTGTATTTTGACCGGCACATAATTCCTTCCCTTACGGACATATTTGACCGCAACCTCTTCAATACCTTCAGGAGCTATATAGATATTGATAAGAGAAACCCTGTTAAATATATGTCGCATGAGGATAACAGGGGTGTTTTTGTGGAAATTCTGAAACACCGGAATGGAGGGCAGGTTTCTTTTTCGACCACAAAACCAAACATAGTAAGGGGAAACCATTTCCACACCCGTAAGATTGAGCGTTTTGCGGTAATCAAGGGTGAAGCCGTCATACAGCTGAGAAGGTATGGAACTGAGATTGTGAGTACTTTTCACCTTTCCGGTACAAAGCCATCCTTTGTAGATATGCCCGTATGGTATACGCATAACCTGATTAATGTGGGTGATGAAGAATTATATACCTTGTTCTGGATTAATGAACCATATGACCCGGCCGATCCGGATACATATTTTGAAGAAGTGGATAAGAAATGTTGACTGATTACTAATTAGGGATGACATCCTAACCTACTTTAAATCAAAAATATAAATTATATAATATAACATTACAGATGGCAGGCAAATCAACATTAAAAGTAATTACTTTGGTAGGCACACGTCCGGAGATAATCAGGTTGTCAAGGGTTATGGCTCTGCTGGACAAATTCCTCAACCAGGTTATAGTTCATACAGGTCAGAATTACGACTTTGAGCTGAACGAAGTTTTCTGGAACGATCTTGATCTGCGCAAGCCGGACCATTTCCTTAACATAGACACCTCTTCGCTGGGTGCTTCAGTTGGAGATATATTGAAAAAAACAGAAGAAGTATTCCTGCTTGAAAAACCTGATGCTTTGCTTGTCTTAGGAGACACTAATTCCTGTCTTTCTGCTTATATAGCCAAAAGAATGCGTGTTCCCATATTTCATATGGAGGCAGGTAACAGAAGTTATGATTTTAATGTCCCTGAAGAAATTAACAGGAGGGTTATTGACCACCTTGCCGATTTTAACCTTGTTTATACCGAACATGCCCGCAGGCATCTTATTTCTGAAGGGTTACCACATAGGTTTATTTACCTGACAGGATCGCCTATGAAGGAAGTATTGGATCATTACTCGGGCAAGATATCAAAATCGGTTATTCTGCATCATTTGAATCTTATCGAACGGCAATATTTTATTGTAAGCGTACACAGGGAAGAAAATGTTGATAACGTTGAAAACCTGACTAAAATAGTAAATATCCTCAACTCTCTGGCTGAAGAATATCATTTCCCTGTAATTGTTTCTACACATCCCCGCACCCGTAAGAGGCTTGAACAGCTGAACAATCTTTCTGTCAATGCAGCCATTCAGTTTTTAAAGCCTTTCGGTTTTATAGATTACGTTAAATTGCAGATGAGTGCCCTTTGCACTATCTCCGACTCCGGAACAATAAGTGAAGAATCATCCATTCTGGGGTTTCCTGCTATCTCCCTCAGGCAATCTATGGAGCGCCCTGAAGCTATGGATGCCGGTACGATTATTCTTACAGGCTTTGATCCGCGTACAGTTATGGATTCTGTGAGTCTTTCCGTTGAAGCTGCTAAAATTGCACCTGTGGTACAGATCGCCGGAGATTATACCATTACAAACACTTCCTGGAGGGTGCTTAAGTTGATAATGGGCCTGGCACGATTAAGCAATAAATGGAATAATATTAATAAAAAAGATTAAATGAATATTTCCAAATACTTACAAGATCCTTCTGGTTATTTCTTTCACCATCTCAATAAAAGAGTTATAAATACCTCAAGTTGGTTAAGTACAAGGCTGCTGCGTATCATGCTTACCCTTAAACACATTCAGCATGGCAAGGGAGTTATAACATTTGGGAGAACTTATTTCAACAGACGTCCCCTAAGCACCATAATTTTAGGCGATAATGTAAAATTCCGGTCCGCTTTTAATTCAAACCTTATTGGGTTGAACCATCCATGTATGATTTCAACACTTGACAGCAAAGCCATTATAGAGATTGGGAGCGGCTGTGGTATTAGTGGGGCAATAATAGGTGCTGCAGAGAAAATTATCATAGGAAATAATGTTTTAGTTGGAGCCAACTCGCTGATTACCGACACGGACTGGCATTATATAAATCCTGTACTTCGCCGCACACCCGGGGGACTGACTAAACCGGTTATTATAGAAGACAATGTCTGGCTTGGTATAAATTCAGTAGTGCTCAAAGGTGTGCATATTGGAAAAAACACTGTTATTGCTGCAAACAGTGTCGTTATAAAAGATATCCCCGAAAATGTAATTGCCGGCGGTAATCCGTGTAAGGTAATTAAACCCCTTGATCTTTAAACCAAAAGGTTAAAATTAAAACAGATGAAAATCTTAATGATAAACGACAGCCTTATCCTGGGTGGCAGGGAAAGAAGATGCCTTGAAACCATAAAAGGACTTGTAGGCCTGGGCTACGAAATTGAAATGATAATCCTGAGAAATGTCATAGATTACCCTGTAGTATATCAATACGTTAAAAAGGTACACGTCCTGGAAAGAAAGATAAAAAAAGACCCGCGTATATTTTTTCATATCCTGGGCATATACAACCGCTTTAAACCCGATATTGTGCATAGCTGGAGCTCGCAGGGGTCGGTATATGCCCTGCCCCTGGTGATATTCAGGGGGGCCCGGCTTGTCAACGCGATGATTGCCGACTCCACGTGTAAGAAGTATGGCAAATACTGGTTCAGGGCTCAGCTGACCTTTCTTTTTTCCAGGGTTATACTCTCCAATTCCTGGGCAGGACTGAATGCCTATGGAGCAGGCAAAAAGAAGAACGCACATGTGATACATAATGGCTACGACTTCAGCCGCTCCCCGGCAGATGTGGACCCGAACGCCTTAAAAAGCCGTTACTCAATCCTCACCCCGCTGGTGGTGGCTATGATAGGAGGTTTCCAAATCCGCAGGGATTATCCTACATATATTAATGCCGCCATAGAAATATGCGGAAAACGGGATGATGCCACTTTCCTCTGCATAGGTGACGGCCCCACGGAGGAGGAATGCAAAAAAATGGTTCCTGAAAACATGCTGAACAAGGCAATAAAATTCCTGGGATTTCAAAAAAATGTTGAAGAATTGATTAAAATGATAGATATTAGCGTTTTACTGGTAAATACAAATCTCATTCAGGAAGGCTTGTCAAATGCCATAGTGGAAAGCATGGCTCAGGGGAGACCTGTGATAGCAACCGACTCGGGAGGTTCGCATGAAATTATTATAGATAAGGTAACCGGCTACTTTGTAAAACCTTACTCTGTACCCGATCTTGTAGACAAACTGGAGCTACTTTTGAACGACAAGGATTTAAGAAACAAAATGGGGGAAAAGAGCCTTGAACAGATAAAAAATAATTTCAGCTACGATCATATGATCGATGCCAATGTAAAAGTTTACAGGGAAATAATTGAGGGAAGAAGTTAACCTGATTTGCAAATTGTAAATTGCGATTTGCGAAATAATTGGTATTATTATTTTATAAATGAATAAACCTTTAAATATTATATACTTAGGATGTTCGGGATTCCCGGCAGGCCTGGCAGAGGTGGAACGTCAGAAGCTCATTTCCAAAAGCCTCGTAGCCTGTGGCGTTAAAGTTACGGTTATATGCAGAAAAGGGGTGCACAGGCAAACAGACATTCCTCCCCGTGGTGTTTATGAAGGCATAAATTATATTTATACGTCAGGTACACCTCTCAAGCCATCAGGCTTTGTTAAAAGGAATTTCCTTAAATTTATCGGAATTATTAATGAATTCCGATTCATGGTTGCGGAATCATCGAAGCATAAAATAGATGCAGCCATTATATCGACAATGTTGATCCCGCTTATATTTTATTACAAAATTATTTCCCGCCTTCTGGGATTTAAAATTATACTGAATTATGTGGAATATAGCTCAGCTATAACTATGCGACTCAAATTGCAGATTAACAACTACTTTTACGACAAATACGCCGTCAGGCTGTCCGACAGTGTCATTCCTATAAGCGATTTTCTGGAAGAGCAGGTAAAAAAAATAAACCCTGATAAGCCTTACATAAAAATACCTTCTATATGCGATTTTGAGAAATTCAACATTGATAAATCACCTTTCCCGGACAGGTATTTCCTCTACTGCGGTGTTGCCCATTACAGGGAGGTTATAATATTTATAATTCACTCTTTTAACCTCATTGAGAATGATACCTATTGTCTTTACCTGATAATTAACGGGTCATCCGCTTCAATTGAAAAAATATATGAAGAAATAGAGCTTTCTCCAAAAAAACACCTCATAAAAACCATGTCGAAACTTAAATATGAGGAACTTGTTAATTACTATTTAAATGCATGTGCGATGCTTATACCTCTCAGGCCCACAATCCAGGATATAGCACGATTTCCGCATAAGATAGCGGAATACACTGCTTCCAGGAACCCAATAATAACAACTTCTTATGGTGACATAAAAAAATACTTTACCGACACAGAAAATGCGCTTGTAGCTCCCTTGTATGATGAAAATGAATTTTCTGAAAAAATGAAGTTTGTGATAAACTACCCCGATAAAGCTAAAGATATTGGTAATAAAGGATATGATACAGGTTACATGCATTTTAATTACCTCTCCTATGGAAGTAAAATTGTAGAGATGATTGCAGGAAAATGAAAAAAATTGGGGAAAAAGTGACTGCAAACATATCAATGCCATAACCATCGGCGGCAATATTTGAAAATTTATTACTATATTAGAACAATAAACAAAAAATAATTACAATGTGTGGTATTTCAGGACTGGTGTATTCCGATGCACAAAAACATATAAATCAGCAGGAACTAAAGCTCATGACTGATTCAATAAAACACAGGGGTCCTGATGATGAGGGTTTCTACATTGATAAAAATGTAGGGTTTGGATTCAGAAGGCTTTCTATAATAGATTTATCTGCAGGACATCAGCCTCTTTCCAACGAAGATGACTCCATATGGATCGTTTTCAACGGAGAAATTTATAACTATAAGGAGTTACGGGAATCGCTGATTAATAAAGGACATAAATTCAAGACCAATACCGATACTGAAACTATAGTTCACCTTTATGAGGAATATGGCAGTGACTGTGTAAAATACCTGCGGGGAATGTTCGGTTTTATGATTTATGACAAAAACAAAAAGATACTTTTTGGAGCCAGGGACCGCTTTGGCATAAAACCATTCTTCTATTACAATGCCCCTGATAAATTTGTATTTGGCTCTGAAATAAAGTCTATTCTGGCAGTCCCGGGGTTAAACACAAATATAGACAGCCAGGCCTTAAACCATTATTTCACCTTTGGGTATATCTCAGGTAACTTATCTATATTCAAACATATCCGTAAGCTCAGGCCGGCGGAAAGCATGATTTTTGACATAAGCTCAGGTAAATTATCCATATCCAAATACTGGGAAATGGATTATAACCTAAATGTAAATTTAAGCAAGGCGGAGATGATGGATTTAATTGACGAACAGCTTACTGAATCGGTGAAGCTGCACATGGTCTCCGATGTTCCGCTGGGAGCTTTTTTAAGTGGGGGCATAGATTCAAGTTCAATAGTTGCTCTTATGTCAAAATGCTCTTCACAACCCGTAAAAACTTTTACCATAGGTTTCAGGGAACAAAAATACAATGAACTTGAATATGCGAGGATAATCGCCAAAAAGTATAATACCGAGCACCATGAATATATTGTGGAGCCCGAATCGATTGACATCCTTCCACTGCTTATACAAAGTGTGGATGAACCCTTTGCTGATAATTCCATATTACCTACATATTTTGTCTGCAAGTTTGCCAGGGAACATGTTAAAGTTGTGCTTTCCGGAGATGGAGGGGACGAGTTATTCCTGGGATATAATTCATATCCCAAGATGAACCTCATTCACAAATATAACTTCCCCTCAGCCACAGTAAACAAATACCTGTGGGGGGCAGTCAATTATCTGGTGCCTAACCAGTTCTTTGGCAAAGGATATACCTATTACCTGGCACAGGATAAGAATCATCTGGGAGCTTATTCTTCGTATCTGTGGATGAAACCTGAACGTAAGCAGCTGTATAACAATAACCTCCTGTGCGATATATTCGGCACCTACCCTGAAGATTATAAAATAGAGTTATTAAAACACAGCAAGGCTCCGGATTTCATAACCAAGATGCAGGAGCTGGACATCTCCACCTACATGGTTGACGATATACTTACAAAAGTTGACCGCACGTCCATGTTAAATTCCCTGGAGGTACGAGTGCCACTGATAGATCATGTTTTTGCGCAACATGTGTTTAATATCCCTTCGAAGTATAAATTCCAGGGCAGCAGGAAAAAATACCTTTTTAAGGAGTCTATGAAAAAATACCTCCCTCCGGAAATTTTCAACAGGGCCAAACAGGGGTTCGACCTTCCGGTGACTGCCTGGTTTAAAAAGGACCTTAAAGTATATATGTCCGATATGATTTGCAACAGAAATGCTGAAATTTACGACTATGTAAACTACGATTATGTACAGAAAATTCTTCAGTACGACAAGTCGGGTATGCGCCACTTCAGTTTACGTATATGGTCGTTGCTGATCCTGGAGGAATGGCTGCAGCAAAATAAAAAATTAATTGCAAAAAATGTCTGACGACGGGCTTTTGTTTGTATATGTTGGGTTTAATGGCTTTCCGGAAGGGTTTGCCCCTGGTGAAAGACAGCGGTTAATCTCCAGAGCACTGACAGAAGCAGGAAACAGGGTTATTATCTTATCGCGCAAGGGCTCACACCTTAAAAACAATATTAACTTACCTTTCCGTGGAATTATCCAGGGCATTGAATATATTTATACCTCAGGTTCGGCTTATCGCAAAAATTCATTTCTAATCAGGAACATTTCAAAACTAATAGGTGTGGCAGGAGAGTTTTATTTCCTCATGCGCCTGGGACTATTTCACCGTATCCACTTTGTTATATTCTATTCACGTGACATAAAATACCTAAGGTATTACTCACTATTATCAAAGATACTGCGGTTTAAAATAATCATAGACTTCACTGAGCTGGCTTCCTCGTGGGAGGCAGAAAATACACAATATAAAAAATTTGAGAAGCTCTCTCCCCACTATGCCCACGGTGCTTTTTGCATAAGCAGCGCCCTTCTGGGATCGGTAAAAAACTTACGTCGTACCCTCCCTCTTCTTAAACTACCTGCCATATGCGACCTGCATAAAATTGAAAACATTATAGCACCACCACGCGATTCACCATACCTGCTGTTCTGCGGTACTCTCTTTTACATGGAAATAATAGAGTTTATCCTTTTATCCTTTGAAAAGGCAAATACAAAAAACACAAACCTGTACCTGGTGGTAAACGGCGGTGAAGCCGAAAAAACGCATCTGGAGTCCTTACTGCTGGGAAATACAAAAAGAAAAAATATCAGCGTGTATTCCCAGCTGGAGTACGACTATCTCATTGGCCTGTACAAGAACGCCCTGGCACTGCTGATACCTTTGCGCAATACCTTGCAGGATATATACCGTTTCCCGCATAAGATAGGTGAATATACCGCATCGGGACGACCCCTCATAACCACAAACGTTGGTGAGGTAAAGGAATATTTCACAGATATGGAAAACGCACTTATTGCCAGTGACTACACCACTGAAAAGTTCATCGAAAAAATTGAATATGTGATAGACAACCCCCAAAGCATAACTTCCATAGGGCTGAAAGGCAAACAGGTGGCTGCAGAGAATTTTGACTACAGGGCCATAGGACCGAAGATCTTGCAGTTTTTAGATTTAGTGAGGAACAATGGCGATTTAAGATTCGGGATTTAAGATTTTTGATTTTAAAATCATTATTCAGGGAGGGCCTCGGTGATATAATGCCGTATTTTCTCCCCTACCTTGTCCCAGTTATACCGTTCGCGGGCCAGCCTATAGGAATTTTCTCCCATTTGAGCGCATAGCTGCGGATCTTTTAACAACTTAACCATAACCCTGGCATATTCGTCAACATTATTATCTATGAGGTAGCCGTTGACACCGTTCTGCACCATATCGGGCAAAGCGCCTATATTATTTGAAACCACGGGCAGCTTGAAGTTCATGGCCTCGACAAAAACGAGGCCAAAAGGCTCCCGCAGAGTAGGCATACAAAAAAGGGTGGCACTTTTAAAATACGCGGGCAGCTCTTCAAGTTTCAGTTTTCCCATTACCTTGACATTTCCTGTCTTACCTATGTGGGGGTTGCAGCCTATTATCACCAGCCTGGCGCCGGGCAGTTCATCAAGCACTTTTTCAAAGGCTTTGAGCAATACCGGCCCTCCTTTACGTTTCCAGTCGACCCCCACGAATAAAATTGTCTGTTCGGTATAACTCTTTTCCCAGGTCTCCTGGTGATCCATTTTAACATTATTTCCAGCGTAAATACATTTTACTTTTGTCTCGGGTACCTTATATTCACTGACAATCAGCTTAGCTATATTAGTGCTCATGGTAAAGCAGCGGAGCGACTTTTGGCAGAGTGTACGTTCTGCCTTTACGAACCCTGAGGAGCGTGCATATTGCCGCGGGTGTATGTCGGGGTACTTATAATTAGCCTTGGTAATATGGTCGGTATAGATGAAATGGGGCACTCCTTCTGCTGAGCCGTTAAAGAGAGTCTGCAGCTGAAAGACAAAGTAATAATCGCCTTCATAAATTGCTTTAAGAGTATATTTCCTGAATATGGAAATGAAATAGGAGGTGCTTTTAAAAAAGGTGAGGATATTTCTGTATTTTTTAATGCCTGTAAGAAAATCGATCCCGTATTCCCAGACAAAATAAATTAAGTTTATAAGCAGATGCCAGACATTGATATGTTTGTAGATATCGTAAACATTAAAGATTGAAACCTCACATTCCGGAAACCGTTTGACCAGCTGGTGATAAATTGCAACATCGGTATATGAAAAATCCCGGTGTCTTATAAGTAGGATGTTTTTCCTGTCGCTTGATTTATTAATCATTAATGCATTAATTAATCGGCCCCAGCCTGCACAATCTTATTATTTTAAATCAAAATGTTTAGTCAGCACCACTCTTTTTTCTTCATCGGAAAGTTGTTTAATATGAAGGGTATTTTTATTGAATTTATACATACTTTCCATCAATGAATATTTCATAACCACTTTTGCAGGATTACCCATAACAATTGAATCGTCAGGTATTTTTCCACGCAGTACCGATCCGGCTCCTACGATGCAGTTATTACCAATCTCAGTATTTGGCAAAATAATAGAGTCCATGCCAATAAAACAGTTATCTCCTATTTTGATAAGACCAAAGCAGTCTATATTAGGATATTTGAGACGAAAGGCCCATACTCCTCCGTCGTGGGTAATAAACCTCACCCCGCTGGCCACCGCCACATGGTTGCCTATCTCAATCAAATAAGGTTCAGTGTCGTATGAAGTATTTTGTATTAAACAGTTTTCTCCAATTTTTACTCCCAGTTTACGCAGTTTGGATATCCTGTAATTATTACCGGCAAAACCCAATATTAATTTAAATTCAAATAAGTGATATAACTTTCTAATCCTTCTGAACATAAACTGGTACCCCTGTTAATTGATATTGAAATTGATAATTGATTATTGATAATTGATTATTGATTATTGATTATTGACAATATAATTATTAATTTCCATTTCTTTCTTTTACTACATCAACTATACGCTGGGCAAACAATGGAGCCACTTTTGCGGAAAAAGCTGTATTAGGATGCGAATCAGTAAGTGATGATGCATATTCAGGTTTTAAATATAACCCTCCTTCAGTTTCCAGGGAATAAAAATCAAATAAAAATATATTATCGCCTTTTTCATTCCATTCATCCTTCACCCATTCATAAAACGTACGTGCTCTGGCGGCGTTTTCAGGTGTTGTTGATTTCTCTGTCAGGGCGGCCAGGGTCCACACTATAAAGGTATTATCGGGAAACTGGTGCAGCTTTTCTTTAAGCTTAATATATTGTAATTTATAATTCTCCAGCCGTTTATCTTCACTGTCTGCATCGGGTGTACCAAGATCCCCGAGGATGTTACTACCCGGATAACAATGTTTGAATATGATGACATCATATTTCACGGTTAGGTTTTCAAGTGTGGGTTCTTCCATGTAACTATCGCCCCCGCCATTCTTTACCCATATATTATAATAGTCGAAAGGATAATTTTTCCAAGGGTAAGGGTCTCCTGAAGGAAAATACCTTTCTGAAATTTCTATATCAACGTCACTTTCCTTGTTATATTTATTAAACCAATACGAAACCTGACCCTTTTTTGTTAACTTGTATAAATATTTATTTGCATTGCCCTTGTAAATATTTTTACCGGTGCTATGATGAAGAAAAATGACCTTTACCTTGTTTTGCATTATATTTGAATATTACACATTAAACAAATATTAAATTAAATTATTAAATTTAATGAGTGTCTTATTTTATATAAAATTAGTTTATCTAATATAATACATTATTCGTTACATTAAATAAAAAGTATAAATTTATGTTATTAATCAAATGTATCTTAAGAATAGTCAAATTCTGACTATTTATATTTTCATTATTACGATATTTGAGAACCATTAATTTAAAATTAAAATCTTGGATGAACACTTTACTAGACTTAAAACAGGATATTAAAAGCTATGTGTTGTCAACAACGTTTGGAGACAAAAGTAAGCTTACCGACGAAACGATGATTTTCAGGGAAGGATATTATGATTCTATGGGTTTTGTTACACTGATTGCTCATTTGGAAGAAAATTACAAAGTTAAAACAGCTGATGAAGATTTGATTGAAGAAAATTTTGAATCTATAAATGCAATAGCAAAATACGTTGAGAGTAAATTAAAGTAAATTGGAAGAATAATTTTAACTAGCGTAATTTTTTATGTGTGGAGTAGCTGGTGTAGTAAAGGTAAACAACAGGTCGCACATCACTATTGATTTGCTCACCCGTATGTTGTCTGTGATAAGGCACAGGGGACCCGATGAAAGCGGATTCTTCATCGATGACGATGCTGCTATAGGTAATGTGCGGTTAAGTATAATTGACCTGGCAACAGGCCAGCAGCCAATGAGCAATAACGCGGGAGATGCCTGGATAGTATTTAACGGGGAAATATTCAATTACATTGAGCTTAAAGCGGAGCTCACCGCCCTGGGCCATGTTTTTAAAACCACCAGCGACACGGAAGTGTTACTTCACCTCTACGAAGAATTTGGTGAGGGCTGCCTTTCCAAACTCAACGGGCAGTTTGTTTTCGCCGTTTGGGACACTGTAAAAAAATCCTTATTCATTGCCCGGGACAGGGTGGGCATACGTCCTTTGTTTTACACCTTCACCGACGGTGCTTTCGTCTTTGCTTCAGAAATAAAGGCTATTCTCGAGCATCCTGAGGTATCCCCAAGGCTTAATGCCAAAGCCATGGCCCAGCAGTTCACGCTGTGGACGCCCCTGCCGGGTTACACCCTCTTTGAAGATATTCAGGAGCTGGAGCCGGGACATTATATGAAACTTGTTAACGGCAAGCTTGAAATAAAGAAATTCTGGGAGCTCTCCTTCGCCGAACATGGCAGCTACAATACCAACTCCCTGGAAGATGCTGTGGAGGGCTTTCGTGCCCTGCTGCTCGACTCGGTGAAGCTGCGCCTGCGGTCGGACGTGCCCGTGGCCGCATACCTCAGCGGGGGACTCGACTCAAGCATCACCACCTCCCTTATCAAGCAGGTGTCGCCGCAGCATTTGCAGACCTTTTCCATAGGCTTTGCCGATGCCGACTATGACGAATCAGGTTATCAGCAGGAAGTATCCAAATATCTGAATACCCAGCATGTGAGTTTTAAATGTACCTCGCAGGATGTGGCAGACATTTTCCCCGAGGTGGTGTGGCACTGCGAAGCGCCTCTGTTCCGCACGGCGCCGGCACCCATGTACCTCCTTTCAAAAAAGGTGAGGGAAAACAATATAAAGGTTGTGATGACAGGGGAAGGAGCTGATGAGATCCTCGCTGGCTACGATGTGTTTAAGGAAGCTGCCATAAGATATTTCTGGGCCAGATACCCCAACTCAAAATACCGTCCTCTTCTTCTCAGGAGGCTTTACCCGTACATACCCCAGATCACCAGCATGAATGCCCGGATGCTTAAGTTTATCTTCGGCTTCAGGCTGCAGGATACAGGCAATCCTTTTTATGCCTTCTTGCTGCGCTGGAACAATGGCTCACTTATATGGAAGTACTTTTCAAAAGATATACAGGAAAAAATAAACGGTTATAACCCCGCAGAAGAGCTTGAATCGACACTGCCTGCAGGCTTCACCAGATGGGATTCCCTATCCAGGGCACAATGGGTGGAGGCGAAGCTGCTTATGTCGAACTACCTCCTTTCTTCCCAGGGCGACAGGATGGGCATGGCCAACTCCATAGAGGGGCGCTACCCTTTCCTCGACTACCGTGTTATAGAGTATGCGTGTAAGGTAAAGCCGCAGTTTAAGATGAACGGGCTGAACGAGAAATACCTTCTTAAAAAAATGATGAACGGACGGTTGCCCGACAGCGTTGTAAAACGTAATAAACAGGCTTACCGTGCTCCTATAACCTCCGCCTTCCTGTCCGACAAAGAACCGGGCTATGTGTCGGAATTTCTCGACAGCAAGAAGGTGGCGTCCTTCAACCTGTTTAACCCTGAAATGGTTGATCAGCTGACAAGACGCCTGCGTGCCGGGAAGAACATCTCGGAAAATGATACCATGGCCCTGACAGCAATAATCTCCTCACAGTTGTTTTATGCCATGTACGTCGACAGGTCGATGAAACCGCCGAAGGATATGATGTTATTAAAGCCTGTGGTGGTGGACAGGAGGAAAGGATCCGGATTTTAGATTTTAGATTTTTGATTCGGGATTTTATTAAAATAAGTATCAAAAATCTTATAAACTCTTTATCCAAAATAAACTTAATAAACCTATAAAATATAAAAACAATTAAAATGAAATTTACAAAGGATATAATAAAGCTGGAGAATGTTGCGGCTGTGTGCGAACAACTTCAAAATGAAATTAAAAATCATATTTATAATACATTACGCCGCCGCGGAGGTGTCGTTGGCATAAGCGGAGGCATAGACTCCTCCGTATCTATGGCTCTTGCTGCACGTGCTCTGGGTCCCGACAAGGTTCTTGGGGTATTGCTGCCTGAAAAGGATTCCAGCGGAGAAAGTGCCAGGCTGGCTCATCTGCTGGCAGACAAGTTCGGGGTAAAAACTATCACCGAGGATATTACCGGGGCGCTGGAAGGTTTCGGATGTTACAGAAGACGTGATGAAGCCGTGTCGAGAGTATTCCCTGAATATAATCCAAAGACATACAAGATGAAAATAGGAGTGCGCCAGAGCGGACTCAGCACCGGCCTGCCTCCTGTGTTCAACCTCACCATTGTGAAACCGGACGGCAAGGAAGAAAGTAAGATACTCCCCGCAGCAGAATATATGCAGATCGTGGCAGCCTCAAACTTCAAGCAGCGCTCGAGGATGTCCATGTTGTATTATCATGCCGAACGTCTGCACTATGCCGTTGTGGGCACACCAAACAAGCATGAAGTGGAACAGGGCTTTTTTGTAAAACATGGGGATGGAGGTGCGGACCTGATGCCCATAGGCCAGTTGTACAAGTCGCAGGTTTATGAGGTGGCCGCACATCTTGGAGTGCCACAGGAGATAATAGACCGCACCCCCACAACAGATACCTACACGGCTGAGCAGACACAGGAAGAATTCTTCTACCAGCTCCCCTTCCGTCAGATGGATATACTCTGGTACGCCTTTGAGAACAAAATACCGGCAGGTGAAGTAGCTCCGGAGATGGGGATGACCGAAGATGCAGTCAAAAAAATATTTGAAAATTTTATCCGTAAGCAACAGACTACCGACTACCTCCGCAGGGCAGCGATACATTTCAAATAACGCCTTGGGTTTGTCTTATTACTTTCAAATTTTACTTACGACTTAGGACAATTTTATGAATGCGTTTGATTATTTTTTTTCGGAAACAGCTGTCTCGGATAAGCTGTTTCTACTGGGAACAAAGGAGTCAATTACATTCAGGCAGCTTTACGGCCAGGTTACTGCTGTCGCTGCCAGTCTGCAGGCAGAAGCAGGTACAGGTAAAAATATTATCCTGGTGAGTAATAATAATTTATTTTTTATTACCGCCTACCTTGCCATCCTCAAATCAGGAAATGTTGTTGTTCCGCTAAACCCTGCCATAGAACCCGGAACCTTAAAATATATTGTAGACCAGTGCGAAGCCTCCATAGCCTTTGTAAGCAAAAATACCCCCATCGCTGCAGAAGGGCTGGATAAGATATTCGACGAGAGCCGGCTTGATCAGATGATAAGGCAAGTAGCTGGTTTTAAGGAACCTTCATCCTTTGATATAAATGCTGCCGCAGAAATAATTTTTACCTCGGGCTCCACAGGGGTGCCGAAAGGAGTGGTAATAAGTCATAAGAACCTTATAGCCAATACAGGTTCTATAATTGAATACCTGGGTCTTACCGAAGAAGACACCATGCTCATCGTTTTACCTTTTTATTATTGTTACGGGTTATCTTTACTGCATACACACCTTAAGGTTGCAGGGTCGATTGCCCTGAATAACTCATTTATATTTATCGGGGGCATATACAGGGATCTGAACCTTTACAGGTGTACGGGCTTTGCCGGTGTGCCCAGTCACTACCAGATACTCCTGCGCAAGTCAAAATCGTTCATCACCTCCTCTTTCCCATTTCTGCGCTATGCCACACAGGCGGGCGGCAAGCTGCCCTATGTGTTTATAGAGGAATTTACCGATTCGCATCCCGAGGTGAGGTTTTATGTGATGTACGGGCAAACGGAAGCTACGGCCCGCCTGTCGTACCTCCCTCCTGAATATATTAATATAAAACAGGGATCTATAGGCAAGGGCATACCTGGGGTAACACTGAAAGTGGTAGACGAACGCGGAAAGCCGGTGAAGCCTGGTGAACAGGGGGAGATTATTGCCCGTGGAGACAACATCATGAAAGGATACTACAAGGATGAGGAGCTCACCGCCGCGACGATAAAGGATGGCTGGCTGTACACGGGCGACATCGCCACCGTCGATGAGGACGGGTATATTTATATAGTATCGCGGAAGAAGGAAATAATAAAGGTGGGGGGCAAACGCGTGAGCCCGAAGGAAATTGAAGAAGTGATACTGCTTATACCCGAAGTTATAGACTGCACCATATCCGCTGTGGAAGACCCTGTACTTGGTGAGGCCATAGTAGCCACCGTGGTGCTGAATGAAGAAGGCAAGGCATCCATCACCGCTGAACATATACTTGACCATTGCCATAAGAACCTTGCCGCGTATAAAATTCCCTCACAGGTGGTCTTTGAAAACAACCTCGATGTTAATGCTGCGGGGAAGAAAGTGAAAAAAGTATGACAAAGCCACGCATTGCAGTGATAGGGTTGAAAGGCTTACCTGCCTTTGGCGGTGCTGCTACCGTAGGAGAGAATATCATCGGGCAGCTCAGGGACAGGTACGACTTTACCGTTTATAGCGTAGCCTCGCACACGAATAAAAAAGGGGAATTCAATGGTTATTACCAGATAGTATTTTCAAAGTTCCCCGTAAAAGCCCTCAATGTATTCGTTTATTATATAAAATCGATGCTGCACTGCCTGTTTGCTGCCCGGTACGATCTTATACACCTCCATCATGTGGATGGGGCCTTTATCCTTCCTTTCCTAAGGCTGAAGTACAAGGTTGTGTCGACCTCCCATGCCAGGCCGCAGATGCACGACAAGTTTCCCCGTCCCGTAAAATGGTTCTTCGGCATAAACGAGAGGATAATGCTGCTGATGGCAAATGAAGTGACGGCCGTGGCACGTCCCCTGACCGATTCGTACAAGGCTATCACCCGCAGAGAAATACATTTCATTCCCAATGGCATAAGTTTAAATTTACCCATAGGAACGGATCCCTTACCCTACAGCGATTACCTGCTCTTCGCCGCAGGAAGGATAATACCCTCCAAGGGGTGCAACCTCATGCTCGAGGCGCTCAGACGCCTGAACTATAAAGGCAGGGTGCTGGTGATAGGAGACATACACCAGGTGCCCAAATTTGAAAAGGAGCTCCTTTCATATAAGGAACATCTTGACCTGGTGTTTATAGAAATAATAAAGGAGAAAGCACTGTTGATGAACTACGTTAAAAATGCCAGGCTGTTCATCTACCCCACGCTGTATGAGGCCATGAGCATTATGCTGCTCGAGGTGGCCTATACGCAAACACCCGTGGTGTGCAGCGACATCCCGCAAAATACAGCGGTATTTAACGATGACGAGGTGACTTTCTTCCGGTCGGGAGATATTGACGACCTGTCTGAAAAAATAACTTTTGCCCTCAACAACCCTACCAGAACGGCAGAAAAATCGAAACAGGCGTTTGCCAAACTGGAAAACCAGTACAACTGGACAATAATAGCCAAATCGTATGATAAGCTTTTTCAGAGTTTATTAACCCGATCCTTCAACTACTAATATATTCATTATCAATATTAAATTTTAATGTTAATATTGGCTTCAATGATTTAAGCTTACTTGCAATTTCCCCTAAATTATTATTTTATAGTAACTTGAGAAATAACTTGGGCATATACCTGTAGGATACAGGCAATCGTGGTATGAGATAAGGGTTGACGCCGGGGATATACTTCTCCTTGGCGGTGGTGAAACTAAGCTCGTAGTTGTTTTCCCTGCAGAGCTCGTCAATGTAATCCGGAAAATCCTCGTTCATGCGCCCGTTGGGATAGCAATACGCCAGGGGCAGCCTGCCTGTAAGCTCCTCTATTATCTTTTGTGACTCCCTCTGCTCAAAATTTATCTGATCATCGTCGAGCGTTGAGAGTATATAGTGATTATACCCATGTGACCCGAAGTATACCAGAGGATCTTTGCTCATGGTGTTTATATCTTCAAGGGTGAGCACCTCTTCGGTGTCGTACAAGGAGTTGTATTGCCGCCATTCAGCATCGGAGAGCAGGGACTCGATGCCCTGCAGGAAAGCTTCTTTTTCATGAGTTTTAAAATATTTGAATAGCTTAACCATGGCGAGTATTTCGGCGTCGGGGTCGCCGGGTCCGGGGAGCCACTCCAGAAAAGGCTGCAGCACGGCGTGGCGTGCCTGCTTGTCCCTGCAATGCGTTAAGGCGCAGTATATCTTGTAGTTGTCGAATCGTCGCTGCTCGACCATATTACGCGTGGAGAGGAATATTGTAAAAGGGATTTTTTTTGAGGACAGGTATGGATAAAGCACCGTGTAGTTGTTTTTATAGCCATCGTCGAAGGTGAGGTGAATCCAGGGCCTGTCAATTTTTTTTCCTTCGAGCACCACCTCCATGGCCTGTTCCATGGAGATAAAGACAAAGCCCATTTTTTCCCACAGCTCAACCATCTCGGCAAACTTATCGAGTTCTATGTGCAGGTCCTGGATGAGCCCGTTTGCTTTTGGTTTATCTGTCACTCCATGTCCAAAAAGAAAGAAACCCGGCCTGGTAGCTTTAAAGTACGGGGTCAGTGTTTTGAATAAAGGGAGAGGGATTGGATGCATCATATTTTTAATTATTAAAAATTAATTTTCATTTCTTTTTTCGCAAAAAAAGAAATGAAACAAAGAAAAATGCTTGGCGGGCCGAACGCGTGCCGGCTCCTAAAGTCGCCTTTACTTGGACGGCGCCCCGCCGATAAGGTATTATGTGTTATTTTTAGCAATTACTTTTTTATAGAAGTCCACTGTTTTTGCGGCCACTGTGGCCTGTCCGAACTTTGTGAGTGCTTCCTGCTTTGCATTGGAGGCTACCCGTGCTTTTTCCTCGTGGTTATCGTACAGCAAAGCCAATATACCCGCCAGCTCGTCGCTATCGTTTTTTGTGAAGAGGAAGCCCGATTCCTTGTCGGTAAACATCTCCGGTATGCCTCCTGTGTTTGTAGCCACCACCACGCGCTGTGTGGCCATAGCTTCCGCTATGCTTATGGGCAGGCATTCCTGCAGCGAGGGAAGTATAAATACCGAGGAGCCATCCATCAGCTCTTTTACCCTGGCCTGGCTGACCCAGCCATGGAGGGTGACCTGTGACTGCAGCCCCCTGTCCTTGACAGTTTGTTCAATGGACTTAAGGTACTTTGGCTCCTTGGTGCCTCCAGCAATATCCAGAGTATACAATATCCCTCTATCCCTGAGTTGAAGCAATGATTCAAGTATCAGGTGAACACCCTTCAGCTTATTCACAAGTCCCACAAAAACAAGCCTGTTTACCTCCGGCTGAGGCGTCGATTCAAAAAATCCGGGGTTAACAGAGTTGTGTATTATTTCAGTGAAAAAACTCTTATTGCCGGTATGGTAAGTTTCAAGTATACTTTTGTTATAACGCGATATTGAAATAAAATTGTTGTAGCGGGGCAATAAGAACTGGTCGTATAACATTTTTACCCTGAACTTAAGACGTCGCGGTATGCTTGTTTTATATTTAAGCTCCTCAGACATAATACCATGCTGGGTGATGACGACCCTTCGCTTGTCGAGACCCCGCAGCATGAGAAGAACAGGACCGGTACCCTGGTTATGTATGAGATCGGGTTGTAACTCCCTAACAAGACGTTTTATTTTTTTATTGCCGAAAAGCATAAACTCGGCAAGCTTGAATTTCCGGATGGTATAGGGACGGTAATGAAAAGTACAACCTTCATATTGTAAAATATCCTCTTCTTTTTCAAGGTCGGGCCGTATGGAAAAGACATGTAAATCGATACCGGTATTTTTCAATCCACCGATAAGGTTAACGGTAGCAGCCTCCAGCCCACCTTTAATATTGGCAAGGTTACGGGGGGCATCGGCTATCATCAGGACCTTTATTTTGTTATCCATATAAATTAATTTGAGCCGAAAATATGATCCGGAAACAGGTAAGGAAAAGTTAAATTATAAATATTTACGAAATTAAACAGCATTAAAATATAAAGGTTGTAAAATTTGAACTCTTACAACCTTTTAAAATATAAAGTTTTTTTGGATTTTCATACCACCTCATCTGAATCTTCTCCTTAAAGGAGAAGATCTGAATTTGAGGCTAACAACTAAAATTAACAAAACTAACTACTACGAAATTTTATTATTATACCTTCAATGCAGTATGCAATAATTCTAGGCGCTGCGTATTTTGTTTGTTGCAATATTATAAACTGCCAGGAGGAAGAATTTTATATTTGTAAAGTGCCTGTTCTTCTGCATCTGGTTGAGGTAAATACGTTCTGCTTCAATATTTCCCTGTGCATCGGGCATGCAAAGAGCAACGTATGGAGGAATACATCCCGGTTTGTATTTTATCCTCTGTTCCTTAAGATCTTCGGGGAACTGGTTGAAACGTGACCTGCTGAGCGGACGTACGCCAACTATGCCCAGGTCGCCTTTAAAAACATTTATTATCTGTGGTACTTCGTCGAGCCACAGTTTGCGGAATATGCGTCCCCAGCCTGCAAGGCGGAAATCGTTGGCGGGCTTGCCTGCTTCGTTGTACCCGTTTAACTTTACTATATAATCCTGCAAAAACTCAGAATACGGATGCATGGTGCGCAGCTTGTAAACTTTTATCAGTTTGCCGTTTTTGCCAACCCTGTTCATCGGGAAGAAAGGACCGTTTGACACGGTGGCTTCGAGCTTTGGTTCGCTGGTTTTCAGTACCACGAAATACATCATGCCGTTGATTTCCTTTGACTCAATAATATCAAAACCGCAATATACGAGCCTGCCAAGTGTTTCGGCCAGGGAAACCACCCTGTACTTGTTTTTTGTAATGAAATAATATAAATCCTTGGTAATGGCAACCCTTGGAATAACCCTGTTAAAAATAAAGTCGAATACCCAGAGGATATTGGTTAATACCTTTCCATACTTGTCGAGCATTTTCTTTTTACGGTTATCGTATGTTTCAACGCAGCCTACGTAGAAACCTGCATCGGGTAATAAAGTATTTATTGACCTGAAGAGGGAGTTTATCTGCTTGTGGGTATTAACCTTATTAAGGTTAATTATGGTTCTGATCCTGTTAAAGTCGACAAGATCGTATAAATTTGTTTTTGTGGATGTATATAATATTGTTTCCTGGTTACGGAATGATAAATGTTCCTTTATAAAGGATAAGACCTCTTCGCCTGCAGCTTCTTTGATTGACTGCGTAAGAGGGGTTTCCTGAATATTAAGCCTTGTGTGTAACTTGTTGCCAATAGAAGCTATACTCTTTGCTTTGTTAACCTGGTCAGATAATATCATCTTGTTTGAGGCTAATAAATCTTTCATAGTACTGTTCTTTGAATTGTGTTTGTTTGAATTTTTGTTTTCCATATTCATTAAAGTTTAGCAAAGATACGTTGACAAAGCAGAAATGCAAACTTGTTTACGGCATAATAGATTGATATACAGTTTTTTAAATCAGCTAAAAACAGGCGTTTACCATCAATAAACTATAGTTTAACATTCATTTATGGTCATTGATCAAAAATGAAGATCGTTTACCGGCTTTTGACAAACATCAAATTTTATTATATTAAAGTTAAAACCCGCAATCTAACAGGGATAGACGACATTAGTCATTGTAATAAGATCTGATTTAAATCAACAGCATGGTGTACAAGAATAAATCTTATGTATTATCTTCGAAAACAAAAAATGGATTGGCGATTGGCGATTTGAATGCTTGATGATTATAAATTGTAAATCGAAATTCGAAGTTCGCAAATCGCAAATAAAGTAGTAATTGAGTAATGATGAATGAATTATCAAATAATATAACAAGCCCGGTGGATATTGATAAACCAGAGAGTTTAAAAAAGTGGATAGCAGTGTATACCCGTTCACGTTATGAGAAAAAGGTAGCGGATGAATTACTTGAAAAAGGAATAACAGCATATATACCGTTGATGAAGACACTGCGGCAGTGGAGCGACAGGAAGAAATGGGTGGAGATGCCGCTCTTCCGTTCGTATGTATTTGTGTATATTGAAATGCCCAACATAAGAAAAGCGCTCGAAGCCAAAGGAGCGGTGTATATTGTGAAATTTGAAGGACAACCGGCTATAATACCCGACAGGCAGATTGACAACCTGAGAGCTCTGCTGGGCTCGTCGCTCGACTTTGAGATAAGCTCCGACGAATTTACTGTTGGAGAGGCTGTTGAAGTTACACACGGGCCTTTGTTTGGCTTCAGGGGCACTGTGGTGGAATATAAAGGGAAAAAACGTGTTGTGATGCGTATCGAGGCTGTGGGCCAAAGCCTTTTGCTTGAGATTTCTCCTGCCTGGCTAAATAAAATAGACTCAAAAAGCAGTAGACAATTATAAATTATGTTTTTTTTGGAGTTGCCATTGATGATTAATTCAAAATTATATTAATTTTAGGTTTGAGAGAGTACTTTTTAATACCTCTCCAATCATTTTTGTATAAGGGTATACGATTTTGATGTAATGTTAACCCGCTGTTTTTTAATCCCCAGGTTACAAACCAATGTGACTGAAAGGGCGGAGCTGTAGAAATACACACAATAAACTTCAGGAAATCCCCAAATTATATTAATTAAATTAACGAATCATATAAATTACATATTACCTGGTGAATAATAAAGATATAAGATGGCAGCAACGATTTGAAAACTTCAAAAAGGCATACAGCCTTTTAAAAGAAGTTGTTGATCTGTATCCAAAACTATCAGATCTGGAAAAGGAAGGAATGGTGCAACGATTTGAGTACACCTTTGAGCTGGCATGGAACACAATTAAAGATTACCTGGAAAGTAAAGGTATTGAGGAAAAGTTTCCAAGAGATATAATAAAAAGTGCCTTTAAGACAAATATTATATCCGATGGAGAAACATGGATAAGTATGCTTGATAACAGGAACCTGCTTACTCACACGTACGATAGGGATTCATTCACCTTTGCAGTAAAAAACATTTCGGGTACCTATTATAAAGCAATCACTGAACTTATAGGTTTTCTAAACACTCAAAAGTAATGTTTGGGTTAAGTGATAATAACTTCAATTGTATTATTAAAACAATAGAATTAAATCCAAAGGTTGAAAAAGCCATTATTTTTGGTTCACGTGCAATGGGTAATTATAAACCCGGTTCGGATATAGATATTGCTGTAATATGGAAGAAAGATCACAACAGAAGAGGTTATAAGATTAAGCAATACCTTAAATGAAGAAACCCCCCTGCCTTATAAGTTTGATGTAATTAATTATAATACTTTAACAAATAATGATTTAAGGCTGCATATTGATGAAAAAGGAATATGTATTTTTAAAAGGTTAGAATAAGAAAATAGTGAAATGAATTTCGATTCGCGATTGGCGAGTTATGATTGGCGATTTAAAACTCCAAAAAATAAAATTTTAAAAGCTGAATTTACAAAAGCTTCCGACGAGGAAGAAAAGCATTATTTGCGCATTTAAATTAAACTTAATAAAATGAGTCACTTAGATAGGATAACAATTAATCAGGATATTTGTCATGGAAAACCTACTATCAGAGGATTACGATATCCTGTCGAAAATATGCTGGAATTGCTTGCATCCGGTATGTCATCTGATGAAATTCTTCAGGATTATGAAGACCTGGAAAGCGAAGACTTATTAGCATGCCTTGAGTATGCAGCTAAATTATCTCAAATAAGATCTATTTACAATATAGCTTCATGAAATTCATTGTAGATGCGCAATTACCAAGAAAATTAGCAATTTTTCTTTTAAATAGAGGAATTGATACTATCCATACGTTGGACCTCCCAAAAAAAAATTTAACATCTGACTCTAATATTATTGAAATCTGTGATAACCAAAGCAGAACAATTATTACTAAAGATTTTGATTTTTATGAAGCTAAATTAATAAAGAATAAACCGGAAAAACTCATTTTAATAACAATAGGAAATTCTTCCAATAAAATTTTAATTGAATTATTTGAAAATTATATCGATAAAATAATTGAGCTACTTGAAAATTATGATATTGTGGAATTGTCTTTAAATTCAATTATTGCTAAATAAAACATATCTCTTTTAAATTAGAATTGCGAATCGCGATTCGTGAGATGCGATTGGCGATTTAAATATTATAACTAAAATATACAATATGGAAAAATTGTATGAATATATTTTAATTGATCCCAAAATCAGATTTGGAAAACCCTGCATTAAAGGCACACGAATTGCTGTTGTTGATATCCTGCGGTGGATGTCATCAGGAATGTCTGAAAAATCGATATTAGAAAATTAACCAGTTTTAATGGAAATTCATATAAGGGCTGAATTGAAATTTGCTGCAAATCGTGAGGAATATACAAAAATGATTGCAATACATGTAATATATGAAAATGGAGATTTGAACCTTGACAGGAATATTAAAATTAAAATAAGGAAACGGAACTGCTAAATTTCAATTAAATCCTGTTGAAATTATTAAATCAAAACATTTTAATACTTCAGAAATTCACGAGATCAGAAACATTATTTTGGAATAAATCTGCCAACGCTACAAAAGTTTGGTTTTCAGAATTAATGATGCATGTTTTACTAGATGATGGAAGAGAACTTTCAATTCCAATTGATTGGTTCCCAAGTTTACGTGATGCTGCTAAAAATGAAAGAGAAAATTTCAGATTTATAGGAGATGGAGAAGGAATTCATTGGGAAGGTCTGGATGAAGATATTTTGGTGGAAGCCTTATTATATTAAGAATATCAAGTAAAATCAAAATCGCTTTCGCAAATCAACAATCACCTTTGACCAAAGAAGAATTACAGGAACGACTTATTGATTTTGCAGTTTTGATTGTGGAAGTTACAAAAACGATTAAAAAAGATGCAATATGAATAATTTAGAACGAATAACCATTGATCCGGAAATATGTCATGGGAAGCCTTGTATTAGAGGAATGAGATGGCCGGTTGAAGTTATTATTGATTTAATTGGATCTGGTATGACGATGGATCAGATAATTGAAGACCATCCGGAACTAGAAAAAGAAGATATTTTAGCTAGTTTGAATTTTGTTAAACTTTACTTAGCTGGTAAAACAATACAGGAAGTTGCTTAATGAAATTCCTCTGTGATGTTCATATATCATATAAGATTGTAAGTTTTTTTAAAGAAAATGGATATGAGGCTATCCATGTAAATACTATTCTAAATAAATGGTACACAAAAGACAGTGAAATATCTGAATATGCTGATAATAACGATTTTATCATATTGTCAAAAGATTCCGATTTTAGAGAAAGTTATTTTATTAAGCATACACCTAAAAAACTTATAAAATTAGATCTTGGAAACATTTCAAATATAGAATTAATACAAATTTTGAAAATAGTTTTACAAGATCTGGAAAAGATTAATTATCAACCATATTTTTTAATTGAAATAAATAAGAATCATACAACTATTTTTACCGATAAAAGAAAATAGATCTGAGATTCTAAATTAAATATTTGTAATAACATAATACCTAAATCACTAATTGAAATTAGCGACTCACAATTCTCAAACCAACACTACCTTTGACCAAAGAAGAATTACAGGAACGACTTATTGATTTTGCAGTATTGATTATTGAAGTTACTAAATCCATTAAAAGAGATGCTGCCGGTAATGCAATTATCAATCAGATTGTACGATCAGGTACTTCCCCCGCTTTAAATTACGATGAAGCAAATGGAGCGGAATCCAATGATTTGCGAATCGCGACTCAAAAATCGAAAATCTTAAATCATTTTATTGGCTTTCGTGCATAAAGATACCGACGACGAGGAGTGGAACCTTATAATTAGCCCAAAACGCGGGCTATTCGACATAAACCTTAAGGAAATTTGGAAGTACAGGGATTTAACAATGCTTTTTGTCCGCCGGGATTTTGTATCCCGTTATAAACAAACCATCCTGGGACCGTTGTGGTTTATCATCCAGCCAATATTTACAACATTAATGTATACCCTAGTTTTTGGAAGGCTGGCAGGCATATCCACCGACAGCCTCCCTCCCATGCTTTTTTACATGGCCGGAACAGTAGCCTGGAGTTATTTTTCAACCTGCCTTAATGCCACCTCCAACACCTTCATAGCAAATGCCGGGATATTTGGAAAGGTTTACTTTCCGAGGTTAACAGTTCCTATATCTATAGTAATTTCAAACCTCATACAGTTTGGGATACAGTTTGCACTAATGATAGTGTTAATGATTATCTACGCTTTATCCGGAGTGCATTTTCATGTAAACATATACGTTCTCCTTATCCCATACCTCTTACTAATAATGGCACTGATGGGCCTGGGCTTCGGGATAATTGTCTCATCCCTTACCACCAAATACCGTGACCTCACAAACTTGGTGGCGTTTGGCATGCAACTATGGATGTATGCCACACCGATAATATACCCTCTCTCAAAGATCCCGGCCAGGTACAAAATATACATAATGGCCAACCCCGTAACCCCCATAGTGGAAACCTTCCGCTATGCCTTACTAGGCAGTGGAACCGTTAGCCAGGGTCAGTTAATATACTGTTCGGTTTTTACTTTATTTGTGCTGGCCTTGGGAGTGGTGATGTTCAACAGGGTGGAGCAGAGTTTTATGGATGTGGTGTGATTCAATTTTAATATTGCTAATTGAAATTTCATTTATTTGTAACTTTTAATAAAATTTGAAAATATAAAAATGATAAATGTTACTCAACCATATATGCCTCCTTTAGAGGAGTTTAATGAATATCTTAAAAAAATATGGGAAAGTAAATGGCTAACCAATAATGGTCAATTTCATCAAGAATTAGAAAAAGCTTTATGTGAATACTTGGGAATAAAATATATAAGTTTATTTTCAAATGGTACATTAGCTTTAATAACTGCATTACAAGCTTTAAAAATTACCGGAGAAGTAATTACAACACCTTACAGCTTCGTTGCAACGACACATGCATTATGGTGGAATGGAATCAAACCAGTTTTTGTCGATATTGAGCCTGACTACCTTAACCTTAATCCAGATAAAATTGAGGCAGCAATAACACCTCAAACAACGGCCATTTTACCTGTTCACGTTTATGGGAATCCCTGCCAAGTGGAAAAAATTGAAAAAATAGCAGATACCTATGGTTTAAAAGTAATTTATGATGCAGCTCATACTTTTGGAGCACGTTTGAATGATATACCAATATGCTCATTTGGTGATTTATCAGTGTTAAGCTTTCATGCAACGAAGGTATTTAATACTTTTGAAGGAGGAGCTATAGTATGTCATGATGAAAAAACTAAAAATAGGATAGATTTTTTAAAAAATTTTGGGTTTGCTGATGAAGTTACAGTTGTTGCTCCAGGAATTAATGCTAAAATGAATGAAATTCAGGCTGCGTTTGGTCTACTAAATCTTAAATATATTGATGAAGCAATAAAAAAACGAAATTTAATTGCTTCAATATATAGAAACAATTTATTAAACATAAAGGGTGTTAAAACTTTAAATGAAATGGATGGTGTGATTAATAACTACCCTTATTTTCCAATATTCATTGATTCAAAAAAATTTAATAAGTCACGAGATGAAATTTACACAGATTTAAAATTAAAAGGTTATTATACGCGACGCTATTTTTATCCATTAATAAGTGAGTTTCCAACCTATAAGGGACTACAATCTGCTGAATATAATAATTTACCAATTGCTAATTCAATAGCAAATGAAGTATTATGTCTTCCTATTTATCCGGATCTGGAACAAAAATCAGTAATAGATTTATGCAATTTTATTAAAGAATTAATTTCCTATTAAAAACGTGATAATTATTTATGCAACAAAAGTCATTTTATACATCAGCCGAATTAGCAGAAATTGGATTTAATAAGATAGGATATAACGTATTTATAAGTCGATTTGCAAGATTTTATGCGCCTGAAAATATAGAAATTGGAGATAATGTTCGAATTGATGATTACTGTTTACTTTCAGGTTCAATAAAATTAGGTTCTTACATTCATATTTCAGCTTATTGTGCATTATATGGTAAATTTGGGATTGAAATGGAAGATTATACCGGACTTTCACCACGTTGTACAATATTTAGTGCTACAGATGATTTTTCAGGAGAATACCTAATAGGTCCAATGATTGATGAAAAATATACTCATGTGATAGGAGGGAAAATATTAATAAAAAAATACTCTCAACTTGGAGCAGGCTGTGTGGTATTACCTAATGTTACAATTAATGAGGGTGTCGCAATTGGAGCTATGAGTTTAATTAATAAATCTTTAAATGAATGGTCTGTTTTTAAAGGTATTCCAGTAAAATTACATTCAGAGCGTAAAAAAACATTGTTAGATATAGTTAAATTAATAGAAACTAATAATATATAATATTGCATGAGCAATACGGTAATTAAGGTCGAAAATCTATCCAAACAATATAGGCTTGGAACAATAGGAACAGGAACTATTCGCAGCGATTTTCAAAAGTTCTGGGCTAATATTCGAGGTAAAGAAGATCCTAATTTAATGATTGGGCAAAATAATAATATTTCATATAAAAATGGTGATGGATCCAATAATGATTATATATGGGCATTAAAGGATATTAATTTTGAAGTCCAACAAAGTGAGGTTTTAGGAATAATAGGCAATAATGGAGCAGGGAAGAGCACATTATTAAAAATACTATCTCAGGTTACATCCCCAACAACAGGAAGAGTAAAAATCAAAGGAAGGATAGCAAGTTTATTAGAAGTAGGAACAGGCTTCCATCCAGATTTAACCGGGAAGGAAAACATTTTTTTAAACGGGGCTATATTAGGAATGACTAAGTCGGAAATTAGAAAAAAATTTGATGAAATTGTTGATTTTGCAGAAGTTGAAAGATATACAGATACACCAGTTAAACGATATAGCAGTGGTATGTATGTAAGACTAGCCTTCGCTGTTGCTGCACATTTAGAGCCTGATATACTAATTGTTGATGAAGTATTAGCTGTTGGGGATGCAGTATTTCAAAAAAAAGCTTTAGGAAAAATTGAAAATGTGTCAAAAAATGAAGGTCGAACAGTATTATTTGTTAGTCATAATATGTCATCAATTCAAAATCTTTGTAATAAATGTATTGTCTTGAAAGATGGTGAAATATCGTTTAATAAGAGTAAACCTTCAGATGCTATTGATTATTACGTAAATGATAGAGTATTAATTACCAAAACCAATTTAGATTTAAGAAAAGATAGAACTGGTGAAGGAAGAATTAAAATTATTGACTTAAAGTTCTTAAACGCTAACTACAATGAGATAGAAGATTTAATTACTGGACAAAAAATTATATTTGCAATACACTATACTATTTCTGAAAATACATTTTACTCTAACGTTGGAGTCGCTCTATCAATTACTAGATCAGATGGATTTCTTATAACTGTTTTATCTAATGAAATAGCTAATAAACCATTTGATTTTATAAAATATTCTGGAATAATGTATTGTGAAATTACTAAGTTTCCTTTGATGGCGGGGATGTATTATGTTAATATAATGATAAATAGAAATGAAATCATAGAAGATTGGATAACAGAAGCAAAATTTTTTAATGTTATAAATGGAGATTTTTTTGGCAACGGGAAAATGATAGAAAACTCTCATAGAAGTATTTTAATAGAACAAAAGTGGATATTATTGAAGAAAATAATACAAAATGAAACATTTTATTAAATTTATTAAATTTATTTGGTTACCAAATAATAAAAAATAAATTAGAAGTGCCAATCTTAAATAAATATTTTAATAATGGGAAATTTTCATCTTTAGAACAAAACAGTTTAGAAATTTATGATGCATTTTATTCAGATGAAAATGAATTAACAATATATTATAATAATGAGTATAGAATTACATTTTTTAAAGAAATAATTAATTTAATTAAATTGAATGAAATTATTTTAACAAACTTAAAAATAGCTGATTTTGGATGTGGATCTGGTCATTTGCTTAAATACTTAGATAATAATTATAATTTAAATAGTATTAATGGTTATGATTTTTCTTCCAAAGGAATTGAATATGCAAAAAAATCCTTCCCAAGTTATAATTTTTATGTACATAATATATATGAAACAATCCCTAATAAATATAATTTTATTGTCTGTACTGAAGTACTTGAACATTTAGAATTTCCAGTCAAAGCAATTACTAATTTATTTCTAAGTCTAAGTACAAATGGAATTTTATT
>CAVYAE010000038.1:0-144244 GCA_963766305.1 uncultured Bacteroidota bacterium
GAAAAATTAAAATAGAAGAGTTTTTGCAGCTTCAAAAAGGGATTTCTTCAATGGTGTTTTAACTAAATCAACGATTAGAAAATCAAGCTATTTTAAAGAAAAATAATCTGTTAAAACGTTAATGAAATCAATACTTTTGGCTATATTTATGCTATGCAAAACGAGCAAAATATCACTCCCGAATTTCCTGAAGAAAAACTTTTTCTTTTGGAAAATATTGCTCAAAAAGAATCAGCAAACTCAGCTCTGATTACAGAAATTATACAACTTACTGCTGAAAAGACAAAACTAGTTTTAGAAGCTAATGAATTAGCTTCTAAAGTAGATGAAATGAATTCTACAATAGATGATCTTAAATTCCAAATAGCCCAATTAAAAAGGATGTTTTTTGGTGCCAAACGTGAGCGTTTTGAGTCCAATGAACACCCCGACCAGCTAACGATACCCTTTGAATTTAATGATGAAAAAACAGAAGCAGTAATAGAAGCTGACAAGCAGCAAATTAGCTATGAAAGGTCTAAACCTGCCAAACCACATCCGGGACGACTCAACTTACCATCACATTTGCCGGTAAATGAAATTATCATTGAACCTAAAGAAGATGTGTCAGGGATGACACGCATAGGTACAAACATAACAGATGAATTGGAATATACTCCTGCGAGGTGTCATATAAACAGATATAAACAAGGAGTTTACATGACAAAGGAAGATGAAAAAGGTGCTCAAAGGCAGGTCATCGCCCCCCTGGATCGTCCCATTCCAAAGTGTATAGCAGGGGCAGGGTTGCTATCCAATATCATAGTAGATAAAATTGTATTTCACATACCATTACATAGGAAAATACAAATGCTTAAACAAGAGGATGTTCATATCCCGGCATCCACAATGGATTCCTGGTTTAGCCTTACCTCCAATCATGTTTGGCCACTATATCCGGTTCATAAAGCCTATATTTTAGAGAATCCATATTTGCAAGTCGATGAATCACCAATAAGGGTTCAGGATCGTGATAAACCGGGAGCCACCCATCAGGGATACATGTGGGTGTACAATGCTCCGATGCAAAACGCAGTATTTTTTGATTATCACAAAGGCAGGGGACTGGATGCTCCATTAAAAAACCTGTCGACTTATAAAGGATATTTACAAACAGATGGGTATGCCGTTTACGAACATTTTGCACGAAATGAAGGGGTAACACATCTTGGTTGCTGGGCCCATGCCAGGCGGATGGTAGAGAGAGCCCTGGAAAACGATAAGGCGAGGGCTTCCACTGTTTTGGTAATGTTACAAAAACTATATGCTATTGAACGAAGGGCAAGGGAGGAAGGGTTATCTGCACAGTTGCGCCATACGTTAAGACTTGATGAAGCATTACCAATATTAAATGAAATTAGTAAATATATAGCTGATAATCGCAGTAAAGTATTACCCAAAAGTCCCATAGGCAAAGCTTTTGATTATTGCATAAATCGTTGGGATACGCTTATGCATTACCTTAAAGACGGTAATTTGGAAATAGACAATAACGCAATTGAAAACGCTATCAGAGGTTTGGCTTTGGGTCGGAAAAATTATATGTTCGCCGGATCGCACCATGGAGCCGAAAATTTAGCTATGTTTTACAGTTTTTTTGGCACATGCAAAAAACATGATATTAATCCCCAAAAATGGCTTGAATATGTTATCCGTAATATCAATGATACCAAAAAATCTCAGCTTAAATATCTGCTGCCGCAATTTATAGATAAAAATTTACTGGTGTAATATGGGGGTAAGATGGGGTTGCTGGGTGAATACGCATAAAATAATTTTTTCTTGTTCATCTTTCGTTGCCACTTGAAACTCCTGGTTATTTCCAAAGAATACAGCTTTTGAAAAACGATTCATGAGCTCGATATGGCTTAAAAGTTTTTCAATGGATTGGCGTAGTTCAAGGTCATCATAATATCTAAGTATGAATGAAGTACGAGTAATTTTTCCTATTTTTTCATTGCCTTTTGCAAGGGATTTTGTTTGGCATAAGAATTAAGACGTTTTAACAACTGGAGGGAGAAGTTCTTCCGCAGCTTTAATGATACCATTAATCTCAAAATATCATCCCTACTATCTTCTATTAACTGGTTATTAGATGTAATGATCTGGTAGTACTTGGTATCCAAGGTCGATGTATTTTTTTCTATTGACAAAACTGTACAGTTCCTGTGTACCTATATCTTTGATCTTGGGGCAAAAGAAATATCTTGATATGTGCATCATGGCGAAAACCACCTCCGTTGAACCATGCGTGTCGGTAGAATGAATAGTACTTTTTATAACGGGGTTACCCAGGTGCATATCAATCACGTTGATTGCTTCCCGGTCGGATGCTGTGACGACTGTTGAAAAGAATAAAGAAGATTTCTCGTCAACCGCCGTATTGACCACTACTGCCTTGGAGTATCCAGGATATTTGTATGAATGAGATGCATTTAGAGATTCCAAGTATAATAAATATTTTTGTCCATCACTGGCAGTATGACGTTCACGAGGGTTTCTCAAGTGTAATTCAGGTAAAGCCAATTCATTCTTGATCTTTATAATGGCATCATTGGCATCTTGCAAAGCCTGGCCTGTTAAATACCAATCATTAGTATTTCTGAGGGAAGAAGACTGTATTCCTTTTGATATATTTCCCATCCTTTCTACTCCAATATTGCATCCTAAAGCGATGATTGCAGCAAAAAAGGTTTCCGGAGCAGGGCGTTTCCTTTCATGGGTTTTACTTTGATGCCCAATATGGTGCAAAAAAGGTGCTGCTTTTTCAATGTCTGACAATACATTAAGGATAGAAACATATTGAGCTGGTTTGAAATATTCAGCAACCCTGTCTAAATCTGGTTTTTCTACTGGCGGGGTTGTAATGACTATTTTACGATTTTTGTCAAACTTCAAGTAAGGGTTAAGTCCAAGATTATAGTTTTCATTTACCTTGTGATAAAGCTTATCTAAATCTTCTTCCAACTTATTTTTAATAACGTTATAATCCTTCATGTGAATCATTTCGGCATCCATCAATAATTGTTCCTTGTTCTCTTTCCATTCTTGCTTGCTTATAAGGTATTCTTCCAGGAACCGGTAGCGATAGGAAAGATCAAAATTGAGCGTTCCAGATTTAATGCCATCATTGATGGCTTGATACAAGAACATTTTGTAAAGATGAACTTGAAAGATCTCTTTTCCCGTGGAATCGTCAATTACCCAAAGTGAATCTTGCTGCTTCGAGTCCAACCAGTTCAAATTATCGGCAGGAGAAGTTATTTTCCCGTTCTTGCCTGTATAATCCTTGATAGCTTGATACAAGTTAGTATCGGAACTTCCAGCATTAATAATCAAGTTATTAATTACATGGTTTATTCTATTGCTCAGCCACGTGCAACTTTTCTCCCATTGACGGTAAGAATCAGTTCTTTCATCCAGGTTTATTTCAACCTCGATAGTTGTAATCAATTTTTCCTGATCTTTGGTAAGTTCATTTTCGGCTTCCAAAATATTTTGAATTTCAATAATCTTATCACTATCACTGGCATGGTTTTTCAAGATATTTTTGATTTCTTCCACCTGTTGCCGGTACTTTTGGCGCGAATTAATCAATAACTGGGTAGCTTTTTTGCGTTGTCGCTGATCTTTAAAATACTCCTCTTGTTGCAGGTTTTTCGCCTGGTTTTCAGCTGCTTTAACGCATTGCAGGACAATGTCGATTAAGAAATCATGCCGAAGCCTGACTTGACGGATCAGGAAACATAGTAAAAAAAGATATTTATCAGAGCGGTCTTCAATCTTGTCAGTATCAGCGATACTTGCCCACTGTGCATGATAATCTATTATGACATCTGGCAGGTTAACTTTTTCAATTAAATTTTTCAACTTATCAAAACGATCTTTTAATGTATTAAATAGATTTAAACTTTGTTTTATACTTTTAGGTCTAGTAGATTGGCTGATAGTTCTATATTGAATAATTTCTGCCGGGTAGTGAGTTCCTTTTTTAACCATGAATTCATCCAGCACTTTACAATGTTCGCTCGTTAAATACTTTTTCAAGGTTTCATTTATGCGCTTTCCCATCAAGGTCATAGCATCACCAATGTTTCGCAAATATTTATCATAAGCAGGAGCTTCAATCTTTTGACGAAACAAGTATGACCTTGTTTCCCAGAGTATCTTCCGGGGAAGGAATTGTTGTTCTACCAATCTTGTAACCTGGTGATTGAATACATTTTCATCAAAAGGCTTCCATTGAGACATAGCTAAAATTTGTTCCCGGTGTTTATAAGCGATCTGTTTAATATAAAATTGATGAAAATTAAGATGCTTGGGATTAAAATGCAATTGTTTAGCGACAAAATCTATATCTTCATGTCGAAAGTCAACTACTTCAAAAAATCGACCATGATACATGAAGTAACCCCATTGCAGGAGCATTCCGATCTTGGAGCATGGGTGTCGTAATTTATTTAATTCAATCTCCATATCATTACTTACAGAGAAGTAATGCTGTTTCTGTGGTATATTAAGTAAAATTGGGGCGTCAAAATCTTTAATTTCGTTTGGTTGCAATAATTTAATTCTACTCATGGGATGAATGTTTAGTGGTTAAAAGTAGTACCGGAAAACGAGGGTTTTCCGGTACGGGTAAATTTCTCCTAAAAATAGAAAAAAACGATTTAAATCTGATACCATAATATAGTACCGTGTATTTAAATACCGTATATTTGGAATCGCCGTGTAAGCGGTATAAATGAATTGAACATGAAAGTTGGCTACGCCAGGGTAAGTACCCAGGAACAAACGCTCGATCTGCAAATAGACGCCTTGAAGGTAAACGGTTGTCAAAGCATATATACAGACAAGGTATCAGGAATAAAAACCATTAAACCGGCCTTTGAAGAAATGTTGAGTTGCCTCAGGGAAGGTGATACTATAGTGATCTGGAAACTGGACCGGCTGGGTCGCTCGACCAGGGACCTCATTGAACTGGTGGCCACGTTAGCGAGGAAGAAAATAGATATAATTTCACTTCACGACCCGATTGATACAACTTCACCAGGAGGTATACTTATATTTCAAATATTCTGCGCCCTGGCAGAGCACGAGCGAAATATCATCATCCAGCGCACCAGGGCGGGTTTAGAATCAGCTAGGGCGAGGGGAAGGAACGGGGGGCATCCAAAGGGGTTAATAGAAAAATACCAGGCTATCGCCCCGGCAGTTAGAGAATTATACGATGCCAAGAAACAGTCAACTTATCAAATCATGAAATTTTTCAATATCGGGAGTCGAAGGACGTTTTACAAGATACTAGACTTTGCAGGGGCTAAAGTCGGGTCATTTTCAAAAAATAAGGAAGAAAAATAGTTTCATGACTAGAAGCTAAATCAGTTTGGAAAACGACATTTTCCTATAAAAGGTTGGTAAAAAGAAGTTAGTTTCTATTTATTAACTTAATAATCTTAATATGTGCATGTTATAAATATATAAAGTAAAAAATAATTAATTTTATCATATTGTATAACTGCATATTACATAGCTCTAATTTACTTTTGGCCCAGTACGGGATGAACAACCTATCATGCTCCAATGTTAAAACTAATTTGCTTTCACTATGAAAAAGGTCGAGGGAGGGAAGGACCAGAAAACTTTTTAAAAAATTTCAGGGGAACACTTCAAACAGATGGGTATGCAGGCTATAATTCCTTTGAGAAACCAGGCAAAATAAAATTGTTGAGTTGTTTAGCCCATATTCGCCGGAAATATAAGGAAGCAATGGATAATGATACTCCACGGGCAACCTATGTTCTGCAAAAAATACAACTGCTATATGCCATTGAAAGGGAATGCGAATTATTAAATCTGGATTTTAATGCCATAAAACATATGCGTCAGCAGAAAGCAGTACCCATTTTGCAGGAACTGGAAATATGGCTTAAAGAAAACAAGCTACAGGTACTTCCTAAAAGTGCCATTGGAAAAGCAATAGATTATACTTTGAACCTTTGGGAAAGGCAAAAAAGGTATGTCGATGACGGTCGTTACAAAATCGATAACAATTTGATTGAGAACCATATGCGCCCCATAGCGTTGAGTAGGAAAAACTTTCTATTTGCCGGATGTCATGAAGCAGCCCAGCATGGAGCAATACTTTTTTCCCTTTTTGGATGTTGTTTAAAAAATAATGTCAATCCTTACCATTGGCTTGTTGACGTTCTTAATCGTTTACCAGATTGCAAAAAATCTGAACTGGATGATTTACTTCCTCACAAATGGAAACCACTTTTCAATAATCAGCCTGTATTTGAATCGACATTATCTTGATTATTAATACTTTAAATTTGATTTTGATAAAAAGGAATTTTATATTATTTTTAAATCATAATTTATCCGGAGGGATACCAATCATGGATGGAATCTGATTATAACAATGACGATCTTGTTAAAGAATCATCAATAGTAGTTGATTACAATCAGAAAATATTAGGAAAAGAAATGGTTAGGGATAAGGATTGTTATAAACTTGAACTTATTCCACTACCTGATGCTCCAGAAACCTGGGGTAAAATAACACACAGCCAAAGATAACGTGGAGTTTATTATGCACTTGCTAGGAAAATCAAAAACTGAAAGGGAAAATAGGACAAAAGAGCTACTCAATGCTGTTGGTCTGTGTGATCGGATGGACAGCCGTCCCAACAAGTTATCAGGAGGACAGCAACAACGTGTAGCAATAGCTAGGGCGCTGGTATCGAAACCAAAATTTATACTTGCGGATGAACCTACAGCTAACCTCGATTCAAAATCGACAGAAAATCTTCTGGAAATTATGGAAAAAATGAATCTTGAGGAAAACGTAACATTCATATTTTCTACTCATGACCAACGGGTTGTGAACAAGGCAGAACGGGTAGTTACTATACAGGATGGAATGGTAATATCTAATGTCAGAAAGTAGATTATTATTATTCTTATAAGTCAACAGGTTAGCATCTTCGAAATTACATATGATTTTATATAGTCTAATATTTGAGGTATTTGTTTTAATAAGAAACGGTAATAATATAAATAACTATCTATAAAATGAATTTATACGGACAAGAAAGTAAAAGCATTCCACAAAAATTAGTCATCCATATTTTTGAGATTTTACTTTTGTGGTCATCTTTTTGGATTTTATTCCAAAATGGAGGAAATTGGTTTGAAAATCATTTAAACATTAACAATTTAACTGGAAATATTGACAGAAAGATAATAATCTTTGTTTTCAATATTATTATTTTTATAAGGCTGTCATTTATGATGATTTTTATGCTTAAAAGAAAAATACCCTGGGAAGAAAGCGTTAGCATTCCATTTGCATTTGCGCTCTATTTCATTGGATTTCCATTGTTTGTATTACCTTGTTCTCAGCAAATCGATGGACTTGATTACTTTGGGATTGTAATCTTTGTATTAGGATGTATTCTTAATAGCGGTGGAGAAATTTTAAGGAATAATTGGAAAAGGAATCCTGAAAACAGAGGGAAAATTTATACACAAGGGTTTTTTAAGTATTCCAGACATATTAATTATTTCGGAGACCTTTTATGGGTTATTGGTTATTCAATAATAACAAAAAATTTATGGTCAGTAACAATTCCTATTTTCTTGTTTAGTTTCTTTGCCTTTTACAACGCACCTAAACTCGATAAATACTTGAAAGAAAAATATGGAAATGATTATGAACAATATGCGAAAAAGACAAAAATGCTGATTCCATTTATTTATTAAGCAATATTATCATTGAAATTAATTCTTGTAATGAGGGATAAAAAAAAGGTGTATCATATAAATTGGCTGGACTACTGTCATCTAGTAAATTTGAAACTGGCCGGCCATATTTATTATCGTTATGGTATATATTTAATAACTGTTTGGACATTGCTTACTACAATGCCTCAATGAAGCCCCTTTTTTGACACTCTTATTCTATTTATAATAAAAATTAATATATAATCTAAAGTGAATTGACCAATCCAAAATAGGTAAAAAAATAAGGATCCTATGAAAAATATTATTGTTCCCATGGATTTTTCAGATGGAGCATTTACTGGGTTGCATTTAGATTTGATGCGTGTATTTCACATTGACCGTGCTCATATACAAACTCTGATATATTTGAAATTATCGGTTGCTGGTCATTTAACAATCTTACTTACCCGTACACGAGTCCCTTTCTGGTCCATTCGACCTGCAAAAATATTATGGATAGCTGTAATAGGAACGCAAATCATCGCTACCATGATTGAAGTTTACTGCTTATTTATGACACCACTAGGCTGGGGTTGGGCTTTATTTGTCCGGGGCTATGCATTATTATGGTTTCTTTTAAATGACCGAATAAAACTATTGGCATATCGGATATTTGATCCTGTAAAAGAAATAACTCCGATGATCAGCTATGTGATGATGATTTGGATTTTTCCAAATTTTTATTGTATATATCAGGATTATTTACAGGTTCAGCTATATAAAATTCATCTGATTTTAGTACAACTTTCTTAGAAACTAATCCAGTAAGCGGTTTTTTTGATAAGAATCTTTTCTCAATTTCACCATTTTTATTGTAGTATACTTCATATAAATATGAATGATTTACATTCATCGTATATGTTTGAGATCCACTTATAATAACAACATCCCTGGTCTTTACCAAATTGGGTTGAAGCCTTAAATCCACAAACGAAAAACCTAACTGGCAAATCTTATCTGCTATTTCTTTTAAATAATCGGTATTAACAAATGGATGAAAGAAAAATGATGCTACGCCGTCTCGTACTTTGTATATATTTTGTGCATTATTAATTAATCTGGCAATAAATAATTCAGAACTGTCCTTATTTAGTATGGGCAGGTATCCCAGATTTTCAGGGTATATTTTTTGTCCATAAATATCTTTATTTATTATATATGGGAAAAACTGACCATATTTGAAATTGTCATTTACCATTCGACGTTCAATCGCTGAACCAAAGTATTTTGAGAAAATTTTGTAATCCATTATCGATGCAGCATAATGTGGAGTTTCCCATATTAGTGGATAAATTCCATTTTTTATACATTCATTAATGCCTCTTTCAATTTTATCTGTTATTTGATTTGGATCATCATTGGCAATTGGTTTATGGGTTGAACCATCCCAAAATTCGAAATCAATTCCTGTTTCACCTTTATATTGGTGTGTTTCTCCATGCATAACAATAGTTGCTCCTTTTTCAACACAATATTTTATTGCTTTAACAAGTTCTGGACGCTCTGACAAACTCACATATTGCTTTTCAGCTGGATTAACAAAAAACGGAACAACTCCTATTAGAAAAGGAATATTTCGTTCTGAAAGAATTTCTGCTATTTTATGTAAATTCTGTGGATCTCGAAGCGGTGTTACATCTTCAATTCTAACAATTGCCTGGTGACTTTCAGGATGATTCTCTCCGATAAAATCATGCAATAAATCGGCAAATAATAGGTAACGGTCAGATTGTGTTACATTTTCTACTGGCATATCTGCTATATAATACAAATTACCAGACTTTATTATATAAGGAGTTACGTTATGAAATAGGTCCGAATAAGAATTTGCAATTACCTTTACCTTTTTGGAATTTGAAACTTTAATAAAGAATAAATTGGCGGATTCTCTGGTGAATATTTGTTTATCATGGAATACTTTTTTGTAACTTCCTGAAGTATCAAAAGAGGAAACATTAAATCCATATTTTTTGTCAAAGTTGTTAAATTTACAAAAAGCCAAAATACCATTATTTACCCAAATTACAGTCTTTTTTGTATGCAACACATTGTTCATAAATAGTTGGGGAGGAATAATTTTAGGATTACTTCCAAGATAAAAGGTTACCTCATGTTTATCAATCTCATGATTTGTATATTGACCAGGATCTAAAATAGTTACTGAAGTCTTAAAATGACCAAGAAGGTTATAAAGTTTAATAGCATTGATAGTTGATGGCAGTTCAATGTTTTTATCTTCATCAGAAATAATAAGTATCTTTGTTTTTGATTCTTTAAATGAAGGTAAAGTTAAAGAGTCATGTTTGAATTTTTGGGCATGAACAAAATTAATTGATACAATAAAAAATACTCCCAAAAACATAATTATATGCTTCATTTTAAATAGTTTAATTATCACAATTAAAATTATTTAATATTATAGAGTATGGGATTAAAATCCGATTAATTAAAAATTAAAATTTCTTAAAAAATAGACTTTAAATGAGAAATATTCTTTAAAATAATGGATGGGTACATTGAGGCGTTAATTTATAATTGTTATAAACATCGCCAAACAATGGGAATATTTTAGAGAAAGTGTTCATATCCTGGGCTATGTAGGATGCTTCATCGGGCAATAAATTCTCGACCAGCTCATGGGCATTTTTGTTGCTTATTTTGTACCCGGTGTTCTGATACAGAAATTCAATACTCCAATGGCTATAAAACAAATTGGCACCGGCGCCAATACCTGGCATTGGTTGCGTCCGCTCGGAAATTTCATAATTCTTAACATGATATAGATAAATGTGATTAGTTATAAACCAGAATGGATTTACAAAGGATTTACGCTAAGCGAGAAATTAGTAGAGGGCCCTGGCCCACTATCTCGCTAAGTGAATTTTCAAGATTAGGAAGAAGCATGCTGGAATGCATGGAAATTATTTCAATTGCCTTGGAAAAAGGAATTAGAATTTATACCGTTAAAGGTAATTGGCAACTTGATAATTCCATTCAAAGTAAGGTGATGGCAATGGTATTTTCCATGGCAGCAGAAATAGAAATAGACCTGATAAGTAAAAGGACCCGTGAAGCACTTCAATCTAGAAAGTTATCCGGGATGAAATTAGGAAAACCCAAAGGCCCGGGGAAAAGCAAACTTGATGTTTTCCATTATGAAATAGAAGCGTATTTAAATAATGGATCAACTTAAAAATTCATTGCAAGACGATATAACGTTACGGAACTAAAGTTTTGCAATTGGATGAAAAAAAATAATATTAAAAGAAATTAGCAAAATTAATTAGCATTGAGTTTAGCTTTTCAAATAATAGGTTTTTCAATAATAACTATTATTAATACTTTTTATTTAAATTTATTTACGTAATTTTTAATTATATATTTAACATTAAGCAAATTAGTATTATAAGTCGGGATAAAATTGTAGTCTCACTTTTTTAATTAAGCATGCATCTTAAACGGGTTAGTTACAAATGAATTTCTATTATATATAGCTGTTTTGCAGTAATTTAAATATCGGTTTCAGCATCGCTTACCATTGATACCACCTAACAGATAAAAATGATACCACCATTTTTCAAAGTATTTATTATAAGGTTATTGTAAAGCATTATATTTTGTGCAAAACGATGAGAAATTCAGGTATTTCAAAATCATATTTGTAACAATCGGGTAATACTGATCCGGAAGGAGCTTCCCGTATGTTTATAATGGGTTCGATACCCATTATAAACATTAAAAAAGGCACTAAGAACTTAATCTTAGTGCCCTGCAACAATCGGTATAAAACATCACCGTCAGTCGCTTCCCGTTTTTTCATCTTGCTCGGTATTGTATTTTTGTTGTAACAGTTCACTTTCATGTTTTCTATAACTTGGGCCTTTGATTTCTATTTTTATGGAATGATGAAAGATACGATCCAGTATGGCTTTGGTTGATATAGGGTCACCAAGATAATCTGCCCAATCGGTTTCTTCTATGTTGGTGGTAAATATTATCGGCTTGTCTTGCTTATATCGTTCATCTATGACTTTAAAGAGTAAATGGGCCTCTTTGGTTACTTCCAGCTCCAGGCGGTCATGTCCCATTTCATCTATTAACAAAAGATCACAGGTGATGTATTTTCGCATTCGTTTGTTTAGGGTCTTTTCATAAACTCCTATGTTCAGATCGTTTAACATACTGGCACAGGTAGTATAATAAACATGGTATCTTTTTTCACATGCTATTAGTGCTAAACTCCTTGCGATATGGCTTTTCCCTGTTCCGCAATTACCAAGCAGCAATATAGATTCTTTACGCTCAATAAAATCTATCGTGGCCAGATCCATGATCAGACGTTTTCTTAACTTAGGCTGGAAGGTAAAATCAAAATCACTAAGCAACTTGTATGGTTTAGGTAACCTGCTTTTCTCTATCCGGTAACGGATACTCTTTTCTTTATGGTCATTGACCTCGGTTTCTATTACCTGGTTTATAAATGCAAAAAAGCCGAGATTCTTTTCGTTTGCTTGTTTTATAATTGATTCATGATTGGTTGCCAATGTTAATAATCCCAGATATCTACAGTTCTCCTTAAAGGTTTCTGTCTCGCTTTTTTTCATCTTTAGTGTTTTGTTTTGGGAACAATCTTAACTCACTTTTATTTTGTGCATTGACAGTTAAAAAATTCTCTATCGACGATGCTTCATAGATTTTAAACCGTAATGCCCTGTTTACCGCTATGATTATATCTTCAGGGTAATAATTGGCCTTCAGGGATAATATGTGCCGTAGATGGTCTAAATAATGCCTGGGTTTTAGCTTTTTTATCTCCTGCACGTATTGCTGCATTATAGGTCCCATCTCATTAAGGCGTTCTATGAGTTCTTGTGCTTTGACAGAAATGGAACGTGAGATTTCTCTCCTGTTCCAGCCTACATATTTGTTATGGGTACCGGGGGCAGGGATGGTATATTGTTTAATCTTTTTAAAATCCGGTGAGTAGATGGTTATTTCACTTGCGCTGGCACGTATTGGGCATGTTTGGTGCATATATTCATCTGGCACCTTGTAATAATACCCGTTCCACTGGATGGCCGATTCATTGTTGACAATTCTGTAACCGAACTGGCTTGTATCATAATGTACCGCGGGAAGAGCCTGTAAATAGGGCATCTCTTCTTTGTACATATCAATTGGCCGTTTTCCTGTTGTGCGATGCGTGCGGGTATCGTTATAATACAAGAGCCACTGCCCGAGTTGTTCTTTTAAATCTTGTTTATTCTTAAACTTGCGTCCATTTAAAAAATTAGTCTCCAGGTAATAAAACGGCCTTTCTATTTTCAGGTTCTCTCTTGGCTTACCCGGATGTATAGCCAGCGGGGCAAAATGGTAATGGGTGGCAAATTCCATGTAGGTTTTATTAAAAACCGGCCTGCCTTCTGACCACTTGTCGACACAGGCTTTTTGATTATCGCTTTTTACTTCATAAGGAACTCCATCAAAATAGATAAACGTGTTAACCAAGCAGTCTAATAATGTTCTTTGCGTCTTATCTTCCACCACTTCTATGTATTGTCGCCTGCAGTAGTTAAGTATAAAACTCAGGAAGGTTGTCTTTTCTTCCTTGCCGGTTTCTTCGTACATGATATTGTAATCGCTCCAATCGTGTGAGCCTCTTTGTCCGGGGCCTGTTTCCACGCAGGTTATTAAATCCTGCACTTTCTTGCCACGAACACTTACCAGGTAATCCCTTAAAATGGTTATTCCTCCTGTATACCCCTTTTCCTGTAGCATCTCATACAGCCTTTGGTTGGTTATTTTTTCATGTGCTGCCAGCATTTCATTTATGTAATCTTTATATGGATCTATTATTGACACGCCACGACTAACTGGCTGGGTAAAGGGCAATGTCTCTGTTTCCCTTTTTTGTTTGTCCTGCTCTAATATCCTGCGTACCCGTGGGCGACCTATTCCTAAACTGGCCGATAGACGGCGTATGGACCAGCCCCTGGCATATAAGGTCACTATACTGTTTTCTAATTCCTGGTCATTCATCGCTTTTATGATTTTCGGGTGATTATATTTATTATACTTTGGCTTTTCTTTAATATTGGGCCTGTTTTTGGCATCAGTATTGTTTTCTCTGTTTCCTGCAATTGGCCTGTCTGGTGATTGGTAAATTGCCCTATAAACATATCCTGGTGCGTTCGTAAGGTTTCTATGCTTTTTAACAAACGGTTACCATGTACACTTAAACGGTTATCGTAAATATCTCCCTGTTTTTCCCCGGATTTTATAGCTTCCATTGGATGATCAAGAAGGTAAGCCTGTTCTTTTTTGTTGCCTGTTTGTATATATTTATCTATAAGTATACTACTTTGACGACTGGTAAGGTTATTGCGGGTTATTATCTCTAATATTTCCCTCTGGTTGCCACGTGGCAATTTTATGATTGATCTTGTATGCGAGTTGGTTATAACTCCTAAACGTAACTCGTCTTGTACTACCTGTTCAAGTTTCTCTATCATGGCTATGCGCCTGCATACCCAGGCCCTGCTATAGCCAAGCAATGACGATATCTCTTTTTGATCCATCATGTGATCTTTATTCAGACTGTACGTTATCAGGGCTTCCTCATACTCTACAAGGCTATTGGCTTCTTTATTGTAACTGAGGATCATCGCCTTGCCAACTGCTTCACTTACTTCCAGTACAGTGGCATCTAATGCCGCACTGCTCATTTCATATGCGGCGTAATAACGCTTAAAGCCGTCTATCAGCTGGTATTTATTACCTTCTTCCCTCACTATTATCGGCTGTAACTGCCCTAATTGCTCTAACGATCTTATCATCTCCTTTATCTGCGCCGGTCGAATTAATCGCATTGACGACAGGCTCGTATCTATTTCTTCTATTGTCAGGTTCATCTTTTGCAAGTTTTTACCTCGCTAATTTAAATTCCCACCTTTTCCCTTTACAATATCGTCCGTCTTTACAATTTTGTTAATTTCTTCATTAATTATGTCTGTAACCCTTGATATCTGCGGATTTCTACTACTAACGCGTCCGTCTTTACAATATTTATTCTCCTGTCCGTACTATACGGTAAAATCTTGTATAACCCTGATGGGAACCCACCTTTAGAGTTTGACGCGTCTGTCTTTACAATCTTTTGCTTTTTTTGATTGCGTCTGTTTTGACTGGCCTTATTTTTAATTTCGTATTGAGGATGAGTTGTTCCGGTACGATCGTTGGTATTCATAACCAGGTCGTGCCTTGCGCCATTGTTCTTTTTGCTTTTTTCGATTTTCTTTGTATTGCTTATCTTGACTTAACTTATTCTTTTCCCATTTGTTCTTGCGTGCCTGTTGACATTTTAATCCACTGCAATAGCGCTGTCCTTTGATGCATTCGTTACCCTTTACTATTTTTCCACAGTGACAACACGTAATGGTCTGTTTCATACTATCTTTGCATTTTCATTTTTTATGAAAATACATAATAGCTTTGTCTTTTAATGTTTTACATTTAACTTCTATTGGGTGGTATCATTTTACACCGATAGGTGGTATCGTTTGTGACCGACGCTGAAATATCGGAGGAGGGGATAAAAAATTAGGATTTTAGAAACCAAATTTGTATATTTGTTTCAGACTAGGATATCAAAAAGTAGGTTTATAAGTATCCCAAACTACTAACCGACTATAAAAATGATTACGCGGAGTAATTTTGTTCAATTTATTATTTATGTTATATGCAACAAGTTAAATGTAACTTTTAATAAAACAAGGCAATATTAAAATAGTTTTTCAAAATACAGTTTTAAAGTATTCATTATAAACTAGTTGGATTTAATATTAATGTATATGAGAAAATATTTAGTTTTAATGCTTTTTGTTTTTTGTTTAAGTATAAATGCTCAAACAAAAAAATATACTATCACTTGCGGTAATGATACAGCTTTTTGTGAAAATAAAATTAATTATTTAGGGACCAAAGTTAAAATATTAAATGGATCCCCCCCATATAAATATTGTTGGAGTATGAATAAAATACATTTATTTAATACTTATTTAATAGCAAGTTATGTACTAAGTGACACATCAATTTTAAATCCCATTTTCAAAGGATGGGCGCCACCAGTAAATAAATTTCATTTTTATTTAACAATTACAGATAGCTTAGGTAAAGTAGCCACGGACAGCATTAATGTAAAATACTCATTCTATATAATTGAAGGTGGGTTGGAACAATTTAATTTAATAAAAGGTGATAGTCTTTTATTTGGTACTGAACAAATTGGTGGAGGTATACTCCCATTGAAATTCTATTGGACTCCTATTACTGGAGTATTAGATTCTTCTGCAAATCCAACCTGGTTTAAACCAATGGGATCAACTAATTATTATCAATATGTTATTGATTCGGCAGGATGTAAGAGTTCAGCTATAGATGTTTTATCAATAACAGTTAATACTACAGCTGTAACAATTATAAATGTTCCGACTATTATATTTCATCAAGAAGGTTCTAAACTTGTTTTTAGTAACTTTCAAAACGCTAATGCTATTATTAAATTATATTCTGTTGATGGCAATTGTGTCTATACAATTGAAACTATGGATTCATTTATATCAGTTCCTAAGCAATTTAATAACAACATTTATATTTGTGTGTTAAATATTGGTAATAATCAGGAAACCTGTAAATTTCTAAATAATTATTAATTAAATAGCAAATTATTAGTTAGTTGTAATGGAATAAAATAGAAAGGAGGCATATATGGTTACATAAATTCAATGTACTCAACATTAAAAATTGTAATTGTAATTGATTTCCTTTTTTATTTTAACAAATTAAAAACCAGAAAATGAAGAAAATATTTTTTTTCATCATGTTTTTTATTCCAATGTTGTCATCAGCGCAATCTAATAAGCTAAGGGTTTGGATTAAATCAGAAGATGCCAAGCCTGCTATTTTACAAAATGCTTATAATTACACAAACAATGATAAACTGAATAAGATATTTAAAAATCATAATGTATATTCTTATATACAGGAAGCTCCTTTTGCAAAAAACCCAGAACTATTAAAGATTTATGTTATTAAGTTTAATGATGATGCAGATTCTATGAAAAAAGACTTGCAAAATAATGCAAATGAATTATTTTCATGTGTAGTAACTCCAGCACCAATAAAATATTGTTATAACCCATCTGATTATATGTGGACTCTTACCTTACCAGATACAACAGGATGGTTATGGCACTTATACAAAACTCAAGCATATAAAGCCTGGGATATCACACATGGAGATTCAAGTGTATATATTGCAGTTGAAGATAGTTATTTCGATCCTAATCACCCGGATCTAATGAATCAAATAAAAAATCCACTATACAATGGTCAACATTATTCTGATCCTTATACTGTATATCAGAATAATTTAAATTCTTCATATCCAATAGTTACCTTTAAAACTGATCCTACTCAAAATAATCACGGAACTACAACTGCTTCCTTTGCTGGAGCTCAAACAAATGGAGGCGGCCAATTAGCTTCGATTGGGTTTAATACTAAGTTGTATGCACTTTATAGTGAAGAGGGTACTGTGGGTGCTGCTTATGCGGCTGATGTATTACATGCCGATGTTATTTCAATTAGTTGGTTTTATTCTCTATGCTATGATGCATATTCAGGTATACCACAACTTAGGGCTGCTGATTCATTGTATGTCCAGGAAATATTAAATGCAGGTACAATTCTTGTTGTTGCTGCAGGTAATGGTTATGAGGGAAACATGTCAGACGCTTGTTATGTAACAAATAACAATCAAACATCATTTATACCTATACCCCCATTTTCATGCTATTTTGATAACAGGATTATAACAGTTTCAAGTACGGATACACTTGATTATCATCAATTTTTTGTTAATGGAACCGAAGTAACACATTCGTTTTTCCCACAGGTGGATATTTGTTCACCGGGTTATGTTGTATTGGGAGCAACTTGTACCAAAAACTCTGATGGCACAAATAATTCATGGCCTTATTATGGTAGTTATCGTGGAACTTCTTTTGCAACTCCCATTGTAGCTGGAGTCTGTGCATTAATGAAAAGTGTTGACCCATATTTAGGACCTGTTAAAGCCAAATCTATAATAAAAAGTACAGCTGATCCCATAAAAGATGCAAGCAAATACCCTGGAATGGTTGGAGCTGGTCGTATTAATGCGTATAAATGTGTAATGTTAGCAGGAACAAAAAGCTTTACCAATACTAACCTTACAGGCACAAACACCTATAAGGCTGGGTATTCAGCAACTCTTAACAATGTTACTATACAAAACAGCGCAAATATAAATATCAATGCGAGATCAGTAATAAATCTAGGAGCAGGTTTCAATGTACAAATAGGCAGTACTTTCAATGCTACAACAAGTCCAACAACTGTTAATAGTAATAATTGGTAAAGTACAAAAGTACCCACATTTAATAAAAAGTAATTATTATATATCCTTAAAAAACTATTAAAATAAATAACAATGAAAAACTTCAAAATATTCTCAATTGTCATAGCATTTATATTTTGTGTAAATGCAAACTCTCAAATTCAAGTAGGAAGCACTGGTTTAGTGGGAATAGGAGGAATAACTCCTAATACAAACTTACAAGTTGGGGCAAATACAAGTTTTAACAGCAGTTCTGCTAGTTTAGGAGCAGATTTTCGTATGTGTGCTTACAATTCTTCTATCACATGGTGTTTCCTTTCCGCAAGGGATAATAGCGGTACAGGTAATATAGGCATGTTGTTTCGTACACAGTCAGGAGGAAGTATTGTACAAAATATGTATCTTTCTGCAAATGGTTGGCTAGCCATTGGATATGGACAAATAACCCCTTCATCTGCACTACAAGTAAATGGAAATATATATGCTACTGGTTCGATAACTTCATATAGTGATAAAAGATTAAAAATAAATATTAATAATATTGTTAATCCATTAATAAAATTAACTAGTTTACAAGGAGTATCATATAATTTAATTACCAATGGATATAATAAACTTATTAATAGAACTGATACCACGAAAACAACATCTGTTGCAACAGATACAGCTTTGTATAATCATCTTCATATGGGATTTATAGCCCAGGACGTTCAGAAAATATTTCCAAATTTGGTATATACTGATAGAAATGGAATATTAAGCCTTGATTATATCGGTTTAATTCCGATTCTTGTAGAATCAATCAAAACATTAGTTAACCAACGTGTTACAGATAGTATTAATTATATAAAGCAGATAAACACTTTGGCCATTCAATTTAATAAATGCTGCGGAACTGCAGTTAAAACAGCTACTTCACAAAGTGACCAGGTTCCTATTAGTTCAAGTTCGAATCCAACACAAAACATGGCACAGAACGAAGTAGCAACACTAGCACAGAATGCACCGAACCCATTCAATCAAAATACTACTATCGGATATTATTTACCTTCAAATGTTGCTAATGCAGTTATTTATATATACAATCTTCAAGGATCACAAATTCAATCATATACAATTAATGACCGGGGAAACGGTAGTCTGGTTATTTCCGGTAACAGCCTTACTGCAGGTATGTATATTTACGCACTTATTACCGATGGAACTTTAATAGATACGAAAAGGATGATATTAACAAATTGATATTTTAATATTTAAGTTAAATTATTAAAAGGGGTAAAGATTTTACCCCTTTTTTAATATATTATTAAACTGTTTTCAAATACAATTAAACTTTGTACAATTGATTTAATTGCAATAAAATATGGCTAACCTTACAATTTTGGCGCGTTGGGCAAAAATAGCCAAGATGTAGTTTACCGGTCGGATACGCACACTCAATATATGAGAATGATTTATGCATTATATCATTTTAGGAATTATTTACGTTAAAATTGCTTTACACCATATCTGGGTAAGCATGAGGGCCGATAAATTTCATTTTGTAAACTTTATAATTCATTAATCCTAAAATTATGAAATCCTCATATTTTAAATTTTTGTTGGTTCTTATTAGCCTTACTTCTTATTCTTATTTTTCTGCCTTTAGCCAAACTACAAAACAGCTTATTTTTCATGAAGATAATTTATTTAACAGTTACATAAGACTTAACGAACTGGCTACTGTTGTTGGTATTGTAAATGGTTTTTCAAGGGATACTGCTTCAATTAGGGAACACTATAATAAAATGAAAAAGCATGATTCCGATATGCAGAAATACCTGCAGCGTGCTGCGGAATATTATGTAAATGGGGATAACGAGAGTACTATTTTTTACATCAAAAAAGTAGACGATTTCGATGATATTGATTTAAACAATTTTAAATACGTGATTTATGTTGGCTGCTATGCCAATTCAAAAGACATAAAAAACACAATCAAAATATACAGACGATCCAAAGGTATCGTTGATCCTGTTAACCTACGAGTTATCAAAAAATCAATTATGAAAAACATAAATAAGGACGAAATGGGCTATTTATGCCCAACGCTACAAAAATGTAAAGTTACAAAATATATTATTTACTTAGTGATAGTTACAAAAGTTGCCATTTCAAAAATACTTAATAATTCTTTGTTAAACTTTACCATTTAAATAAAAGCCATATATTTATTTTATAATGAATTATAAAATAAATAAAATTTTCAAATTACCCCTCTTATCGCTAACTTTACATTTTTGGCGCTTTGGGCATATTTAGCCTTATTGTTGCCGTTTGCGCATTTACGATAATAATCCGTGTTACAAAAAGGCAACAAAATATTATATATTTCATACTTTAATTTTTTTATAATCAATAATATATATTAGATTAAAATTCACATCCTGTTTATTTGGTATTTTTAATTTTAAGGCTATCTTTATTATTAAATGTTTGTTGGGATTTTATTTTAAACTTTTTATCATTTTCTATTGAATCGAGTTGCATTTTGGTAAAAGTTTTCGAATAAAACACATGATCACTGATTTTTATGGTAGTATCTTCTGCAGTAATAACTGGCATGGCAATATTTGGTAATGTACTAATATACTGATAAATTTCACCTTTGGTTTGAAATTTTTTTTCATACCATCCTAATGTTGGAGCTATTAAATTAATAAATCCTACAGATGTATTTGTAATTATCATTTTGTTATCAACAGGATGAATATTATATTTTGAATCATAAGGAAATTCTTTGTTTGACTTACAAAAAAATATTCCATGGGTTAGAGCATGATGTAATTTATAACTCTCCCTTTTTTGATCTACTACAATATTTGTATCAAATAATTCGTCCAATATTTCAACAGTTCCTGGCTTAAGGTTTCCCCTAAATACTTTTGTAATTGTAGCTATGACAGACCTCATATTATGGTTAAGTCCATTCTTATCAATACGTAAATAGTACTCTTCTGAAGTCATGGTAGCTTCAAAAATAAATTCAGCATCACTAATGGCTTTCTCACGTTTATAAATAATAATACTATCTCTGTTTATTCGTATATTTCTGTATGAATCATCTTCTTGTGCTACTATACTTATGATTTGTGTAAATAATAAGCATAAAAATATTAAGTATTTTTTCATTATATTTAAGTTTTAAGGTTATACAAAAATCTATTTATTGGAAATCGACTCCATTTTTGCTTTTAATGCCTCATTTTCCCTTTTCAAATTATCAATTGATGCAGTAAAACTTTTATTTTGTTCAATCAATAGCAATGTCAATTCTTCAACCTTCTGTAAAAGTTTTGTTTGCATTTCCCCTAAATCAATTCCTTTGATTTTAACTTCATCTTGGCTATTTATGCCCAACGCTACAAAAATGTAAAGTTACAAAATATATTATTTACTTAGTGATAGTTACAAAAGTTGCCATTTCAAAAATACTTAATAATTCTTTGTTAAACTTTACCATTTAAATAAAAGCCATATATTTATTTTATAATGAATTATAAAATAAATAAAATTTTCAAATTACCCCTCTTATCGCTAACTTTACATTTTTGGCGCTTTGGGCATATTTAGCCTATATACTGACAAAGACGGGTTCGATGCCCACCTTTGTCAAAATATTGAAAGAAAGTAGCTTTCGCTACTTAATAAATTTTAAGAAAGTTACTGCTGCGATAAACAGAACAGCAAAGGATGCAACAGTCCAGATTATTTGTTCTGTCCGAGATTTGGCAATTTCAAGAGATAACTTGGAAATTTCTTGTTTTATTTCAAAAATATCAGATTTAGTTGCAAGGCCCTTTTGAGAATCTTCGATAATTTCATTAGGTTTATTTTCAACCCAATTAAGAACAGTTTTAGCGTCCTTTTCATCTAAAATTTTACTGAAGATTTGAAATACTTCGATGTCAGTTGATACGTTCATAGAATTTGTTTTCATAATCATAAAGTTTTACAAAGTTAATAAAATAAGTTAATTCAATCAATTTTTGTGCTTGTAACAGCCTTTAGTGGATGAATAAGGGTAAAAGGAAACGGAATAAAAAGCGAAACAACGTGAAGCGGCTTTATGCCGTAGTCTTTTGGCTGTTTCAGACCGACAGGCTAACTTTGTGCAAAAGTTGAATGAATATACTTCCCTTAACTACGAAGCATATCCCAACCATTTTAACCTGGCTCGATGCCGGGTTAAATTGCTCAGTGGGATAAAAGTGCCATGAAGCCTTAAACGGTTTTGATTCTTTCCCTTTTTTTCAAGGGAATGTATCAAAACCGTTTATTCAAAAAGAAAAAAGCTGTCCGGGGTTTTGAAGTGAAATGAAGCCCAGGAATCGCACCGGTGAGCTTGTGAACTGGTGTGTTCCGGGTGGAGTGAACGGAAATAACCCCGGTCTGCTTTTATACCGCTTAAAAAAAGGCTTCATACCATTGAAAGGGTGGGTGGTTTTTGTTTAAATCTCCCCCCAACCCCCAGGGGAGATTGGATTTTTCTAAGCGTTTTGCGCTCTGAAATGTCATTTAAAATATTATCTTTAAAACTGATAAAATGACTATTTCATAATAGTTTGGATTTGTTGGGGGAAAAGGCAATGTCGAGAAGATGTGGCCTTTTTTATTAATAAAAATAATTTTAAGGATTTGCCGGGTTTTAAAAAATAAAATATATATTAGCGTTCATAATCAATAAAATAGTAAAATGACCAAACAAGACCTAGTAAAGGACATAGCAAAAAGAACCGGAGCTGAAAACATAGAAGTCACACGAATCATTGAATCCCTTATGGGTACAGTAAAGGATAACATGACAAAAGGGGAAAATGTATACCTGAGAAGTTTCGGAACTTTTCTGATCAAGAAAAGGGCCAAAAAGACAGCCAGGAATATTTCAAAGAAAACAACAATAATAATCCCGGAACATAATATACCGGCCTTTAAACCAGCCAAAGAATTTTTAACAGCTATAAAAAAGAAAAAAGTCTGACCAGCATACAACTATTCCAAATTATAAGGCTGGCTATGAACATACAAACAGTAAAATACCTGGAATATAAAGAACTGGAAAACCTGCTAATTGAAGAACTTGAAAAGGTTAAAAATCTAAAGCAATTATCTGATAAACTAAACATTACAAAGTCACAATATATAAAAATCAGCCAGATACGCAATCATAAGAATGTCAAAAAATATACAGATTTAGTAATAAGCCTGTTAGCTCTTTTTGACTATAAAGTAGATAATCAGGATCATTACCTGGTTATTAAATACGACAAGCCACAAAATAAGAAAAAGAAAGCGGTAACATTAACAGGCAGTTAAATCAATATTTTAAAATGCGTTAGCGATGGGAGGGGGAGAACACGGCTTTTTGAGTTTACTCAAAAAACGGATTCCGAAGTGAAGCGTAGCCTGGACGTAGCGACCCAACGGGTAACGCCCAAATTATTTACTAAAGGTTAAAAAATGACTTTCCCCAAGTTAAAATGTGACATCCCAGAATTCCAACATAAGGATTAACATGACAATAAATTAACCACGAGGCTTTTAAAATCATTGGTACAAATAGGTTTCAACAAATAACCATCAAACCCTGCATTTTCATAATAAGAACATTCCCTATAAGCATTAGCCGTCTGGGCAATAACTTTAACTTTATCCCCGTATAAATTTCTAATAACCTTAATAATTTCAAAACCTGTGGTGTCAGGTAGCTTTATATCCAGTAAAACCAAATCAACATCATGAACCTTTAAAATCTCAAAAGTGGAAGAACCATTATCAGAAGTTAAAATATTCACATCAAATTCACTGAGTAGCTCAATAAAGAATTGGGCAGAAGCAAAATCATCTTCGACAATTAAGACTGTTTTATCTGAATTAGTATTTACATTCATATACAGAAATAACCGGACTTGAAGGCATTGTTAATAAGTATAGGCAATTTATGATAAATAACTGAGCCAGTAGGTAAAATATTTCATATAAAATCGTAATATTGAATACATATTATTAATATTTTGACGGAATTTTACAATGGTATGTTCAACTTATTTTGTAAATTTTAAGGTTCAAAATTGATTTTAATTTAATTTAGATTAAATAAATATAAAACGGGATATGTAATAATATGAAAGAAGAAGAATACCATATACAAACACCTCTAAAAGACACCGATTTAAGTAAAAGTACAATCAATATATTAGAACGGAATAGAATTAATTGTATAAGAGATCTATTAAATTATCCACCGGATGACGATATAACCTTTATTGATGGTATAGGGAAAAAGAGAATTGCAGAAATAACAGAAATGTTAAAGACAAAAGGGATTGATTGGAAAAAGAGGTCTTATCAGTGGAAAAATGTATGAAAAGGATTTACATCCTTTCTTTTAATTTAATTCAATGATTTACAACTAAAACATTAATTATTATGGAAACAATTCAAGCTATTAAACCTGGACCAAAACCACTTAAAGAAGATGGGACTGACGACAAAAGAAGACGAGTTGACCCACCAAACCAGCCAAAATATCCTGATTTAAAACCTCACAAACCTAAGCCAAAGAATAGGTAGGGATTTAATTTGGCAGTATTGTGGTAAGGTATTGTAGCTGTAACTAAGTAACATTAGGGAATGTACATAGCCGGACAGTTACCTTGAAATAAAGGATAATGAAGAAATTTAAGGTATTAAGGATGAATAAAGCTAACTTTACATTTATGGAGTATAGCATATAAATTACCAACTTAGTCTAAATAAAATTAAAAGTAACAACATCTATGAAATTGATTGAAGTTACGATAAAAAATTTCCGCAACATTCTTGATTCCTCCCCTGTTAGAATTCAGGATGACATTACTTGCTTAGTAGGCAAGAATGAATCTGGTAAAACTTCTTTTTTGCATGCCCTTTATAGACTTAATCCAACAAGGCCTAATGTACAATTCAAAGTCGAAGAACAGTATCCTGCCTGGTTAGAAAAGAAAGACCGTATGAAAGGTGTTAACATCGATGAATTTAGACCAGTTTCAGCTAAATTTGAAATTGAGAAAGATTTAATTAATGAAATTGAGGTACTTTACGGTGAAAATATTTTCAAAAATAATTTTTTAACACTCTTTAGATCTTATGAAGGAACACTTTACTATACACTCAATCTTGATGAAAAAGAAGCTATTAAGAGCTTACTTAAAGATTTAAATTTTTCTATAGATATAAAAAATGAAATTACAAAAGCAGAAACTATTGAAAACCTAAAGGAAGTTGTAAATAACACTGATACAATAGAAGAAGAAAATGGAAATGATAAAAATTCATTAGATGCTCTTTCTGTTAAAATCAAAAATTTATACACAGATCACAATCTAAATAATTTGGTTTGGGAAATAATTAAACCTAAAATTCCAAAGTTTATTTATTTTGATAAATACAGTTCACTGCCATACACTGTAAAAATAAAAGAACTTTTTCAGGCAGACCAAAAAAATCTAGGAGATGATGATTTAACTGCATTAGCCCTCTTAAAAATGGCAGGAGCCGAGGATGAATATTTACTTAATCCTGATTACGAAAGAAGAAAAAGAGAATTAGAGAATGTAGCAAATGCATTAACTCAAGATGTTTTAACATATTGGAGTCAAAACCGTGAATTACGAGTTTGGGTAAGTTTGATTAAACCCCCGAAAAGTATGGTAGTGGTAAAAACAAGAGCAACTGATATGTTTTTTTGTTCTTTGACATATCGGTTTAATAATTCAATATGAGATATTAAAAAACCAAAGGTATTTTTCACCGTTTCATAATCTGCTTATATAAAACTTAATATATAAATTTAATGAATACTAATTTTGAATCTGACACAACTACATTGAGACAGATTCGATAAGTACCTTAACTCTTACTCTGTATTGTATAAATTACATTTTATCTCTAAAAGTCGAATTTAGTAACAATTATATATATAATAGAATATTAATACTTTATAAGGTCTACCATACTTTTCGGGGGTTAAGTCAAACTAACCCAATATCCGATATGCCAATAGTTTTATTCGGTCATTTAAAAGAAACCATAATAATGCATAGCCCCGGACAAATAAAGCCCAACCCCAGCCTAGTGGTGTCATAAATAAGCAGTAAACTTCAATCATGGTAGCGATGATTTGCGTTCCTATTACAGCTATCCATAATATTTTTGCAGGTCGAATGGACCAGAAAGGGACTCGTGTACGGGTAAGTAAGATTGTTAAATGACCAGCAACCGATAATTTCAAATATATCAGAGTTTGTATATGAGCACGGTCAATGTGAAATACACGCATCAAATCTAAATGCAACCCAGTAAATGCTCCATCTGAAAAATCCATGGGAACAATAATATTTTTCATAGGATCCTTATTTTTTTACCTATTTTGGATTGGTCAATTCACTTTAGATTATATATTAATTTTTATTATAAATAGAATAAGAGTGTCAAAAAAGGGGCTTCATTGAGGCATTGTAGTAAGCAATGTCCAAACAGTTATTAAATATATACCATAACGATAATAAATATGGCCGGCCAGTTTCAAATTTACTAGATGACAGTAGTCCAGCCAATTTATATGATACACCTTTTTTTTATCCCTCATTACAAGAATTAATTTCAATGATAATATTGCTTAATAAATAAATGGAATCAGCATTTTTGTCTTTTTCGCATATTGTTCATAATCATTTCCATATTTTTCTTTCAAGTATTTATCGAGTTTAGGTGCGTTGTAAAAGGCAAAGAAACTAAACAAGAAAATAGGAATTGTTACTGACCATAAATTTTTTGTTATTATTGAATAACCAATAACCCATAAAAGGTCTCCGAAATAATTAATATGTCTGGAATACTTAAAAAACCCTTGTGTATAAATTTTCCCTCTGTTTTCAGGATTCCTTTTCCAATTATTCCTTAAAATTTCTCCACCGCTATTAAGAATACATCCTAATACAAAGATTACAATCCCAAAGTAATCAAGTCCATCGATTTGCTGAGAACAAGGTAATACAAACAATGGAAATCCAATGAAATAGAGCGCAAATGCAAATGGAATGCTAACGCTTTCTTCCCAGGGTATTTTTCTTTTAAGCATAAAAATCATCATAAATGACAGCCTTATAAAAATAATAATATTGAAAACAAAGATTATTATCTTTCTGTCAATATTTCCAGTTGAATTGTTAATGTTTAAATGATTTTCAAACCAATTTCCTCCATTTTGGAATAAAATCCAAAAAGATGACCACAAAAGTAAAATCTCAAAAATATGGATGACTAATTTTTGTGGAATGCTTTTACTTTCTTGTCCGTATAAATTCATTTTATAGATAGTTATTTATATTATTACCGTTTCTTATTAAAACAAATACCTCAAATATTAGACTATATGTATCCCTACGGATAAATTATGATTTAAAAATAATATAAAATTCCTTTTTATCAAAATCAAATTTAAAGTATTAATAATCAAGATAATGTCGATTCAAATACAGGCAGATTATTGGTAACTGGTTTCCATTTATGAGGTAGCAAATCATCCAGTTCAGATTTTTTGCAATCTGGTAAACGATTAAGAACGTCAACAAGCCAATGGTAAGGATTGACATTATTTTTTAAACAACATCCAAAAAGGGAAAAAAGTATTGCTCCATGCTGGGCTGCTTCATGACATCCGGCAAATAGAAAGTTTTTCCTACTCAACGCTATGGGGCGCATATGGTTCTCAATCAAATTGTTATCGATTTTGTAACGACCGTCATCGACATACCTTTTTTGCCTTTCCCAAAGGTTCAAAGTATAATCTATTGCTTTTCCAATGGCACTTTTAGGAAGTACCTGTAGCTTGTTTTCTTTAAGCCATATTTCCAGTTCCTGCAAAATGGGTACTGCTTTCTGCTGACGCATATGTTTTATGGCATTAAAATCCAGATTTAATAATTCGCATTCCCTTTCAATGGCATATAGCAGTTGTATTTTTTGCAGAACATAGGTTGCCCGTGGAGTATCATTATCCATTGCTTCCTTATATTTCCGGCGAATATGGGCTAAACAACTCAACAATTTTATTTTGCCTGGTTTCTCAAAGGAATTATAGCCTGCATACCCATCTGTTTGAAGTGTTCCCCTGAAATTTTTTAAAAAGTTTTCTGGTCCTTCCCTCCCTCGACCTTTTTCATAGTGAAAGCAAATTAGTTTTAACATTGGAGCATGATACCCCCAATGGTAGCCCTGATGAGTGGTTCCAGGCTTGTTTCTGTCCAGAACCCTTATTGTTGTTTCATCGACCTGCAAATAATCCTGACTTCTAACCACTTCTACAAGTCTGTCATAAAGAACAACAAGTAATATACATGCAGATTTAAACCAATCATTTATAGTTGATTCTGATATTTTAATACCATCTCTCCTGAAAATCTTAGCTATACGGTAAAATGGGAGATGATCTACGAACTTGCAGACTAAAATCCATGCTATCAGAGTTGCTCCTGCAATGCCTTTTGGAATTGGAAGTGATGGAATATCAGCAATCACAATAGGTTGTTCATCCTTGCCAGGAAATGCATAAACCGGACGAACTATCTGTCTAACATATAATTCACCAGTTTTATATTCAAGTATTTCTGTAATTTCTTCTCTTATTTTTACCGCACCCTTTAAATCCCCTTCAGGTTCAATCACTTCTTTTATTCTTGGCAGATGTGCTGGTAAAGGCATACGGCAATTAACTGTAATCTGTTTGTCTTTTTCTGCCAACTTAATACGCTGATAAGTAATTATTTCTGATTCGGTTTCAGTTTTAGGCTCCAAAACTTCCTTTGTTTCACCAAAATCAAAACCCAGGGTTGGGTGTACAAAATTACCTTCATTTTTAAAGGATTCACTCCTGGATCCGAAGAGTATACGACGTAACTTCTCCAGTTCTTCCTTGGTATACAATAAGTTATAATCTTTTTCCTGAAGCGCTCCGGTAAGTTCGACAACTTTTTCCTCTAAAAGATTAATCCTTTCTTTTAAAGTATTTATTAAATTGATATGGTCTAATTCGTTTTCCATTATGTAGTAAAGATAATTAATATTATCCAATTTACAAAGAAAAAAATATGTAATTACGCACATTTTTCCTCACGATATCGCTTTCTAAACTTTATATTTTTTAACGATATACCCTCTATCATAATAACCAGTTGAGCCCATGTTAAAGTACCATTTTCCATTAATGGCATCTCAAAATTTCCTTTTTCAAGTCTTTTATAGTAGAGGACAAAACCGCCGTGTTCCCAATGCAGAAGTTTAACCTGGTTCCTGACCCGGTTTAAAAATACATATACTTCCCCGCTTGTTGGTTTTCGTTCCAGCTTGTCTTGAATAATACCGCATAGGGAATCGAAACTACACCTCATATTTGTAGGCGTGGAATATAAAAAATACTGATGCGAAGATGTTAGAGAAAACATTTCTCCTTACATTATACTGATCAGGGAACGGAGCATTGTTAAATCCAGTTCCTGGGTAAGTTTTAACTTAACTCCGTTTGGATAGGAAATTTCCAGTTCTGTTTTCTTTGAAACGGTAATGTTTTGCTCAGTTTCTTTTATTTTTTTTGGTGTAGGTATTGATTGAGGAATATTTACCGGGATAAAGGTATCTTCGGTGATATTTTTTGAATTCATATATTTTCGGTACCAATAATAATAGGTGTGTGCTGTGATGCCATGTCGCTTAAAAAATTCATCCCTCGGAGTTTCACTACCCAGGCTGGACTTAACCAAGGCAAACATTTCATTTTGGCGGTTATGATTCACTGGATTCTTCATAGCTTCGTTTTTTATTCAAAGCTATACGGTTTATAATTGTGTTACAATATGTATTTCACCGGACGGATACGGGCATGGAGCGGTTCGAGAAAGGTTACAAACTCATTAAAACCAATGCAATTGACGAAAACGATATTGTACCCAATATTCCTCCACAAGAATCACTCGAAGAAACATTTTTGCTCGAAAACCTTCAAATTGTTCAAGAAAATAACATTGATAAAGCAATTCAACTAACTGTTACCAATAGTGTTGAATTTGACAGCGGTTTAATGCTCGACGGGGTTTCAAATGATGTTTGGAATTATCCCAGTTACACTATCGAAATGGAAACTGGTACAGGTAAAACTTACGTTTACCTTCGTACCATTCACGATTTATATAAAGCCTACGGCTTTAACAAGTTTATAATTGTTGTGCCAAGTGTAGCTATTTACGAAGGGGTACTTCATAGTATCGAAATGACCAAAACACATTTTTTAGAGCTATACAGTGGTCAAAGAATAGATGAATTTGGTTACGATAGTGCCAAAATTGGAAATTTACGAACCTATGCAACTTCTTCATCTATCAATGTAATGGTTATCACGCTTGCAGCGTTCAACAGCAAAACAAACAACATCTTTAAATCTACCGAAAAGCTTCAGGGCGAATTATTGCCTTATGAGTACATTCAAAAAACCCGTCCCATTATTATAATGGACGAACCGCAAAACATGGAAACCGATAAGGCAAAACAAGCTTTACGGACACTTAAACCATTGTTTGCACTCCGGTATAGTGCTACGCACAAAACCAGTCCAAACCTTGTTTACAGGCTTACTCCTGTAGAGGCGTTCCGCCAAAATCTTGTTAAAAAAATTCAAGTAATTGGTGTATCTGAGGAAGAAAATCTAAACCAACCCTTTTTAAGCCTTTTATCTGTATCAAAAACTGGTGGTATTTCTGCCAAAGTGAGGGTTTATATTAATAAGGACGGTAAATCAGTACAACAAGATATTACACTGAAACAAAACGAAAATCTTTATAGCGTTACACATCGCCCCGAACATCAGGAGGGTTATAAAGTAGATGAAATAAGTGTTGCCGAACACGACACGTTTTTGCGTTTTGAAAACGGTTTAATTATAAAACTTAATGATACAGTTGGTTCATCACGCCCGGCTGTGTTCCGTTGGCAAATACAACAAACCATTGAACAACATATCGAAATGCAAAACCGCCTCGAAGATAAAGGAATTAAGGTGTTATCACTTTTCTTTATCGACCGTGTGGCAAACTATATCAACAATGGCTTAATACGCAAAATATTTGATGAAGAATTTGAAAAGCTAAAAGTTAAAAGTCCTCGTTTTAAAGAACAAAAGCCCGAAAATGTTCAATCCTCTTATTTTGCTTCTTACCGCCAAAAACCCAAAGGCGGCGAAGAACTCGAAATTTTTGTAGAGGACGAAGCAAGCAACGACAAACAGCGCAAAGCCGAAAAAGAAGCATTTGAACTCATTATGAAAAAGAAAGAAGAATTACTCTCTTTCTCTAATGAAGTATCTTTTATTTTTGCCCATTCAGCACTCAAAGAAGGTTGGGACAATCCAAACGTATTTCAAATTTGCACACTTAATACAACTATTTCAGAATCAAAACGCCGTCAGGAAATTGGTCGTGGGCTTCGTTTAGCAGTCAATCAAGAGGGTGTAAGGGTTGAAGGTGAACAAGTCAACATCCTAACGGTAATTGCAAACGAGAGCTACGAAACCTTTGCGAACAATTTGCAAAAAGAATACCGTGATGCTGGCGAAACAGCACCACCACGCCCTACACCAAAGAAACGCAGCGCACAACGTAGGGATGTTATTTTTAATAGTAACGATTTTAAGGAATTTTGGAAAAAGATAGCTCAGAATACTACATATCAAATTAAGATAGATACTGATAAACTATTGAAAGAATGCAACAATCGTTTAAGTATTGCAAACTTCCCAAAGCCCATTATTACTGTAACCAAAGGAAAATTCGTCATTACCGAAATTCTTTTTGAACTCAAAGAAATAACTGCCACAAATGCCAAAATAAACGTAGTAGTAAGCAATACCAATAACGAAAGCACCAAATATGAAAATATTCAAATTGACCAAAAGTTCAATTTCGATAAATTTCACAAAAGCTTACGTGGCTACAAAGTGAATGATTTTATTACCAATCAAACCGATAAGCACGTAATATTTACAAACGGTGATAAAATTTCATTATTCAAACCCCTTAAAGTGGTTTCCGAAGAAGGTCAAAAGCCACAATCAGTCACTCGTAAAGGTTCAACAGAACTCTATCCTGTATTTAATTTTATCGAAAGGGCAGCATACGAAACAGGCTTAACCAAAACAACACTTCTTAAGATTTACCAAAGAATACCCGAAGAAAAGAGGATACTTACATTTATGAATCCCGAAGGTTTTACAGGCAAGTTCATTGAAGTAATTCGTGAATGCCTTGCAGACCATGTGGCTGAAAACCTCGAATTTCTCTTTAACGAAAAAACATCTATTTACGATGTAAACAAAGTATTTCCCAATGAAATACCATTTGTACAACGTGAAACAATTGATAGCAGCGAAAAGGGCTTATATGAATATGTACAGGTTGACAGTAATGTAGAACGCAATTTTGTTGAAAACCGACTTCACAACGACGATAATATTGTTTTCTATTTTAAGTTTCCAAGTAGTTTCCGTATTCACTTACCTCGTATAATTGGCAATTACAACCCCGATTGGGGTATTGTACGCTTTGATGATGGTAACAAATTCAAACTTCAATTAGTACGTGAAACCAAAGGGAAACCAGAAGAAGAAATGGAAAAACTCAGGTTCACAAGTGAAAAACGTAAAATTATTTGTGCTAAACGCCATTTCAAAGAAATAGGCATTAATTATAGAGCTATTGACGATAAAATTCAGAACTGGTATTTAGAGAGACAGGTTATTGATGAGACAAAATTTGATATGTGAATTTGAACTTTATTTTGTATGTTTTTTTATAATTATTTTACAATTGGATTATGACTTGAGAATTTTCATTCACTTTGCATGAAAAAATAAACGATGATTTGGTGAGATTGTTTTATTACGGTATTAATGTTATTTGGAATTGATGTTATTAGCAACTTTGTAGTATCAAATTTTCGCAACATAAAAGTACCATTTTAGGAAATAAAAAAAAGCCTTCATTTTTGTATTTGGGGGTAATTTAAAAGATAGTACATAAAGTTTCGCGTATAATCTATTTGGTTTAAAATCAAGCATTTTGTAAAATAGCATTTATATTATTTTTATACAATTTTTAAAGAGTATACAAACCAAAAATTCCGATGGTTATATTAAATACAAAATTTCAGTTTATTTATACACTTATTGTACATGTTTATAGATGTTTATAATATACTCAAAACATTCATTCAAAACGACCGTTTAAAATAAACAAAGCACGGAACTTTATGTACTATCTTTTAAATTACCCCAATGATAGCAAAATTGGCTGTACAAATAACCCTGAGGATTTGTTTTAAGATATTCTTCCCATAATAAATTTAAAGTGACTACTGTACGTTTGAGTTCTTTTTCAAAATACTCAAACTTCATTGATAATTCCTGATAACGGTCATTCTGTGTAACTTTCTTCAGATCCAGTATGCCTGCTAAATCAGAATCTGATAGTGCCATTGCCTCTACTAAGGTTAAGCCACTGGATGTAAATCCGGCAATATATTCACTTGATGCGGTTTTACCTATTCCTAAACGACGGGCCGCTTCACGGGTACTTAGGCCATGCGTTATCTTTAACTGTAATAAATTACGAACTTTTTCCATAGCGATAAAATTTCTGCCCATCTTCTAATTTTAAATGAGCCTAAATGTACCACAACAAAAGTGTCCGTTTATTCCCGGATTAGTTGTCCGTTTATTCCCGGATAAGCTGTCCGCTTAAAAACGGAATGACTGTCCGGCGAAAAACGGAATCACTGTCCGTTTATTTCCGGAATCTTTGTCCGCCAATTCCCGGATTCACTGTCCGTTTATGTCCGGAATACGCAATTATGGACTACTGCAGAAATGAAACTAGCTTAACGTGCTATATTTTCCGTTTCGTGAGCCGACCCCTGGATGATTTACTTCCTCACAAATGGAAACCACTTTTCAATAATCAGCCTGTATTTGAATCGACATTATCTTGATTATTAATACTTTAAATTTGATTTTGATAAAAAGGAATTTTATATTATTTTTAAATCATAATTTATCCGGAGGGATACGTATAAACATAACATAATTGTACACTGTACGTGGGGATACTTCCGGAAAATCTGGATGATTCTCTTTAAGCCAATCATGAATCTGGGCTGTTGATGTGTCTTGATATTCGGAGAGTTTATTTGCAACGAATGTTTCATATTTATCCAATACCTTATCCCGTTCACACTGTTTGATAAGGAACTGCTCATATTGCTGTTCATTCATATTTAGGTATTTGCTAACTGTCCTTTCATTATAATCTAAATAATGAGCGATCTTAGCAATACTAAATCCCATCCGTCTTAATTTGTGAATCTCGTAATACATGAACCAATTGTTTAAGTCTTTTCGTGTCATATCGATAATGAATTTTTTTACCGATATTAACCAGATTTCTTAAATTCTTGGGGCCTAAAATTTGCCCCGGGGCAAATTTTAGGCCCCAAGAATCATGCATCACTATTTTACGAAATCAATGTATTTATCCTTTCCGATAACACTGTATTACTATTTTCTGAATTTAATGTATATTTATTTTCTGGTTACAACCAATCATCGCAGCAAAATAGCTGTTGACCACATGGTACAGAGTGGTTTTAAAACAGTGTATCAGATGATGGATGGAATAACCGGATGGAAAAATAATACATTGCCTTTAGTATATTAAATCCCAAAACAATGGAATACAATTTAAGTACAATTTTAAATACTAATTTTGACGATGCTGAAACCAGAGTTATTGAAGCTCTGAAAACGGAAGGTTTTGGCATTATCTCCTCAATTGATATGCAATTGAAATTAAAGGAGAAACTTGGCATCGATTACAAAAAATATAAGATATTAGGGGCCTGTAATCCTGCCTTTGCATACAAAGCTCTGCAAGTTGAAGAAAAAATTGGGGTTATGCTGCCCTGCAATATTGTTGTAATGGACAAAGAAAATGGAACAACTGAAGTCGCCGCCATTCAACCCATGGCTTCGATGATGGCAATTCAAAATCCAGCCATAGAACCATTGACCAAAGAAATAACCGAGAAATTAAAAAGGGTCATAGAATTGTTGAAATAAAGGTACCGATCCGGTACAAGGATGCTCTTTTATTATCATTGTTTGTTCATGGAAATCATATAACTCTGTTTTAAAAATTTAATACTAATTTTATCCATTGATGATTGTTTCTCATGTTTGATTTCAGATTAAAAGTGTTTCAATGTGTTGCCCGAAATTTAAGCTTTACCAAAGCTTCCAATGAGTTGTTTATTACACAGCCAGCTATTACCAAACATATTAAAGAGCTGGAATCGGAATTTGAAGTGAAACTTTTCGATAGGATTGGGAATAAAATATACTTAACCCACCCCGGAAGCATCTTACTGTCCTATGCTGACCATATTTTTTCGCTCCACAATGAAGTTAAGTTCGAGCTAAGCCAACTCAAAGGACAACCAGAAGGAAAATTACGTTTGGGTGCAAGCACTACCATTGCCCAATATGTGATTCCTTCAGCATTGGCCAAGTTTAACGAACGTTTTCCCGAAATCAAGCTTTCACTTACAAACGAGAATACGCTGTACATTGAGCAACGACTACTGAAAAATGAAATTGATATTGGTATTGTTGAAGGAAAACCAACGAATTCGGATATCCGGTATTCTTCATTTCTTCATGATGAATTGCTTGTATTTACTGATGCACAGAACAATACCATTCCTGAGTCGGTTTCTGACAATGAGTTTTTAAAACTTCCATTGGTACTGCGTGAAAGGGGTTCAGGTACTTTGGAAATCATCGAAAAAAACCTGCAACAATACCAAATTAGCCCTAAACAATTGAACGTAATCATGTTTTTGGGAAGTACCGAAGCCATTAAATCGTTTATCAAAACCGGAAATGGTGTTGGAATTGTTTCACGGTTTGCGCTTGAACAGGAACTGTCGAACCATATTTTCAGGCTTATCAACACTCCAAACCTCAAATTTGACCGTCAATTTTATTTCATTTCTCCAAAAGGTCCTGACCCTGTTGGTCTTGTCAAAATATTCCTCGAATTCGTCCAAAAACACTATAACTTGTAGTTATAGACCATCAATTTTAATGATTTGTTTAGTGATTTTCTTTGGGTTACGTTTGCCGCAATTAAATTTTTCTCAATGAATACTCCAAAGATTATTTACATGGTTGCTATTTTAGTATGCACCTTACCAATGATTGATACTCCGATTGCTCTGCTAATGGGAGTGATACTGGCACAAACTGTTCAACACCCCTTCCCAAAGTTTAATAAAAGACTTACACATGTTTTATTGCAGGTTTCAGTGGTCGGTTTAGGGTTCGGGATGAATGCCTGGCAAGCGCTCGATGCTGGTAAACAAGGTCTTTTGTTTACAGTTTTTTCCATAGTAAGCACCATAACAATCGGTTTATTCATTGGTAAACGTTTGAAAGTTGAAAACAACACATCGTATTTGATATCAACTGGTACGGCTGTATGCGGGGGTAGTGCTATCGCAGCCATATCATCCATCATAAAATCAAACGAAAAGCAGATTTCAACGGCATTGGGAACCGTTTTTATACTGAATTCCATTGCACTTTTTTTGTTTCCATGGATTGGCCATTTGCTTCACCTAACACAGCATCAATTTGGGGTATGGGCAGCTATTGCCATCCACGACACCAGTTCTGTTGTTGGGGCAGCCAATAAATATGGCTCTGAAGCCCTGCAGATTGCAACAACCATAAAACTCGAACGTGCATTGTGGATTATCCCGATCGCTTTTATTTCGATATTTATTTTTAAAAGCGAATCGAAAAAAGTTAAAATACCTTACTTCATCTTTTTGTTTGTGCTGACTATGCTGATCAACACATTTATACCTGCCATCCATGCTGAAGCATTCATCATAGTGATGTTGTCCAAAATTGGTTTAAAAATTACACTTTTCTTAATAGGGTCAGGTCTTTCAAAGGAACTTATAGCTTCAGTTGGTGTAAAACCTTTGATACAAGGAGTGGTGCTCTGGGCTTTTATTTCAATTTTATCATTAGGTATTATTATGCATACCATTAATTGAATTTGATACTAATGGTTGTAAGACCGGATCGGGGCCTAAAATAAGATAGCGGCACGTAAATAACACATATTAAGCAATTTGATTATATTATTTTTAATCTTAGAATCGTACCGGAAAACATACGTTTTCCGGTGCAAAGGTTAATGCTATTAAACATGGTAAAATAGTATGTTTTAATAGTTTAACAAAGTCGTACTATAATTCAAAGTTCCTTATATTTGATTCTACCGTGTATCTGGTACAAAATATTTCAATACTTATAACAGTGTAAAATTTTAATGTATTGAATATGTGTTGTATAATAATTTTAAACTATAATATCAAACTCAAAAAACTGAAAGACTGTGCTTTATACCGTCCTATCTTATTTTAGGCCCCGATCCGTACTTACAACCAACGTCCTAATTGTATAGCTCTGTAAGGGACTGTCATGTCGCGCCCCGTGTGGGCGCGTGGATTGAAACTTAACTGCTGAATGAGCACCGTATCCGGAAGTGGTCGCGCCCCGTGTGGGCGCGTGGATTGAAACATTTCTATTACTGTCTATAGAAGACTTTAATTGGTCGCGCCCCGTGTGGGCGCGTGGATTGAAACTTTCTCTGTCTGCTGCCAGACATATCCGCATTCAGGTCGCGCCCCGTGTGGGCGCGTGGATTGAAACATGCAATAAAAATATATCGTATAAATCAATAAAACGTCGCGCCCCGTGTGGGCGCGTGGATTGAAACAATGATGCACGTATAACACGGGATCGAATTGGTTGTCGCGCCCCGTGTGGGCGCGTGGATTGAAACATAGTAAAATTATTGCACGTATTAAAAAATAATCGTCGCGCCCCGTGTGGGCGCGTGGATTGAAACACCATTTATATAAACCAACTGTATAGCAGTGACGTCGCGCCCCGTGTGGGCGCGTGGATTGAAACTCTTTTAACCATTTGCCAATATCCAATACCGCCCTGTCGCGCCCCGTGTGGGCGCGTGGATTGAAACTAATCAGTTACTTTACAATATCCAAAGTCTACAAGTCGCGCCCCGTGTGGGCGCGTGGATTGAAACTATCGTTAACGGTCGCTCCGATGCCAGGCAATACGTCGCGCCCCGTGTGGGCGCGTGGATTGATGTTATTAGCAACTTTGTAGTATCAAATTTTCGCAACATAAAAGTACCACTTTTGTAGTTATCATCAACTGATGGTCTTGAATCTGCATTTGGTTGTAATGATGATTTTTTTATTGCAGATTCTCTTTTTATTAATGGTACCACCTCTTTAGCCAGACCTACTTCTAATAAACTACCTGCAATTTCCCTGGCAGGCCATAACGCTCCTTCCTGTATCGGAGAACTTCTCGGTACGGGAACTAGTGTGACTGTCTTATTTAAAAAAGATGACCAGTCTACATCTGTATTATTTTGTAAATGTTCAATTGCCCTTTGAATATATCTCTTGTTGCCATTTTTAAAAGCATAACATAGCTCTTGAGAATTTTTAGATAATTCTGATTTACCTCTTGGAGAGTAATTTACAATAGATAAATATGGTAAATTAGAAAGCAAAATCAAAACTTGAAGTTAAGCTTGGAATATTGTCAAGTATGTCATCCATTTCTTCTCTGGTCAAAACCTGAGCACCATAACGCAACATTTCTTTAGGCCAGCTCAACAAAGGGTTATCTATGATGTTTTGTAAAATAAATACCAGTCTGCCCAAACGCAATGCTTCCCAGCCCTGATGTCTCGTGCCACTGTTTTCACTTGCCTCAACAATAAATGTGGCGTCACTTATTAACGCCATCGTTCGATTTCTTATTGGGAAATTCTGTTTTTGTACAGGGTAATTTTCCGGAAACTGAGAAATGGCTAAATGATTTTTTTTAATCTCTTCCAGCAGATTTTTATTTTTTGCAGGGTATACCTGATTTAATGGCGTGCCTAATACAGCAATGGTTTTACCTTTTTCGCTTATTGTAGTTTGATGTGCTACAGTATCTATTCCCTCAGCTAAGCCACTAACAACAATAATATTATGTTTAATGAGTGATTTTGTAAGGATAATAGCTCTTTGAATGCCACTTTCTGTTGGTTTTCTTGACCCTACAACTGACACACGAACACCTTTAAGCAATAGATTAGAATCCCCTTCCAGGAACAAGTTATCCGGGGCGTTTAGTCTTTCAAATTCATTAAGATGACCAAGATATTGAGAATAATCGAAATCTGTCATAATAGTTACTATTATACTTCAAATTAACAAATTAAATAACAAAATCATGAATTATAAGCATTAAAAATTTCATTATTTTAATAACAATGTTGTATTAATATAGTTTTAAATTGGTTAAATTTGACTTACCTCCGAAATTTAATCAGGCCTGTTCACCCTTCGCTGTTTCCTGTATATATTTAAGTATAAATTCCATATGTTCCTTTAAGTCCGAATGGGGGTGATCTTCCCCAAGTTCCTGAAGAAATTCTATAAATTCATTATACTTTTCCGGACTTTTATCTTCTTTAAAATCAAAAATTAAATCCTCTATTACATCCCATAACTCAGCCAGTTCATCGCTCTCACAGTCTCTTAAGAAATCCATTGTCTGGTCAATATCATCGCTTAGCAAAGACCAGAGTTCGGTCGAGTATTGCTCATGACGATCCTCAGTGAAATGCATCTGACTTCTTTTATACAGATAAAATCTTACAAGATCAGTGTCTAATGGCAGTTCGTGGGTGTAATATTCTCCTTCGGAATCAAACATGTAATTTAAAATTTCAAAAAATTGTGTTAATAGCTTCTGTTCACGATTCGGAAGTTAGTGTACGTTAGTAAAAGATACCAGTAACCTAGAAGAATATTATTCAACAATACCACAACCAAAATCCTCTTCTTGCAATAATTTATTCTTTGCCTCCATGCTAAAATGTAAGGGGTCAAATTTGGAACCAAGCCATTCAATTGTTTCCCTGTATTCTCTATTTCGTGGGTTCTTTAATATTTTTAATAAATTAACATATCCCCAGGTACCACCACAATCTTCCGGCGGACAATTTAGTCTTCCACCTGTGCAGCGTGGTATCTTTCTTCTTGAGTCAACTTCAAGTATTTTCTCAAATGTTATCTCATGTTCCCAGGTATCGCCAAAATCATAAGTATAGATAAAACTTTGATTATCAAGTGAAAATATTTCATTTAGTTTTGTAGGTTTTCTTTCATTAATAATATTTTCATCAAATTCATCAGGCAGGTAATTTACTGTAATACCGCTAAATTCATAGAGATGGTAACCTTCCCATCCCATAGTTGTTTGTATGATTTTATGTAAATCAACAAGTAAGGTATCGGTGTTAACTAATATCCTTCTCCAAATACTTGGGCTATAATCAAGTAATGCTATTTTTAACTGATAAACCTGTTTTAGCATAATGTAAAGATGAACAGTATTTTAGACCTTTCTAACTTATTTTAGGTTCCGATCGGGTACCAACAATCAATATATCATTCCACTATTATGGAGCTTTTAAACAGTTTTGTGGTTTTTACCAGGTAGCTATTCTTGTTGTCGTCTGCCCTGGAATTCTCCACGTCAATCAATCCAAAAAGCCGGAACCCTCTATCAAATAGTCTAATAACTAAAAAGTCATTGCTATTTATTAAAGGGGTAATATTTGCTTTAGGGTCTTTTTCTTCCTTAAGCATGGTAAAGGCTTTGAAGTATTTATCGGAATAAAAAGAAGATTCTCTTTTCTGATCACCGAATTTTGCAAGTAAGTATAAAATATATACCACCCCTAAATTACCTATTTCTTGATTTGGAAATGCATCAAAATATGCTTTGTTAAACTTCGTACAAAAAGCAAGGAGCATATCTGCAAATAGTTTTCCGCTATTATTCAGACATTTTTTGCCAGATGTCGTAAGGACGAGTTTACCTTTAGTCACTTTTGTATTTCCAGATACCTTCAGTAGCAGGTTGCACAGATGAAGAGGAAGGTAATCCGTTTCATTTAGTACCTTGGGCTTTATATTGTTATCATACTGTTTGCTTCCAAAATACCCAAAAGAATATATATCGAAAACAACTTTACGAGGTAGATTACCTTTATCCGTAAGTTTTAATCCATTGCTTTCATTTATAATAGATAATAAATTCAGAGTCATATGAATCAATGGAGAATCCAATAGTTGATCATCAGACAGCGCTTGATTAATCTTTACAGGGCATTTATCTCCAAATGGGAAATCAATCACCTGGTGCATCGTTGAAGGTGAAAGACCCTCGAAATTTGGTAAAGGACTATCATTATACCGCTGATTTACCATGGCTGCCATTTTATTTAATTCTTCTAGTGAGCCAGGTTGTTTTCCCATTTTTTCAAACTCGGCCTTGATCTGTTGTGCCAGGTCATCTGCTATTCCCATGGATTAATTTTTAAGGGTCAAACAAATATTAAAAGGTATTAAAAATAATAGCACTACTCTCCCACCCGTTTGTAAATCCGAATGGAAAATTCCTTACTGGATGGTTTCGTTCGTGGTGCCCGGATTGGCACCGGTAGTTAAGGTACCAAGGAAGTTTAGTTATTGGATGGCTTCTTCCAGCTCGGATCCGGTACTAAATTTGATCGATTTTTTGGCGGCGATCTGAATTTCTTTACCAGTCTGTGGGTTTCTGCCGTTTCTGGCAGCACGGGCCACTACTGAAAATGTCCCAAAGCCAATTAAGGTCACTTTTTCACCTTTTTTTAATGCTGAACCAAAGGTTTTAACGATGGCTTCCAGGGCAGCCTTAGCATCCTTTTTGGATAATTCGCTTTCAGCTGCTATAGCATCAACTAATTCTTGTTTGTTCATGGCTAATAGTATTTAGTTTAGGGTTAAATATAATAAACATCAATGATATATTATAGTAATCCGAAATATCATAAGCTTATAAATTAATGTAGAAACGATGAACATGTAACCCCTCTTGTTGGTCAGCATGTAGCGTATAGCATATAGTGTGTTCTTTACTATTTAAAGAATTGATATATTGAGATATATCCAAAAGGCAATTTTTATAATCTTTTTTGTTTAAAATTTCACCAGGTTCTAATTCAATGATATAACGAGAATTTTCAAGACTTGAAATATCTTTACTGTAATCTGAGAGCAGTTTAGAAACCGTGGCTTTAATGGAGATAGCTGATAATTTTCTCTCCGCTAATTTAGAGCTGCAAAAATCAACAATGTAATCACCATTTGGTTTTGGTAAGGCAATGGCATTATAAACAGTATCATCACAGGTCCATTTTTGTGTATAATCGGTGCGGACAAGGTAATTGATGAAATTATTTACATGTTTTTCATCATTAAAACCCACTGGATCGGATGTGGCAAGTTTCATATTAACTTCGTTTTAATTAGCGTTTTGTAAATTATTATGTAACAAATCATTTAGTTTCTCAACAATATACAAAACACCATTGCGGAATTCATCAGAAACCTTATCATCTTTAAGCAGTTCATTTAAATTTTCCGATAAATCATTGATTATTTTATGTTTTCCCCTATTCCTTCTCCTTTTGCCCCTGGATATAACAATATTGGAAACAATATTTACGATTAATAAAAAACATATTCCCGACAATAAAATTGTAACAATATTTGTGTTTTCTTTGATAGTGAGAGAAATCCAATTTTCAGGCTTCGTATTTTTTCCTTTAAGAAGCTCTTTGCACTCATTGTTTGAATTTATAATCGTATCGATGGATAATTCCACTTTTGAAATTGCCAGTTCCTTTTTTAAAGAATCCTTTGTCAATTTAAGTACGTGTAAAACCTGTGTTTGAGATAGCTTAATGGAATTTAATGTTTTTAAACTATCATCTGTAAAAAAATCAAGTGTACTATCATTTAAAGGTCTTTTATAATACTTCATTTTACGCGTGCGAAATGTATCAAGACTTTTACTGAGTACTTCCTGTGTATATGTAACTTTTGGTTCAGGGTGTTTAGTTTCATAATTTCTCTCCAGCTCCATTATTTCAGAAAAATCCATCGGTTGTCTATCAAAAATGTCCGTTTTTTTATCCGTATGTTCTATCATTTGGGCAGTATGCTTCGTATCTAGCTTATTAACTACAAAGAATGTCACTGCGATGAAAAATATTAAAATAGCAGGAATCAGAAATATTAAATACGGACGATCTTTAAAATATTTTTTCATGACAATCAATTAATTAATAAATATATGTGAGGCAACAGGGGATAATATAAAGATTACCTTTGGTTACATTGACATACCTTTATCTTTAGGTTTAGAAACAGTGTCAAAATCAATGTTATAAGAAAATGCCTTATGTTCCTTTATCTCGTTAGTATCTGTTTTAATAGTATTTAACTCATTGACATTTTTATTTACAGGAGTATCCACGTCAGGAGAATACGTTAATGCCTTTTCCATCACAATATTCGTATCCTGATCTTTTTCTCCTTTACCCTCCTCCTTTTTGATATCACTCATATCTTTTAGGATCTTCCCTTCGATCTCTTTTAGTTTTACCCGTTCCCCGTTTAGAATTTCATCTTTTGACCAGGGCGTGTCATATATTTCCTGAAGCTGGGTGATCCCTTTTTCAAGGTCTTTGCAATTTTGCTGGTTGTCGGATAACAGTTTTGTAATTTTCTCAAGGGCATTCCCAAAATACTTTAATACGGTTTCCGTTTTGTCGGAGGCTATATAACCGTTGTTATGCGTGTACAAGATGTCTCCTTCTCCCCTCGCGTAGTACTTAGTAACCTTGCGATCCCGACTTTCCATGCTATTAAAATTTGCAAGTTCCGTTTTATAGAGCAAATCAAAATCGTACAGCTTACCAAAATGCTTAAATTCTCCTTTGGTATCGGTATCTTTAAGGGAAAGAATAAAATTTGATAACTGCTGTGGATCGTTACTTTTTAATGCATCCAGCCGAATGGGTACTGTAACGGTAATGTCCGATCCTATGGTAGCCTTTGCAAGTAAAACCAGATCTTTTTGCAGTCTGCCAATCAAACTTTCTGTATTTTCTTTTTCTTTGATTGTCGTTTTTAACGTATTAAAGGTCGTAGACTTGCCACGATAAAAAGCATTGCGCTCACTTTCCAGGGCTGTAATCGATTTTTCTATTTTAGCTTTGGTAAGTAAGTCCGTATTTCCTGAAAGAATGGCAATATATTCTGAAAAATTTGTTCCGGCGTGTTCATCCATGGCCCCTTCGTCAATGGAGCGTACCGCAAGATTTCCCGCCCGCAGTTGATTGATGAACAGTTGCTTGTTATGCAGTAGGGTAAACTTGTAGTTGTCAAGTGTTTTTTCTGTGGCATAGATAAATGCCTTGACAGCGTTATCATAATATTCTTTGGCAATGACGTTTCCCTTTCGTTTGATACGACCATTACGCTGTTCCAGTTCCGAGGGTTTCCAGGGGATGTCCAGATGGTGAGCGCACAGGCAACGTTTTTGAGCATTCACACCCGTTCCCAGCATGGTAGTTGATCCAAGAGCGATCCTTATTTTCCCTTCGTTTATATCACTGATCAGTTGTTTTCGCTGGTCCTCGTTTTTACATTCCTGGATAAATCGGATTTGATGAGAGGGAATCCCAAATTCCTCGACTAGTTTACGTTTTAGCTCGGAATACACATTCCATTCCCCGGGCTTATAGGTCCCAAGATCAGAAAAAACAAGTTGTGTACCCAGGTGTGGAGTGGACTGGACATATATTTCATTTATGTTGCGGGCACAAGTGGATAGTTTACTATCAAAATGATCTCCATATGCTGAAGATATCAGACGCATATCGAGGGCCATCTTTTTTGCATAATTTGTAGCAATGAGCATCTTTGCTGCTTCTTCCTTTTTACTTAAAGGGGGGCGATCCAAAATGGTGGCATCACCGGTTTTGGCAAAATGCATCAATCGTTTTGTAAAGTCCGCTTGATCGGGGGTAGGTGGAATATTAACCAGTATTTCTTCCATCCTGGGACGGTCAATGCCTATCATGTCGGCTGTTCTGTAATCCGTAATACGGTTATAGAACACCGAAAGCTCCGGAACTTTTATAAAATGCCGAAAGCGTTCCTTTTGTATGATCTGGTTGGTAACAGAAAATTCAAAATCAATGGTTTTTCTTGTAAATACCGCTGCCCAGGCATCGAAGTTGACAATGTTTTGTCTTTCCAGCTCTCGGGGAGTTAAATATTTAAAAAGCAGGTAAAGCTCCGTGAGGGAATTACTGATGGGGGTGCCGGACAAAAAGGTCGTGCAAAGGTCCTTCTGTTTTTCTCCCTGTATGGTACGTATAGCAAAAAGTAAGTTGGTAGCCTTTTGACTGCCCGTTGAATTCCCCAGGCCTGCTACCCTGACATGCCGGGTTGTGAACATGAGATTCTTGAAGTTATGACTTTCATCCACAAAAAGATGATCAATACCCATTTCCTTGAAATTGGGTACATCGTCCCTTTTCTCATTGATCTTAAGCTCAAGTAAGGACAGCTCAGCAATAAGGTTCTCTTTGCGTTTTTCCAAACCTTTTAATAAAGCTTTTGAAGTATTGCCCCCTGTTAAGGTATCCAGGTCAAGCTCGATATTGCGGATTTCATCTGTAATGATGCTTTTTTGTATGTCCGGATCCTGGGGTATGGCTTCAAACTGTTGATGCGATAAAATGATGCAATCCCAGTTGTTGTTTTTAATATCGTGCAGAAACCTGGTACGGTTTTCGGTTGAAAAGTCCTCTTTCCCAGGGTACAGCACCTTTGCATCCGGATAAACCTTTTTATAGGTGTCTGCAATCTCATGCACATTGGCTTTCAGGCCGATAATCATCGGTTTGCTGGCTATCCCCAGCCTTTTCATCTCATAGGAGGAGATAACCATCACAAGGGTTTTGCCCGTGCCCACCTCGTGGTCGTTGATGCCCCCTTCATTTTGCAGGTTCATCCAGATACCTGATTTCTGGCTGTCGTACAATTCGGGAATATTCATATTTTCCAGGTGCAGGCCCGGGAACGTCTGGTGGGTACCGTCATATTTAGGTACTACGTAACAATTAAACATGTCATTGTAACGATCCGCCAGGGCAGTCTTAAAAGCCTCATCCTGGCTGCTGAGCCATGTTAAAAATTCACCCCTGATAAGGTCAATTTTAGCGGTTGCCTGCTGGATGGCCACATCGTCCTTTACCTTGTATTCTTTTCCTTCTGCATCTGTGATCGTTTTGGTGATATCGGGCGTGGTATTTTCAAGGGCATATTCCAAAAGATGTAACCCGTTATAAAGTCTTGACTCGGTTTGTACGGCATATTTCTCGGTGATATTAAAATTTCGGGAGCTGCACTGGATACCAAATTTATCCACTGCAGAAGAATAATTTACAGTAACGTAAGAGTTAAACAGGTCACTGGCAAAATCACTGTAAATGGTATCCGGTATCCAGCGTTCCCCCAGGTTAAAATCAAGCAGTTCATACGCTATTTTTTCAGGTCTGGCCTCCTGCAGCTGTGCGAGTACATAGGCTGCTTTCTCATCTTTGGGGTGTGCAGAAAGAAAATCTGATATATTGTTGATCTTTTCAACTACGTTGCCCGAAATAAATTTTTCCCTGGTTTCATAGGTCCCATTTAACGGGTTGTATATAATCTTATCGGAGAGGGCACCGGATATCTCTTCTTCAGTTCTTGCGGTGACTTTGCAGACATACTCCATATTAAAATGTCCATACACGTTAAGTGTTGACAACAGGGCATCTAGCGGAGTAAAATCTTTCTTGTCTACCTTTTGAAAGGCGACCGGAGTTGAGAAAATATCAGCTTTAACAAATTGTTGTTCTCCTGTAATGCGCTCCAGGGACAAAAGTTCCTTCCCCCGATGGTCCCAAATGATAAACGCACGGTTACTCTTATGGTTTAAATTGCCATGATCTTGAACGAAATGATCATAGGATAGATTAAGGTTGTTTCGTAATTGGGGGTTCTCCTCACGATTTAAAAATTCATAATCAAATAACCTGAAATAATCCTCCCGCAACCCTATAAAATCTGCTATGGCATGTTTTTGCGTATCACTGGTTTCCCGTATTTCAACAATGGCTTTGTTTTCTCTGCTATCAATATCTTTGATATAGCAAACCTTATCATGAAACATCACAAGGCAACCCAGGTAATGAACCAATGGGTCATAATCAGTAAAAATAAGAGGTTCCGGTGCTTTGGGTTGAGAAAACAGGTCTCCGAAAGTAAATACTGTTTTATCCGCTACCCCGCGTGACTGCTGATTCATTTGAAACAACGGGGCATTAAACCGCCAGAGGTCCTTATCAAGCAAACCGTTTAAATCCGTAGCGATGCCATGAGTCCCGTTTTCATGTTCAAAAACAAAAGCCGGCTTCCCATATTGATCGGTGCTTATGCCCCCTTTGGTATGAACGACATGTTTCATATCCTGAAAATAGCTGTTCATGGATATCCCATCCAATTCATCACTTTTGACAAACTTCTTTTCTTCACTGGATAGGGAGGTCTTACCATTGAATTTTTGCAATACGACGAGATCACTGCCGGCACTGGTCCCGGCGTAATCTGTGAATAAATTGGAAGGTAGCCTGGTAGCAGAAAGTAAGTTGCAATTTTTAATTAGGTATTGCCTTATATTTTCATGGGAGGAGGAATTCATGAAACTTTCAGTAGTGATAAAAGCGAGCACCCCCCCGTTTTGTAATAGATCCACTGACTTAATGAAAAAGTAATTATGAATCGCCCGGCATGATAGTTGTTTGATTTTGTCCTTAGAATTTACAAAACCTGCATCAAAAACATTAAAATCACCAAAAGGGATATTGGAGGAAATGACATCAAACTTGTTATTCCACCGGGCCCCCACCTCTGAATAGGATTCAACACGTACATCACTGGCGGGGTGCAGACCTTTCAGAACAAGGCCGGTTAACAGGTCTTTTTCGTAGGCATAAGAATTTGAATAGGGATTATTATGTGTAAGAAAAGAATCTAAAAACTGACCGGTACCGGCCGAGGGGTCTAGGAAGTTTTCCGTAACAATACCAGCATTTTTTAATTGAGTGGCGATAACACCCGTAATTTCCGCTGGTGTGTAAAAACTTGTGAGAACACTATTTTTCAGGCTCTCATAATATTCTTTAAATCGTTTTTCATCCGTTTGATCCTTTATGGTAGTAATAAGGTCTTTTACATGCGGGTACAGGTCCTCATCCGGACCCATCCAGTTTTCCGGTTTGTCAATGGGAAATAAGACACACTTTATCCCGCCGAAGCCTGAAAAGCCTTTTAGAATTAGTCTTTCCCTGGTGGTAGCCTCACGTTTAGTTTTCTCCAGTTCAAATGCAATTTTTATTGCCTCTGTGTTAGCAATTAAATGAGCTTTGCGGTTAAATGCCATGGATGAGTTATTGTAATATTAGCTCCAGGGGTATTGCTTCTATAATAAGTGCTATTTGTCCAAGAATCTCATAATCCAGGTGATCATCATAGGCGAAATCATCACTGCAATTGTATTTCTCGAAAATGGGGTAACATTTGAGGGTTAAATCCAGGATAAAATAATTGCGTTTTGGGTCACTTTCAAAACTGGAAGCTAATTCCTTGTAGTTTTTTAAAAAGACATCTTTAACGGTGGCGAACTTTGAAAACTTAAAACCAGTGTATAGGGCATTCATAGCCATTTCATCGGCTACATCAGCATGCACGCCCTGTTTTAATAATTCATCACACACGCCAGCCGCTTCATCGGTACGTAACAGGACGAATTTCTCAAAATCCTCTTTGGAATGTTTAATAATAAAATCAGGGTGATCTTCATGCAATAACTCCAGTAATCTGTCGGTATAAAAATTATGTTCCATAACTAAAAGGCTTTAGTTTATTTTTACCACTCGTTTAGCAAGGCGTGTTTGTTCGACATTATCCCGGATGAGATCACGTACATTATAGGCATCCCGGATGCCATACATGGTTAATACCGGATCACCACTTTCGGTTGTTTTAATTACAATATTTGAAAGCCCGAATAATCTAAGTAACAAAGGTTTTTCAACCGTGTAATGCGTAACACGGTAATATTCGATGTCATCCTGCAGAGATTTTAAAATACCATGTGTATATAGTATTCTTTCACTGAAAATCTCATATTTAATGGCAATAAGTTTAGGGATGGACCAGAGGCAATAAAAAAAAGTATATAAGACAAAAAACGATGTAAAATGAAAGGCAGTTATATTTTTTGTAATGTGATAATTAAGGCAAAAGGGAGCAAAAACAGCCCATAAAACAAGTACAATAAAAAATAACAAGTACTTTTTAAATTCAACAAGAAGGGATGGTTTGAGGGTTAACAACAACTGGTTATTCATAAGATAGTTTGATTTGTTTAATATGCCCCGTAAGGTACGGGACATATTAAAAATTAAATGAATTCAATTTCCTCAACAGTGCATTGAAGAGTAGCTCGCGGTTCACCCCCATCTTTAGGCATGAATGCCGATGTACCAGGTTCCCCAACAATAAGTACCTTTTTACCTTTTGTAAGGTGATTAGAAATGTTATCGGTTTTTCTCCAAAGCGAACAATCTATCCAGGTGGTATCTTCTTTTTTTTCACCTGCAGCGTTGGTGTAATGTTTGGTTGAAGCAACAGAAAAATTAATTACTTTTTGGTCTTTGACATCTTTAACGACAGCGTCAGCTCCTAAATTTCCTGTAAAAGTAATGCTTAGCATAATAGATAAATTTTAAGGTTAGTATAAAAAGGCTATTTATTTATTTTTTGTACTTCGAAAAATCAATGCCATAAGGCTCAGGCTCTGAATGCATACCATTTTCCTCCGCAGAGACAAGCAAGACCCCTTTATCTTCCAGGAAATCCAATGGAATATTGTTCTTATTTGCAAATTCAAACATCATTTGGTTTAGCTCCTCTTCATCGGGGTCATCTTGTTGCTGCCATTTAAAAGGAGGAAAATCTTTTGGTCTAGCTTCATAAATAAGTTCTATATTATAAATTACCATAGCTAATAGTTTATAAGTGTTAATAATTTAGTGGATTTGAAGATAGTATTTCAAAAGACTCAACCCTTCAGAAATTTCTTCCATGCAAAACTCTTCGGTATACTCTAAAACATCTTCAATAAAAACATTCAATGTATTGTTAGCGTGCACAAAGCGCATATTATCACCCCATAAGAAATCCCCGCCATTTTTTATGGCTTCGAATAATTGCTTCTGGTCAGGATAATTTGCATTTGCAGTCATGACTTCAGATATAATTGGTTAGAAAATACATATAAAAACAACGTTCAAATATAATTATTTAATGATTAAATTATTTTATAATGAATAATATATAAAAATAAATATTATGATAATATCATAATTCAAACGCATTGGACCTTATGTATTTTATCTCCTTTACAAATGAAATACGATATTTTTGTTTTAAAGTTTTAGTATCCTGTTTTTTATTCATATTATTTTCGTTTTGTTTATTTTCTGTAACATCTTTCGTAAACAATTCTTTTCCTAAACCCATGGTAAAGATGGGATAATCATTAAAATCCAGTTTTTCTTTTATACCCGTTAAAAATACTTTACCTAAAATTATTTTATCCATCAGAGTCAATTACATTTCCAAACCTTTACTTTTATCTGTTTTTTTCCCACGTATGTCATCCACAGAAGGAATCGTAGGATCTTGTTTTTTAGAATTTTCATCCTTCAGCGGTTTTTGTGTTTTATTCTGTTGTGTGTTTTCAACCTTATGATCCAGGTCTGGTTTATGCCATTTTGCAATATGTTCCCTGTCGGCACCATAGCCTATTAACTTAGGCTCTATTCCTTTTTCTCTTTGCTCCGCATTAAGAAATTCTTTAATACTGATGTTATAATTTTTATTTGTTATGGTATCATCAAAATGCGCAAACAATTTAACGTACCCCTCCTTGTTTTCCGTAAGTTCTCTCACATCCTTTGGTTCAAGGCGAAAAGTTAAATTCTGCGCCTTGTCGGCTTTATCATTGGAAACATACGCTGCCAGGCGGATATCACTATTCTTTACCTGGATAAGATTTACATAAACATGTTTTTGGTCCTCGGATAAACCTTTGAGTAAATCATCTTTCTTAACGGATAAGTTAAGTGTCTGCCCGTCCTTAAATTTTTCGTTTTCATTTATGTAAGCAGAACCAATAAAATCTCGAATGATTTTATGATCATAGGGTTTGTTATTTTTAATATCTTTTTGACGGTCCACCCGATTCGCATACCCGATATAATCTTCTTGTCGAACCTTTTCCCCTTTTGCAGGAGTAAAATATCCCCTAAAATCAGAACCATTAAATGATTCCTTTTGCAGTGAAAAAGTAGCATGTAATTCATTATTAACGGCTTCTTTGGCGAGTAATTTATTTTGACCCACCCGGGCACTTACTTCCACGTATTGGTCTACAATTTTTGATTTATGATACAGGCTATCCACGATCATATGAGTAGCACTGGAATGTGGATCCTTAATTTTTTTGAAAGATAAACGATGAACCATATCAATTTCTCCTGTTAACCTATTTTTAGCTGGATAGGCAGTACAGTTCCCAAGGTCACTTTTATAAAAAACGCAACGATAATATTCATTATCAGTTCCTTTATTAAATTGTATTGCAGAACCAACAATTTGAGTTTTAAACTTGTCATCCACTGAATTTTCCATATTAGTAATTTTAGTGTTAATATTTTCATTATTAGGTTTATTGTCAAGTATATTGTTTAGGTCCACTTCGATTAATTGATTTTTTTGCGGTTCGGTCATCGTTTTTTTTTAATGCGGGCTCATCTGAACTATTCAAATTAAAAACCTGTTCCTGAGTTGATTTGATATATTCACCCAAATCCTTATTATTGGCAATTAAAACCCCTTCATCTTCAATAATTGATTTATAAAATGAATCCGGCTCACTCCTGTCTGTGTCCTGTTTTAAAATTTCTATAGTTTCCCCTGGAACAAGATGGACGGAATACTCGAAATTGAAATATTTTGAATTAGAATTTATTTCAATGTGATCTTTTGCATAACCTATCAATTGGTCTTTTGAATCAAAAGAATGATAACTAAAGGATAATAACTCTTTATCCTCACAGATTAAAACATATTGTAATGAATCAATAGGAATGTTTATATCTTTTAAGGCGTACATAACGGTAGCAGTTTTTTTTTATTCATCGTCAGTAAGTTCCAAATTGCCCATATTTTTAGTTTTATCTCACGGTTTATCGATCACAAGGATCATCAAAAACAAGTATGCTGTAAGGAGAATAGATTTTCTTCATTAAAAAAACATACCCTGTTAGCATGCTACTCTAAGATTTTCATAATTAAAATAATATATGTATGTATTAATGATGCTAAGTTAGTATAAAAATACTTGAAATAACAAGAATAACACACATAAAATATACATTATCAAACATATAACTATCAAAAGTGTTGAATGTAAATTGATTAGCCCAAATGGAAGTACAATTTTATTTCATTTTATTCTCAGAATTATTATTCAGATCCAAGAAAATATCAAAGGGGGAAATATCTTCCAGGGAAACAAATAACTGTTTTTCAAAATCAACAAATTTTGTTTTACGCTTTACAAAGGTTTGTTTATAATTATTATTGATGACGATGATATTAGGTAAATTATTCTTAATATGATATTTGGAGTTTACCTTCTCACCTACTGCATTCATATGCATGATATAAACATAATCATATGTGATTGCACGAAAATAATTAGAAAGATAAATCTTACCTGCCTCTCCATATAATTTTAAGTTGTTGAGCATATTATAAAGCTCATCTATTTTTTTGTGTATATTTTCAATGGCTTTTTTGTTTTTCGTGTTGCCCTTGAGCGCATGTATACGTTTAGACTCATGACGTATAAAACCCTCTATGGTTGATATTGCTTTGCTGTAAGATAAAACCTTTTTTATTTTGGAATGGGATTTATTAAAGCGGAGCCATTGAGCGACATGGTCCGGGTTTAAAATGTTAAAATTTGATGATAATTTTTTAATTTGATTTGCAATAGTTTCCGGTAAAAACAGTATCCGGTCAATGAAAACATTCTCCTTACCATCGATTAGAAATTCAATTTTATCATCGGGGATATCACCCAACTTATAGATAAATATTTCGTTTTTTGAAAAGTGTATGGCATGCTCTTGTATGGAGCAAAGAAAATCATGCTCCCCTTGTGTGATGTAGTTTTTTACGCTCATGAAAATTCACATTTTTTGGCTGTTTGATTGATTCCTGGTATGATCCTGTGATTGCACAAAAGGAGACTTATCAATACTTTCGGGCCTGTTATCAATAAAAAGATCACATTTTTCACCTGTCATATTATAATTCTCCGTTACAAAATCGTCAAAGGATGGGATTTGTTTTATACCACCAGAAATCAATTCTTCCTTTTCAGCCTGGTGTGCTATTTTAGCCATCTGTAAGTCCTGGTTAAAATCCTTGTTTACAGGTAAATTAATGTCCCAATGAATCGACGGGTCGAATTTATAGTCCAAAACCATTTTCGTCAGGGCATTCCAATTTCCAGGAGTAGCAATAAAATCAACATTGAGGGATGCTTCCGTTTCTGAAATGTTTTTTATGATAGTGTTAAAAGCCTTTCTCTCTGTATAATAAGGAGCTAAAATATTGCTGGCGCGATCTAAAAATTCTTTCAGTTGAACAGTCTTTTCCTTAGTATCTTCCTTTGACTTACATTTAAAATTCAAGGTAAATTCGCCAACATGATGACTGTTTGAAGCAAAAAACAATTGGAAATGCTCAAATTCATTGCTTATTTGATTTGATTTTGCTGCGATGGAAAGATTAAAAATTTGCCCTGCGCTATCCCTGTCACATGATAAACAAACGTTTTTCGGGGTGTAAGTATCAATAACCATGTCAATGGTTTTGATCTGATGGGAGGATACCGAACCAATGGTAGATGCATAAATAATGTTTTTTTCTTTTAAGGTGGGATTCATATAATAATGTGAAATTGCGTCCACCGGGCTTTCTGTAATAATTAAGCTATCCACAGGTTTGGTTTTATCAAATGCTGAAAACCAAAGACCGTCACCTTTATACCCAAGAATTTGTTTAAAGGAGGGTTGATCTGCCGAAAATTGGTTTATGGCAAAAAATCCGACAAAATTTTTTTCTTTGGGAGAAGTAATTGGAAAACAAAGGTCTGCAATATTATAACCAAAAGGATTTTGAAATGGCCGGTAGTACATTTGATTTGAAAATTTTGCTTCCGTTAGTACATCCTTGGGTATAGAGCGCATTTCAAAAAACTTCGTGATTAGACCATCCGGATTGGTATAGTTTATTGGCTTAATCCCAAAATGAGGCATTACTTCTCCCAAAGGCATTTTTTCTGATGCCTTTAAAGTATACACATCCACTTCTTTTAAATTTGGTGCTATCTCATTCACAAAATGCTTAATCTTACAGATGGCCTTTCCAAGATCACAGCCTTCCCTGAACATTATAAAATCAAATATGGATCCCTGGTCCTCTCTATTATTGCCAAAAACAGGCTCTTTGGAATTGCCTGTAGTATTGATATAATAATAATGGCTTGTTTCCGCATTGTTTGCTCGCTTTTGCAGGTTACGTGAAAATATAAAGTGTTCCCCTTCCGTATTATCCATGATGATCCAATGGGGTAAAGAGGAAGAAAATTTTGGCATACGCTTTTGGTTTATTTCAAAACCGTACATAGCATGTGCAAACTCCACAAGGTTCACATTTTCCTTATACCAGTCAAGTGGTAGCCTCTCTCCCGGGGAAATCTTTTTCATGGCTTATTACTTAAATTAAAAGGGCACATCATTAAAAATAGCATTACCTGACACATGGTATAAAGACACGTTTTTTAAATATTTGTTTATAAGCCACCTACAAAAGATTAAGCAGGTTTCAACCTTCAGCGGAATATCTATGATGAAAGACTGGTCACTTCCAATTTTGTGGAAACGGGAGTTGATCCCGTGGCTATCCAAAAAATTAATATTATAGTTTTTAATGTCAGCAACCAAATCCGATGAGTTAACACCTGAAAATTCATCGATGTAGGTTTTATTGATTGTTGTTAAAAGATGGGTGATGTCATAACCGGTAGTCGATTGAGGATAGCGTGTCAAAATCACAATAAGTTTTTCGTCTGCACAAATATTATACTCGAAATAATATTGTTTTTGGCTAAAATTTATCGTGTAAATTAAAAACAGGGTGATATTAATTAAATCTTTTTTAAAAAATAGTTTCTCAATTGAATAGAGTAATATGATTTTCTCATAAACAGATGGGTTAACCAGCAAATAGAATTGTATGTATTTTAAAATACTAAAGTCCGGCTCCAAAAGAACAGGCAAATAATTTATATTATTAATTTTAAAATGAATAGAAGATTCAATTAATAAAAATGGATTAAAACTGATGATCAGATCATTTTCTAAATATTCGCTCCCAGTAAACAGATTGTCATCCGGAGTCTTTATTATTTGATATGCAGTGGATGGGTTAACGGGGTAAAATATGGAAAAATTTGTTTTAAACCGGAATGAGAATGTCTTATCGGCAAAATCAACAAAATTATTTACCACAAAATCAGAAGTATTGAAAAGCGGTAATGAAAACCTCTTAAGCTTTTCATTATAGGTTATAAATTTATTAAACCATGGATGTGAAGCCATGGAATCGAATGTCACATATTTGCCTGGAAATTTTGAACGTGGAAGATTAAAATAAAAGAGTTTTAAAATTTCATCCTCGTTGCAGGCCTCCTCAAATGAATATTCATTACCAAGGGGTATTTTATTAATGGCTCTAAAATAAGAAGCAGCACTTGAAAGGTAATAATAGGTATAAAAAAACTCGTCCTTTTCTATAAATTTCCCTTTAAGCAGATCATATAAAGCCAGGGTATTGGTTTTATCGAGTACAAATAATAAGATTATATTATTGCCTCTTTGAAAAGCGATGTACCTTTTATCCTTAGCAATTACTTTAAATTCAAGAAATTCAATAAGTTGTTTGTAAGTGTATTGTAATAGTTTGTTTTTTAATTCACTATAATTGTTTAGAATGTCTTCTTCCATATAGTTGGATTTATATGACCTGATATTTTTGAATTATTATATATTCATAGCTTCCTTTAGGTTATCAACGATTTTATTTTTTTTATCTGGTTCAAAGTTTTCACAACTCTTGTTTATTTCCTGAAGTAACTTTTTCAAATTTTCTTCGTTATCTTCCTTATCCAGAATAACTTTTATTTCACTATAAATTTTTTTATAGTTATTTTGAACATCAATTTCAAATTGTAACTGAGCGTGATCGCTACCTTCAGAAACATATCTGTTTGCAAATGGCGGGAAATTAGTATCCTTAAAATAATTGGGATCTTCTTCTTCCGTGCGGAAATAATCAAATTGAAGATTAAAAAAAGCGGGCTTCCCTCCTATTACTTTACCCATGAAATGACCGATGTCCTGCCCCATGATATCCCGGGGTTGAATTGATTTCTCAAGATGCATCCTATCGGTAATAGTGTTACTATCCCCTTCGGTATAACTAATGTCATGCTGTTTGGTGGTACCTATGACACTGGAAAAATACTCAGCCGTTTTAATATCCCCTGTATTGCCGAAGAAAAAATTACCAAGTGTATTACGTATTACGTCCGCGGATTTATCGCCATAGTCTCTTTTAAACTGCTCATGTGTTTGTAGGCCAAACATGCAACAAACATTATATTTACGACAAGTGGCAATGAAATCATCTAATTTGTACAATACAATCGAGGGAATTTCATCAAAACAGAAAATTGATTTTGCTCTGTTCGGCTGATTCATATTCATCATGCAAATATAGGTTATTGCTGCGATAACAGCTGAAAGAGCTTCTGAACGCATGGGATCATTACCAATACACAAGAGGGTTGGATTATCTTTTCTTGTTATATCAAGGTCCAATTGATCATTGGAAAGCACCCAAAATATTTCAGGAGTGTCAAGTTTGGAAAGTGGACTTTGGGCAGAGGATACCGAACCCGCAATCTGTCCTTCAGCCTTATTTAAAAAAGCTGTATAAACAGGCATAAAATCCCTGCATATCTCTTCATCTTTGGCGATAAACTTTAAAAATTTGTCGTGTCTTGATAAAACAATAGCCACTGCATGTGGCAAATCATAATAATCTTTATAGTGCTTTTGTAAGGTATGTAAAGCAGCTGTTAAGATCTGCCTGGCATTTTGAGCCCAGAAATCCATTTTTTCTTTCCATTCTTTTTCAAGATTTTTAAGGATACAATTCGATATATTTATCATATCCATCTTAATATTAACGTACTTTGGAAATGGATTCACCCTTACCGTACGCGTCAAATCATTAAAATTTAAGAATGCCAGTCTGGTATCATGTTCGGATTTCTTGTTTTCAAGAATTCTTTTATTGACCCCCCAAAATGCACATCTTGTAAGGATAGGATTGGATTCAAGGGTAGGATTGCCATTAAAGTCATACACGATTCCGGCATATCCTTCATAAGAGGCTTGTGCAATAAATGGTTTTATGATAGAAGCTGATTTCCCGGCGCCTGTGCCCCCTTCGCAAATTATACCATGATTAGCATGGGGTACTACTAAATATTTCATTTTTTCTCTTGGACCTAAAGCAAATCGAAAAGGTGTTTTACTATCAGAATGCTGGCTGATACCAAATATTTCTGTGTTTTGAAAGTTCTCTTTAAGAAGTGAAGATGCTTTGGAAGTCGTATAAGTTTGAATAAGTATAATTAATGGATAAATAAATAAGTCATAAATTGGTACTTTAATAAAACCAATTAAAAAAATACTTGTAAATATTATACTAAGAATTAAATAGTTAACCTTCTCATGTTTTGTCATGCCTTTTCCATGTCGCATGGATGGGCTCACATTGATAAAACAAAACAATGCAACCACATAAAGTATCCGGAGTACGTAGTCTTTTTGCATGATGGGATAAAACTTTACACAAAAAAGTAGAAGGTACTTATCGTCGGTGGTTTTGGGAAATAATATCTGGTTATATACAAGGTAATCAATGACGACAACAATAAATATGATTGCCAGAATCAGCACCAACATTGCCGAACTTGATTTGTGGTCACTTTGTAACATGGCAGCTTATTGTAAAATTCTTGAATAATAGGCAGTGTCTGCCCTTTCGCCCTTTTTAGTCTTTCTTTTTACCAAAAAATAAAATAGCTCTATCTTTTTATCCTTCAGGCAAATATTAGTAGAATCACAATTACAGAACATTCTTTCTTTGCATTTTGTGAAATTGTAAATCTTTATTTTCATTTCATTGATTGGCATGATAAGTGGAATCTTACCATGTAACGTGTAATAGTAAACAAATGCACCACTTGTATCCAGTCGCATAGACGTAACTTTTCCCACTGAAAAAAATATAGGTTTGGGGAACCGTTCATTGACTGAATCTAAAATTTGACTTTGTGTATATCCTTTATTACTTAAAAGTTTATCGATTGTTAAAACATCAAATTGATTGACTGTTATATGTGTTTTTTTATAGTATATTGTATTATATAAATAATAACCCGCACTTAAAATAATGGTAATTATATAACCAATTGTAATGAATTTTAATACAATATAAAAAGCATCTACATACTTGCTTTTTACTTCCATTGGTTGTTGTACCTTCGTTTGTAATGGTTGTTTCTCTTTTATGATGTTAGGTGTATTTGCATTCTCTTCCTCTTCTACTCCATGAATTTCCTCTTCCGTAACCTCCTCTGTTTGATTATCAACTTCTTTAATAACAGCAAATTTCCATTTAAGTCGGATCGCCAGTTTGAAAAAAATAAATATAAAACAACTGAAATAATAGATGCCCTGGGTAAGATGGAAAACAATCGAAGATATTGGATTTACAAAATAATCCGTTAAATCAAAAACACCTAACATGAATAGACCGGTTAAAATGATTGCCCATTGCTCAAGATCAATAAATTTATACCACTTTTGACCATTTTTACCACTACGCTGAATTGGGGTTGTCATAATTGATGTAATAAAATTTAGATAGTTGATTGATAGTTAGAATTTTGATTTAAATAAAAAATATATTTTAAATAGTTTATCTTGATTAACTGATTGCCTCAAATAATAAATATACAGGTAAACCTAAACATAATAATTTCTACTTACAATTATGATATTATACAAAATATCCAATCTCCAAAAACTCTTGGAAGCAATAAAAACAAGACCTGGCTGTAAAAACGATTTTAAATAAAAATTTAAAGGTATAATTAAATTTTAATTACTCCAAATGGAGGGATGAAATTTGTAAATTACATACCCATTCCTTTTTTCTTTTTCCTCGCGCTGAGAGCCTCTTCCTCATCTTCTTCCGTTTTTCGCTTTAAGGTTTGCAATGGTCCCATTGTTATAATAGGTTGGTCCTTTTCAAATATTAAATTTTCATAGAGGGTAGTTTCAAAGGATGGTAACACATCAAGTTGAATTTGATTTACTTCGTTCATGAGTGTTTTATATGTAAGCCCAAAATCATTACAGTCAAACACGATAGGGTTTGAAGCGTTGCAATTACGAAATTTCACGTTGTATATGCGCTTCATTGCTTTCTTCATAGATGGGTTCGATTCCACTATGAATCAATTCTTTGTTAAATGATTCAAAATCATTATTGTTTTTCATTGCACCGCTTACCTCTTTTTCTATATATCCAAATTGTTCTGCCCTGGAAAAGTCCTTTAAATTTTGACCTTCTTTGTAACCCATTGATTTCATTAAGGTTAAAAAACGAAACCGGGCTGATAAACTTGAATCTTTGACATAAAAACTATTGTCCTTCAATCCATACTTTATATATGGTTTTTTATCCCGATCATATAGTACCCTGGCGTAAATGTTTTGATGGTTACATTCCTTTATAAAATCTTTTAATGTCGAAACATTTTTAAGTATACCGTCCAGCTTGGTGGAGATTTCATCTTTAAACAATGAATTAAAAAATCCTTGCGTCTGCAATCGCTTGTACAAAGTATCAAACCGCTCCTCCCCCAGTATTGAAAATATTTGTTGCTGCGTTAATCCGTCTTTGACAAAGATCCTTTTCTTTTCTTCTTCAGTGAAAATATCGTTGATAAATGCTTTGGAATTATATGCGTGTGATGCCTTCTTTATGGCATTATGCAGGTAGTATTTTCGAAAGTTAACCTCCGTTAATTTGGCATTGGGCCGATCATTTTTCATCTCGGTTCGTTGGAGTTTGAATTCCTTTTCAAGCTCTCTCGACACTTTGATATTCTTAAAATGATCATTAAAATCCTTAATTTTTTTTCCATCAAAATCAATTGTGGTTACAAGAATATGTATATGTTCATAAGGTTTATCGTAATGTCTGTATAATAAATACGGGCAATCTATATAACCCATTTTCTTTAAATAAGCTTCTGCTAATTCTTTAAATTCATCATCGTTTAAATTTTCTCCAGCTGCAAGAGACATAGATATATTTACCATTTTATTGATCATTGCATCCTGTTCAAACTGCTCAAAATGTTCATTAAAAAATTCTTTTAACTCTTCTCTATTGCCACGTGTGCCAGTTCCATCAAATAAAAACTTAGCTTTCCCCTGCTCAACTTTATCCTCATGATAATCGATTGCTCGACCGGTATTGGTAACTTTTGGTAATGACGCGATCATTTTTTAATAATTAAAAGACTCCTAATTTCTTCCATTTTATTCCAGATATTGACAAATTCACTGGTCAATTTATCATTTTCAACAATCCCTCCGACCTTTTTTATAGAGTTAAGATAATGTGCTACCTGGTTCCAGTTTATACCTATTTTCCGTAATTGACCCAAAGCTTCTAATCGAATTTTTGGCAATCTGCCGTCATCAGAAGTTAATGCACTCTGTCGAATGTATGAAGCACTAGACATCTTTAATTTTTTAGCTTTCTGTTCTATTAGTTCCAGTTCTGCTTTATTAAACTTCACTGTTTTATTAAGGTTGCGTACCAATGCTTCCTTTATTTTCGGTCGTGCCATTTGCTTGTATAATTATTTAGTACTAATAACTTCTATAAGCGAAGCTCTAACGTATCGCCACGTCGATACGCAAGTGTTTAAATCTACGAAGAGATTTAAAGTTTAAAGAAGCCGTTTTCGGACTTCTTTAAACATACCTTGCTCATTCAAAATGAAGCCTTATTTAAAATTAGTGTATTTTAAATTACTGACAAAACATTTTCTAAAAAATTATTTTATTGATTCCATAGAAGGCCTTTATAAATATAGGATAAATTAAACTATATCATTTATAGGAAGTCTACAATTAGTTTAAACGGCATAATAAATGAATTAAAATGTCTTAGTAAAAAAGCATTTTTGAAATTTGTATATATCTGTTTTATAGCTTTATATATGTGCGTTATTGCGCTATTGCGTTATTGCGTTAAAGCGTTATTGAGTTCTTACGTGATTACGCTATTGCGTTATTACGTTAAAGCGTATTTTAATTATTGCGCTATTGCGTTATTGCATTATTGTTTTTTTTTGTTATTGTGTTTATGTTTTATTATATTTGTGTGTTATTTATTTTTTATTTATTTTATTGTTTTTTTTATTATGTTTATATATGTATTATCATATTGATTATTACTTATATATAATTATTTCTTAATGTATTACTTACTTATTGAATGAAATAATTAATAAATATGTTGAATATTATAATAATTAATATTTATATTTGTATAATAATGATTATGTGAGTTAATGCATTAATGCATTATAATATAATTTATTATAATAAATAAAGTATTGATTAATTTAATAACGCACTATATGGCAATCATATGTACATTTGGTAATCAAAAAGGGGGAGTAGGTAAAAGTACCCTGATCAACCAACTCGCCAACTATATCCATTACAAAACAGATTATACCGTGGCTGTGATTGATGGGGATTACATCCAGGAAAGCCTCACGGCCTTCCGAGAGCATGATATCAATATCAATATTGCAAATTATGAGTTAATGCTTAAGGGGGAAGGTAAAATCGTTACAGAGGAGCTTAAACAAGAATGGTTTGATAATTATCTAAAAGAAACATATCCCTTGGAAACTGTTCCGGAAACTAGTATAATACAAAGAATTAAAGAATTAACAGAATTTTTTAACTTCATCCTGGTCGATATGCCCGGTTCCTTGAACAGCCAGTTTGGTGTTGGTGTATACATGTGTTTTGATTATGTGTTTGTTCCAACGGATATTACATTCAAAGATTTAGACTCAACAAAAAGATTTTTAGATATCTATGATTCAAAAATAAGAAAAGGTCGTTCTGAGCTTAATTTAACCAGTTATGTATACGGGGTATTCAATAAACTAAAGGAAGGTCTTGCGGAATTTAAAACACGCGAAGAAAAAGTAATTTCCATGGGTATTACAATCCCTTTTTTAAAAAGCTATATCCTGGAGAATAATAAGCTTCGACGTGATGATAACTCATTGGAAGTACTTAGACTGGAAGGAACAAAGAACCCGGATATGATTGAGAACTTCTGTAAGGAAGTAATGAACATTATGTTAAACAATAAAAACTAACAACATGGCACAAAAAATAAAAATACAACTACCTGGTGGCGGTTCTGCTAGTAAAATAGACGATATATTTACTAAAGGTATAGAAGTTCAGGAAAAAGTAGATTCTGAGCAGAATACTAAATTTATAGAAACAGAAACTATTACTGAGCAAAAAGTTACTGAACCAATTCCTGTAAAAGATAATCAGATCATACCGGCAAAAGGGAATGAAATAGGAGAGGAGAGGAGAAGTATAGTAGAAAGTAGCAATTTAATGGATCAAGTAAAAGAAGTTTTACACGATGAGCCAGTTGTATTAAATTCAAATGATAATACTGAAAATAAACCTGCTACACGAGAACGTACCACAGAGAAGGTGTCTGAAAAAATAAAGTATGATGATTATTTTGAACCTTACAAAAAAAATAAAAATGACCGTTTAAGTAGGGTTACAACAAATATTTACGATGATAATTTACAAACTCTCAAGGTATTATCGTCATTTAAAGACCCAAGTGCAACGATATCGGACCTGCTTAATAATATTATAAAACTGTGGACAGAGCAATATGCTGAAGATATCCGTAAACACCAAAAGCGTAATGCTTTAGTTAAATAATAAAAGAGGCAAAAGGGGTAAAAGAGGTTGTTCTAACAAAAAGACGTTTTTGGTGCGGTTTGTGTATAACAATTTATTTATGTGACTGTTAGAAATTATCATTTTCTAATACGAGCTATCAAAAAGGAGTTTCTTTACAAGGATAGTTTTTTAATAATAAATGCCTTATAAAATGCGCATTTCAGAAGGATTATTTTGATATCCTTTTTGATAATTGGGACGATTTAATTAAAGTCAACAAAATTAAATACTTAGTACAAAACCGCACCAGTTTTGTACTTTTGTTAGAACAAACTCTAAAATAGAACACAGCAATTATTTTGATATAAAATCACATGTCATTAAATAGGCCTTTGACAGCACTGGCAACATGTGTTTTATTTTTATTAACGCCTTTATTAGCTCCCTTATTACGAATTTCATCAACAGTAGGTATTTTGGGATTTTTAATATCCTTACTGGTGATTGGAATCTCCGGAGAATTATCTTTAGAACCTGCCACTGATTTATCTTTACCTAAACCAATTTTCGAGGAATTTAAAAGTTTTGGATCAGGTTTTAGGATATTGGCTATTTGCTGCTTAACATTGTCATCGATACGTGAATTTGAGAAAATAAGACGGTTTATATCTTCAGATGGTTTAATACCGGATTCTATAAATTTATTTAAAACCTTAAAATCTTTTTTATCTACCAAATCCATTATTAATTTGTCATGCTCAGAGAATTTCTGCAAATCGTAAGATTGGTTACTGACTAAGAATTTTTCCTCTCCATGTTTTCGAATAGAATTGATTTGAAAAATCATAGAATACTTTCCTTCCTTATCAATAAGTTTAAGATTTGCATTTATCTTATCCCCTGAATTAAAAGTAAATGTCTTGTCTTGCAATATTTCTCCCTTTTTAAGCCTACGTATTTCTTCTTCCGTAAAGCTATTTTTAAACATCCTTTCCGGGAAACCTAAATTTTTATCCATATTCAAGTAATAACTATTTAAGGTATAATTATATACCAATGTATTACTTTGATCGTTTGACTTAACGATATAACTTTTTAATGTTTTATCTCCTTCGTATGAATTATGAATTAATGTCATATCCTCTTTTACTGGGGAATGGTCCGGAATAAACAAAGCTTTTCGTTGTATGTCCGTAAAAACAGATGGAGAATTTTCTTTAGTATTATTATACCTGGTGATTAGCTTTAAAGCTTCTTCTTTTGAAAGTCCTTTGTTGTAATTAGTTTTCCAAAGGTTTACTTCCGCCTGCTTTTCAATTGAAAACTGACCAATAAAATAATGGCCTTCGGCATAAAATACTTTAGGACCTAGGACTTTCCCTTTATCAAGTTCTGACTTTTCAGAATCAGAAAATTTGTAACCCATCATTTCATTTGGTATTCCAAGATTATTGGCACAGTACATGGATATTGTGTTGGTATTTTTGTCAACATGAAAATATAAATCATGTTTGCCAATATTAAAGGGACCTATGGGTTTACCATTGGCCAGTTCTGCTAGTGCAGCTTTAGAGAGCTTCTTTCCAAGAATTTTATCAGGAATATCAAGCTCCTCTTTTATCTTATTCAGGTGCAATTTAGTTTTTCCATCGGAATCAACCAGGATCTGAAAACTACAATCCATAACTTTCCCTTCATGATGTACATTTTTTACCACAGATGTTTTCAATCCTGCATTTAAGGTTTTTAAGTCATTTTCAGACAAATATTCAAGATAACCGGCCTTTTCAAGAGATGATTTAAGTTTTTCTTCATCAAAAAGTACATTATTATTTTTTTGATGTTCCATCATTGATATCTGTTTTTATATTTTTATAATTCTTTAATTTATAGAAATGCCCTTCATCAAATTCATAATTGAATATTTCTAATACCTTTAATACCAAGTCTGTATAATTCTTTTTATTTTTATCATTTCGGATTTCAATTAATTTAACGTATTGAGATTGTGATAGTTTATTAATCCTACAGAACTTCTTAATATTTTTTAAAGTATTAAGTTCTTGAACCAGTAATACTTCCAGTTCCTTGTATGAGTAAATACGCTTCAGTTTAATGTTGGTATCCATAGACAAAAGTAAAGAAAATATCCTCCATTTGGAAGTATATTATAAAAATATTTATAGTTTTGTAAAAATATCTAAAATATGTGGTTTTCAAAATTCATTTCTGATCATTCTATAGAAATCAGTTTAATAGCCATATTTTGGATTATCGGGATTTTGATAGGACGTAAAATTAGCAATTTCAAAACCGTATTTATTAAAAATCCTTTTGCTGGGAAAAAAAGTAAAATTATTGATGACGGACCAATAAACCCAGACCCGTTTAGATATAAAAGGGAATATGTAGTAAACCTTATATTGGATAAAAAAAAAGATTTTCCTCATGATGATGTAAATACTTTCACCGTTGCACTTGAAGATATTATTGCAAATGAAAATTTTCAGGAATTAAGAAAAAAGATCCCTCCTAAAAAAAGAAAAAAGAAATCTTCTGAAACGAAAGTAAAAGAAAAGGAAAAGGAAGAAGAAATAATTCCAAATGCTGGTTTTGAGGACCTTGAGGAAATGCTTGTATCAGTGAAAACCTATAAATGATGAATAAAAAACTGCTATTAACATTTATAATACTTTCGTTTTGTACTACTTTATTATTGTTCAGTCAGGGTTTAACATTTCAAAATGATGTTAATTCCGAGGATCAACAATCTATATTATCCAATTGTAAAATGATTGCATATTTTTTAATTAATCTTGGATTAGCGATAGGTGCCATTCCTACAGCTAAAAGGCTTTTCCAGGGAGAACCAGGTTCATGGAAATCAGCATTGGTATGGGGTGGTGCATTTCTTACTGCTAATATGGCCATTGCTTTGGTAAGTACATACGTTGCCGGACAAATAGCCGTACCCAATTAGAATTTTGTACAATTAACATAACCATTAAAAATAAATTTAAAAACAAACTATTATGAAATCCAATAAACTAATGAAATTTAGCGTAATAACAATTTGCCTGTTTTTTTCGACCACACTTTTACTTTTAGCCCAGCCAAGCATTCAAAATGTGGCAACTCAAACAAGTACATGGGGAGCACAAGTTAAAATTATTCTAACCTGGTTATTGTCCTTAGCTGCAGCCGCAGGTGGTGTAGTAATTGCCTTCAAACTTTTTTCAGGAAAGCCCGATGCCAGGGAAGGTCTTATGATGTGGGTCGGTGGTGTATTATTCTGTGCTGCTGTTGCTTTGGCTATCAACCTATTATAAGTCCTTATTAGCTATTATGGAGAACCAGCAAACCCAATTAAAAGAGGTAGAGCCTCGAAGATACAACACGTATGTACTTATGAATAAGCCGGTATATTTTTGGGGCTTTACTTCTTATCAGCTATTGGCATGTTTTGGACCAATATTTTTTATTGTCTTGATTTGTATTGGTGTCTTCCATGTTGTTGTAGGCAGTATCATTCTATGTGTGTTATTGGCTCCCGTAATATATATAATGAGCATTATACGAAAAGAAAACAGTAAGGGCAATCCAAATTTTTTGTCGTCTTATTTTCTTGCAAAGAAAGCCCCTTCAGTAATACAAGATCGGGACAGGATCATGTCTAAAATCTATAAAAATGAATCTCGAAAATACCATACAAACACTCCAGCTTAGTATTCATCAACAATGGTATAGAAGATGGGGAAGTCCTGATATCTTTCAAATGGAGGTCATTTATGATATTATACAAATTTATTGTAAAGAAAAAACGGCAATAGGGGAAAAAATAACATTCACTGAATTTCTTAAATATTTAGAAACAAAAATTCAAAAAATAGATTGTGATCAAACCAAACAATGTTTTTTAAATATAATGACAATTATAAACGGGCTGTTTGAAACACAAAATGTGATACATAAAGATAAAGTACTGGAACATGGCGAAAAAAATATTGAAATTTAGTGACCTTTGTCCGATTGTAAACATCGATGACGATATAATTATCAATGGCGATGGAAGCGTTACCTCTGGAATAAAGGTATTGATCCAGCCGGAGGTTTATACTAATACCGTTGATGAGTACAATAACATACATGAAAGGTTTGTAAGTGCTATAAACCTGTTGCCGCCAAATACAACGTTTCATAAACAAGACTTTTTTTTTATAGATTATTACAACAGTGAATTCAAGGAAAATGATGGTTTGGTTTTCAAAGAAAATCTTATTCTTTATGATAAAAGACCCATATTTAAAAGCTGTTCAAAAATTTATTTAACCTTTAGCGTTTCGCATTCTATAAACAGATCTTCATGGTCCTTTAATACTCCCCTTGGTTGGCTGGATACAAAAAAATCCTTCAAATATCTTTCTTTTGTAGAGGAAAATATTGAAAATGTAACCAATGCATTTATTGCTAATATTAATTCCATAAAAGGCTTTAAAGTACGTCGTATGAATACCGATGAGCTTTATTGCTCATTTTATGAATATTTTTCTCTAACCTATAAAAAACAACAAACCAACGTCAATAAAGTAATGAATGCTGTGATCCCCGAATATGTTTTCGAGGATTCATCCTTGAATATTGGCGGGGAATATGTAAGTGTAATAACACTAATAACTGAAGGTGAAAAATTATTTTCAGCCCTGGAGCCCAAATTATCCAATGCAAACCTGCTTGGGGGCATAAGGGCAAACAATGATATTGAAATCCCACAATCTTTTGTTTTCCCCATCGGACTTGGTTTTGCATACAATCATATCCTTAACACAGTAATTGAGGTAATGGACAATGAAAAGGTTGTCAATTACCTAAAATCTGAAAAATATAAATTAAACCTGGGCAAGGCGATAAATAACGATAACGCCATAGCAAAACAAACGAGTATTGAACTATTCATTAAAGCCTTGACTGAAGAAAATCTAAAAGGTTGTTTAACCAATGTGAACATGATTCTGCACCATCCGGATCAGAAGACTTTATTACAATTAAGCGAAATGGCTTTGGCTTCAATTTCCAGAATGAAAGAAAGTAAGGGATGGAGAGAATTAAATGGTAACTATTTTGCTTTCATGAATTCATCGCCTGGAAATGCTAAAACCCTTGGGGATTTTTTGATTTCAACTACACATCAATCCAGCTGTTACATACATTTGGAAGGTCAATATTTCAGTGATAATGAAGGTTTATTATATGTGGATCGTTATGGTTGCCCTGTAGTTTTAAACAGATGGAACTCTCCTTATATCGTAAATCGCAATGTTGTGCTTATTGGACCCAGTGGTACAGGAAAATCTTTTTTCATCAATGGAGAGGTAACTCAACTGCTCAATCAGGGCAACCATGTTTTTATGATCGATATCGGGCATAGCTATCTCAGAAATGCAAAATATGAGAATGCAAAATATTTTGATTCGGCAAAGATCAGTGAGTTCCAGTTAAACATGTTTTTATGCGATAAAGATGAAAACGATAAATACCTATTTTTTGGTGAAGATGAAGAATCAAAATTTGATGTTATAAATAAAGTATTCGCGATCATTACAGTTATATGGAAAGGATCAAAAGAGTATGGTGATGGTGAAGACATTTTGCTAAAGGATATTATTAAATCATTTTACGTTTACATCAACGATAAAAACATTTTCCCGGATGTAGACTCTTTCTACGGCTTTATTGATATTTATGAAAAGGAACTCATCAAGGAGAAAGATAAAAAATTTATTGATCTGGACTCTTTAAGACTATCCCTTCGTGATTACTTAAAGGGTAACCTATATGGGGATTTGTTAAATGCAAGGGAAAGCATTAATATTTCCAAAGATCGTTTTATCATATTCGATATGGAGTCGGTTAGCAAAAGTGATAAAAAATTATTTTCAATCATATCCGTAATTATTATAGACATCATCCTATCGAAGATCAAAAAACTAAAAGGTATACGCAAAACATTGATAATTGATGAAGCGCTTGATTTTCTTCTGGACCCTCGCATGAGTGAATTCATTGCATACCTGTATAGAACGGTACGCAAAAAAGATGGTTCCGTTGTAATTGCTACCCAGGATGCAGGATTTTTCAAAGGGCTGCCTGAAATCATCCGTAACTCAATCCTTAGACAAAGTGATACTAAAATACTACTCAATCACAACAATTCACAAGACTCATTCAGGGACCTTGTTTCTCTGGGAATAATATCCCCCAAATACCTGCCTTTGTTAAAGTCATTAAAATCTACCGATAAAGGAAGAGAGTTTATGATCATTCAAGGGGATAAGGCAATGGTATTTCTAAATGAAGTATCCTGGTATGCCGGTTTAGTGTATACGTCCATACAAAAAGATGTTGTTAAAATTGATGAACTCCTTTCACTACATGGCAACATAGATTTAGCGATCAGAGAATATCATGATCAAATCAAAAAATTAACTGCTTAATATATTAATTATGAAAAAACTAATTGTAATTGTTGGTTTATCATTCATACTGACCTCAAATATAAAAGATGCCCAGGCACAAGCCCAACTTATAACAACCGGTTTATCGTTAATTGGAAATACAACCACAGGTTTAACCGGAGATGCTGCAGCATGTGCAACTGAATTATATCATATTGTATCAAATTTTAAATGCCTGAAAATGCAGTTTAATTTTTACATGAATTATATTAAAAATAACAACGACTGTTCATTCAATTTAAATCGACAAAAAACTCAGGACAACATGGCAAAGTTGGAGGCACAGTTAGAATCAGCTGCTGTTAATACTTATAATAAAATATCAAGTATAATAGGGGGTGGTACCACTAATTCACAAACACCACTACAACAGGTTAGAGACAATTTAAAAGAGGCTGAGAATGCTCTGGTTGATATAGAAAACTTTGTATACCTTATTTGTGAAGCGATAAGAGTAGAAAGTGACAATCAAATTTCTGTCAGCATGAGCGCTTCTTATTCTGGCCATGAAATCAGCCAATCCATGCAGGGAGTTTTATAAAAATACATTATCATGATATTATTACAAATAAGCCAGGCATTACAAAATTTAAATAATACTGTTTCTACTTCTTTAGCCAACCTTGGTGAGTCCAAGGCAATTGATGCTATAGTTGGAATAATCTTAAGTAAAACACAAACCCTTGCACTTTTATTTGGAGTATGTTTTTATTTATTAATGTTAGGTTTTAATTATTTAAAAAGTGGGATAAATAAATTTACCAACCCCAATGACAATATGTTCATTGACCTCAATGAACTTACTCGTACCATAGGTCTTTTATTTTTAATTGCTTGTTATCCGATATTTATGGGTGCAGTGGCACAATTTGTAAATGTTTCGTATGGCATGACAAAACTTTCCGGTAGTGATTATAAACAAATGATTACAATCAGTGATAGTATAAATGCAAATTACGTCCGTGCAACTACGAACCCTGCTCTTGCCAAAGCGCAAGATGTGGCAAATATTTGTGCAAAAACAGGAAATAAATACATTTCTCAGGCAAATTGTGATCTGGCAAATGATTTTATCAATGACTATGGTAACAGCGGTACAGTGAAAGTCAATACAAATACAAGCAATACTGGCTTTTTAGCAGGACCCATAAAACAAGCATTAATTGATGCAGCAGCTGCTATCCAGGGTAGTATCTTTCTTTTTGTAGTTACAGCTTTAAAGCTTGTAATTTATTCTATCACTAAATTATGGCTAAAAATACTCTACGTAACCGGGCCCCTTGCGATCGCCTTTTCCATACTACCCTTTTTCCGACGGCAAGGTGAAATCTGGTTCGGGTATTATTTAAACACCTGTTTTGTGTTTGTCACCTTTAATATACTTGACTGCATATTCTTCGGCATTTTATCAAACCAGGTTGGTATTGGTACAAACAGCAGTATACCTGGAGCGTATTATAATCAAAACATAACGTGCATCTACTATACAATATTAATAATTGCCTACTTATCTGCTTTTAGGATCACTTCTTACTATGTCGGTAAAGCAGAAGCTGGAAGGGCTGTATCGAAAGCCGTAGGTTTTGCTGCTGATATGGCAATGATAGCCTTTACTGCCGGAGCAGGTTCAGCAGCTGTTGGAGGTAGTACAGCCACCAAGGTAGCAAACAGCATGGGGAAAAGCGCTAAAGAAAGCGGTGGAATAAAGGATAATTAATATATATCATGGAAATAGGCTCCTTAAGAAATTATAAAAAGGCATTCGAAATGCTAAAGGTAATAGTTGTGGTTATTATCATATGTGGCTTTGCTTCTAACATAGCTATTTATCTTTTGTGTCAAAAACAAGCTACAGAACAAAAGAAAATAGTATATTTTATAGATAATCAGGGTGATACTAAGGTTGGTAAAGCTGTGATCAATAGTTCGGTTAGAGAAATCCAAATAAAGGCTGCCATTAAAAAAGCTTATACATTATGGTATCAGATAGATGAGGGTAATTTTAAATCAAATATTGAAGAAGCATTATATTATTTTGGTGACTGCGGCAAAGCCATGCTAAAAGATTACAATGATGACAGGGTAGGGTACAACCTGAAAGAAAAAAACATTATTCTGACGGTGGTAATTAATGTCGTGAAAATAGATATGGCATCACACAGTGGATATATAGAAGGTGTCCAGACTTTTAAAAGAGAGGATGGCATGGTAAGAAGAAATATTTTTGCAAGCTATACCTTTACTGATATTTCGCCAAGTGAAATGAATCCTTTCGGAGTAAAAATAGACAATTGGCAAGTATATAATAATAATTTATTAAAAGATTAACTGAAGACTCTATGGACAGTACTAACAAAAAAGCTTTGTGGTTTATTGCTCCTGCAATAGTAGTCTTGATTTTGGTTGGGATTATTAAACTTATGGAAAAACCAGGCAACGCAAAGAGTAATAAAAAACAACCAAGTATTATTGATCCAACTCTTAAACATCCGGAAGACACCATAACCTCAAAAGGAGGGACCTATGAACATGGGCAGCAGGTTGAAGAACTAAATAAAAACAAGAAAAGATTAACTTTTGAAGATATCGGTGAAATGGCAAAAAACAATAGTGCTTCTACCAAACTAGGTTACCGTCAGGATTCCTTACAAAAGGGATCGCCTTTTGAATCCAAAGCTTTACAAAAACCTGTAACCAGAAACACTCAACCTACATCAAAACAACAATCAACCTATTCAGGTAATGCCACCAGATATAAGGATCAGACGATCCAACCTGCCATACAATCTGCATCAACAGCTCCGGTTAATACTGAACCAACAAAATTATATCCTGACATACCGGTTTATGGTTCAAACAAAAGTGGAAACACAAGTAAAACATCCAAAAACGATTTTATACCTGCTTATCTTGAAGAAGATACTAAAATAGTTGATAAAGCAGCTGTTGTATTTATACTTGATAAAGATTGCATTATCAATGGAAATCAAATTTTTAAAGATGCCTTGTTGTTCGGAACTGTTGTTAATGCCTCCTCTCGTTTTGATATTTATATCCATAATATTAAAAATACCGATGGAACAACCTATGAGTTTAATAATGTCATTGTATTTAATGAAAAATATGGACGTGGTATCGTTCCGGATGGGAATCTTTCAAAAGCACTTAAGCAAAGTGCAGACCAGAGTGCTAATAACGCTACAGGGGATCTTGGTTACAGCCAGAATGTAGGTGCTTCCTTAGCCCAACAGGGAGTAACAAATACAGTGTCAGCAATTACAAGCAGCCGGCAACCTTCCGTTACCTTGGCTCAAGGTTACAAAGTATTTATTAAAGCCATTAAATCATGAAAAACTACTTTTTATTGATAATAATCATGTTAACATGTACAGTTGTTCACTCACAGGTTAATATTGGTGTACTCGAATTAAATAATAATTACACTGCAACTCTAAATTTTTCAAACGAAGTAGATTTTGTGATAATAGGCAATAACCCACAAGTAGGTATGGCAGATTCCATACCTGTTTTCAAATATTACGGAATATTTAAATCTGGTAAAACTGTAGTGTTAAAAGGAAAGGACCCTCAAGCCCCTAAAACATCAATAACCATAAAGTTAGATAACGGGGTTATCTATTATGGTATTTTACAATATGGAGATAATACAAAAATATTTTACGATTTTTCTACGGTCAATAAACAGGAGGTCAACGATAGCATCGTTGAAAAGGCAATAGGGGAAAAAAAAATGATCGGTAATCTAAAAACTATAATGGGTTTGGAATATGAATATGTTGAAGGAATAAATGAAAACCTTTTGGAAGTGGTTGTTTCAAATATTCGCAATGACGACAAATACACGTATTTTAAAATAAGCATAAAGAATGAGTCGGGTAACGATTATGAGATAAAAAATACTGAATTTAAATATGTTGAAGGAAAAAATAAAGGATTATTCAGGAAAGGATCGCAAATAGAAGAACGAGAAAGGATCGTTTATAAAACTGACAATAAAATCGTAAAAGCGTATTCAACATCAGATTTCGGATATGTGATCCCTCTTTTCGCGGTTGGTACATCCAGTGGAGTATTAAGAATACAGTTTGTTGAAATGAATGGCACCAGAAACCCTATCATTGAACTAAAGAGTAAAACTATGTTAATGGTTAAAACACTGTAAGGTAATGGATCTAAAAAAAGATATCAGTAAAAAAATCAGAAAGGCCAGGCTTGATAATTGCCATAATCAAAACCATGGTTTTGACAACCTAAAAACCTTGTTTTATGTAATATTTACAACAAATCAATGATTGCTGAGTAAGAACGAAAACCATAATTATAGATGAAATTAAAAGATCCTAACCAAATAAGAATACTTCTTATTATAACTTTATTATGCACAATGAATTGCATTAAAATTAAGGCGCAATCTATTAGTTACATGAAAAAACAACTTGAGTTGCAAAAACTTGTACATAAAAAAGGCAATGAACAGTTTTCTGCAGGTGGTGGGTTGGTCAAAAACGGTTGGAACCTCGATGTTGCCTATAGCAAGTATCTCAATAAAGATTGGCTTTTCAGAACAGATTTTTTTTATGAGAATGTAAAATTAGGGCTTACTACTTTGAATGCGTATTATGGCTCTATGGAATACAATTATTGTATAGATAAATTATCGAACCGCTGCTTTCTTGATGCCAAGGCCGGAGCAATAATTGGTATGGAAGATGAAACAAATAAGGTAATGGTGAATATTCCCATAAACACCTTTGTCTATGGGGAAAAGATCGGTTTTAAATTGGAATATTATATCACCCCGGAAGTATCAATAAATTTGGATGCGGAGCAACGATTTATTGACAATAGTAAAATAGGATTATTATCAAGAACAGCATATGTGAGTATATCTTATAATTTCTAAGACCAATAAAAAAAATGGAAGAATTGCTGCCGATATTACCCGATGAAGTGATCATAAGTAAAATATACTTTATCCGGGGTCAGAAAGTAATGCTAGACTCCGATCTATCTGAACTTTATGGAGTTGAGACAAGGGTATTGAATCAAGCTGTAAGAAGAAATGCAAAAAGATTCCCATCGGATTTCATGATTCAACTTACATTGGATGAGTGGAAAAATATGTCATCACAAATTGTGATGACATCTCCTTTGAAACGTCCCAAAGTAGCATTGCCTTTAATGTTCACAGAACATGGTACAGTCATGTTGGCCAGTATATTGAATAGTGAAAGGGCTATTCAAGTAAATATCCAAATTATCAGAATATTTACCCGTATGCGTGAAATGCTTTTATCACATAAAGACTTATTACATCAACTTGAAGAATTACAACGAAATGATGCAGACCAGGATGAAAAAATTAAACTCATATTCAAATACCTGGAGCAATTCGAACAATCCAAACAACATGAACGTGAACAGGCCAACCGCCAAAAAATAGGATTTCGTAACCAATAAACTTATAAAATATAATCGCCATGAAAAAACTAATTCTCTCCTTTTGCATCGTCGTTTTAATTGCTTTAGCTTTTTTTACAGCTCCTTCATGCACCAAGGACATCTATGAGCCCACAAAAGTAAAAGATTCGATAGTGTATGTTACAAAGTATGACACCATTAAAATTACCAATAACAATACTACTCATGATACGGTGTATATCGGACAGGATTCGGTTAGGGCAAGTTTTACGTATACTTTAACATACCAAAATTACCCTGATTCAATTGGAGATGAATATATACAAGCAGTTAATGCAAGCCAGAATGTACCAACTAACGCAACGTACAGTTGGAATATAGATGGTAATTTATTTGTTTACAATAACACATCCTATTTGCCAAGTTCAGTTTTTAATGTAAAAAATAACGGTCAGCATATAATATCCATGAATATTACTTGCCCAACAACTAAAAAAGTATACACAGTATCCCAAATATTTACTATCAAACTGAAAAGTTAAAACTTAATGGAAGGATTTAAAAATATTTAATAGCTCAATTATGAAAAAACTTTGCGTTTTACTTTTATCCTTACTGATAATTAGCGAAATAAAATCTTTTTCACAGACTTATAATGTAGATTTTATTTCCAACACGGCTACCTCAAGTCCTTCGACCAATACTACAGGAACTAATACTTCCACAACAGGAAACCAAACTGAAGTAACCGGTACAAATACATATATGGTAACGGTATGTAAAGGAAGCACAGACCCTTATTGGGTATATGATTGGACTCAACAAAGCGGTGTTTTAACTCCATTGATTCAAATCTCCTTTGATGGTGTAAATTACCAGGTGGTTTACGGTTGTTCCCAATGCGCCTGGTGCAGTGGTTCTGATGGACAGGCATGTTTTATAGCTCATAAAGATTTAATTCAGGTTGGACCAATTTTGGCTTCTATACCTTCCCAATGGATAGAAGACCCTGCTTGGCAGTTTCACCTTGCTTGGACCGATGGAAATTATAATAAAGCTAAATTAACTTATAATCTGCCATTTACACGTAAAACATGGGTACAGATTTTCGCCCGGTGGATTGATACCGGAGGTGCTTTTCAGCAACAATGGTACGGTACGTATATAGTGGATGTTTATCCAAGCCTTACACAGGGAATACTTGGCTCATCACAAACTGCATGTGTTGACAAAACCAATGCCTTTCAACCTTTAAGTGTTTCATCTGATCCTACAACTGGTGGTTGCACCAATGGAACAACTACATATGCCTGGCAAACATCTCCAAATGGCAGTTCCCCATGGACAACATTATCTGGACAAACTTCAGACACGTATACCTTTCCAAGCACAAATACAGTTGGAAACGTGTATTATCAAAGAGTAGTTAATACGCTTTGCAATGAAAACGTTGCATCTAATTCAGTATTAATTAAAACACTCCCTGCTATAAATCCCGGGACGATAAGTTCTCCGCAAACAATATGCAACGGCAATACACCAAGTACATTAACGGCAATAACAACTCCAACAGGAGGCGATGGTAATTTCACTTATACATGGGAATATACTGACAATCCTAATAACAATAGTTGGCATGCAGAAACACCTTCAAATTCTGAACCGTTTTCACCTGGTCCAGTAACAGCATCAACATATTATAATGTACAGGTCAACGAAGCTAATTCAGCTTACGGATGCCAGACAAAAACCTCTAATAATGTTCAAATAACAGTTAACCCCGGTCTTACGGTAGGATCGATTTCTCCACCATCCAATGTATGCTATAATACCGTACCTTCACCCATCATTTGTACAGCACCAACAGGAGGTGATGGTAACTATACCTACCAATGGTTGCAATATAATAATGGAACTTGGCAAAACGCACCGGGAGGCACAAACAGCCTCACTTACCAACCAGGATCCCTCACCACTACCGAACAATACGAACTGAAAGTTACCACTTGTGGACAAAGTCTTTATACTGCACCTGTAACAATCGGTGTATATGAGCCATTTGTTGCCGGAACAATAGGCAGCAATCAAACCATAACAAACGGAGGCACACCTAATGACCTTACAGGAACAGATCCAACAGGGGGTATATTAAACGGTGGCCAGGGAACCTATACTTACCAGTGGTATTATTCTTTTGACAATACAAACTGGTTTCCCTGTTTAGACAATGGCAACAGTTCAGCCTATCATTTTTCAAACGGACTTACAACAACCACCTATTACCGAAGATCGGCTAACGTCAATTCATGCGGTCCGGTATATACAAATACTGTAAAGATTACTGTAAGTGGTGCATTGACCGAAGGCACTTTAAATGGAGCTCAAACACTTTGTTATAACAGTACAAGCGCAACAGCATTATATGTAACCAATGGACCAAGCGGTGGATCGGGAAATTATTCATATCAATGGGAATACTCCACAGATAATGTTCAATGGAATAATTGTACTGGTGATAACTATAATGCAAGCCAATACACTCCAACAGGATTAAAGACAACAACCTATTACCGCAGACAGCTGACAGATATAGGTTTTACACCAAATCCACCGCCAGTTTATACCAATAGCATTAAAATAACTGTCTATGCAAAATTAAACGCACCCGCTATATCTGTAAACCAAAATATAGCAAACGGTACTGCGCCAAATCCTATTTCCTGCGGAGTTGCATCCGGTGGCGACAATAATTTTACCTACCAATGGTACAGTGCCTCTGATACGCTCCTGGCTCCTACATTGATGCAAGGTTCAACTTCAAGGACCATAACCCCAGGAAACCTAGTAAATACAATGTATTACAGAGTTATTGCTACCAGTACTTCATGTGGCAGTATTTCTTCTGCCTGGTGCCAGATTTATGTAAATCCGGTTTTACAAGCCGGACAGGTAACAGGAACACAGACTATATGTTATAATACGATACCTACACAACAATTATACTGTTCTCCGTCAAACGGAGGTACCGGTAACGCACAATATCAATGGCAATCATCAACCGATGGAGCTAACTTTTTCGATATACCTGGTATTACTGCCAATGCCTATACACCAGCAACTCCATTAACTTCTACAACTTATTATCGTGTAAAAATCACAGCCGGAAATGTAGCTTATACGAATGTTGTAACCGTTACAGTTTTATCCCGGATAAATTCAGGACAAGTGGGAGTATCACAAACCATATGCAGTGGATCGTCTCCCAATGCACTAAATTTTACAACTAATTCTACAGGAGGTTCCGGTAATTATACCTATCAATGGCAAAGTAGTTCGGATAACCTTAGTTCTAACTTTCAGGATTGTGGAGGGGAAGGAAATAATTCATTTTCATTTATCCCTGATCCTCTGGTTACAACTACCTATTTTCGCTGTCAGGTATCTGATTTGATGTGTACAAGTACAATACTTACAACCAACAGCGTACAAATAACGGTACAGGGAGCATTGTACGAAGGTGTACAAACATCGCTTGCGCAAAGTATATGTTATAACGCAGTGCCTTCAGTTATGAGTGTATCTTCCCCATCGGGAGGTAACGGACCAAATTCTTATACTTACCAATGGCAAAATTCAACTGACAATTTTTCATTCACAAATATTGTAAATGCTACCTCTCCAACTTATACACCTACTAATGGATTAACGCAAACAACGTACTTCAGGCGGTCGGTTACTTCGGGAAGCTGTGGAACAGCTTATTCAGCTTCCATTACGGTAACAGTATTACCGGAACTTACAGCACCTGAAATAACAGGTGACCAAACCATCTGTTACAACACGACACCTGCACAAGCTATTTCAATTAGCCTTGCGCCAACCGGAGGTAATGGACAATCTTCATACAGCTACCAGTGGCAAAAAAGTACTAATGGAGTCATATTTACATCCATTGCAGGAAGCTCAGAAGACTCTTATCAACCTCCCTCATTAAATACAACTACAGCCTACCGTGTTTTTGTAACTTCAGGAGCGTGTGGTTCAGCTACATCCAATACAGCGACCATAACAGTACCCGGACCACTTCAGGAAGCAACCATCTCTCAATCGCAAACCATATGCTTTAACAGTGTTCCACAAATTTTAACAGGCAATAATGCTACCGGGGGTGATGACACGTATAGTTATCAATGGCAATCAAGCCATGATAACCAAACATGGGTTGATATTTCAGGAGCTGTCGGGTTGTCTTTCCAATCAGGAAGTTTGATGACCGATACCTTTTACAGACGAACAGTATCCTCTTTTTTATGTGGTACTGCGAATTCTAATGGTATAAAAATTACGGTGGGAACTCCGGTCAATGCAGGCATGATTTCATCATCTGAACATATTTGTTCCGGGAACATCCCGGCCATTTTGAAAGGAACCTCTCCAAGTGGTGGAAATGGCTTGTTTTCATACGTTTGGCAAAGTAGTCCAGATAGCGTAGTTTTTTATAATATTTCAAATGGCACAAATAGCACTATGGCTCTTGGAGCACTTATAACAACAACCTATTACCGAAGAATCGTCAATAGCTCTTGTGGCAGTGATACAACAAATGTAATAGGTATTTACGTTCTACCGGCTATGACACCGGGTTCTGTGGTCTCTCCTCAGTCCCTTTGTTACGGGGTTGTACCTGATAAACTTTCAGGCTCAACCCCTACGGGAGGAAGTCAGGTATATAGTTACATGTGGCAGTGGTCCAGTGATAATAACCTCTTTGTTAATGTAGACTCACTTGGGACTTCATCAACCTATGTACCTCCACCTGCCAAAGCAAATGTTTATTACCGTCGAATGGCATATTCTTCTTCTTGTACCCCCTCTGCAAGTAACAGTATTTATATCAGCGTATTACCAGCAATAAATCCTGCAACATTATCTAATAATCAAACAATCTGTTATAATAGCAAACCTATACAATTAACAGGTGCAGCAGCTTCAGGTGGTATGGGTAGTTACACTTATCAATGGTATGCAAGTAATATTGTCGACACAATTTGGAGTTATATACCAGGGGAAACATCGTTAAATTACCAACCACAAAATCTTATAAATACCTCCTATTATAAGCGCATAGCATCATCCGGTGCTTGTGGTTCAGCTACATCAAATATTTTAACAATCAATGTGTATCCAAATGTAAAACCAGGCGTTATCAGTGGAACACAAACCATCTGTTACAACAGCATTCCGAATGTACTAACAGATTCAATTTCACCAACAGGTGGTAGCGGAGCATATTTATATCAATGGCAATCATCAGCAGATAAAAATAAATGGACCAACATATCAAATGCAAACGCACCAGATTATTTACCAGGTTATTTAACTTCAGGACAATATTACCGTCTGATAATAGGTAATTATTGCGATACTGTAACTACTAACAATATAACAGTGAAAGTATTACCTGCATTAATGGGAGGTCAGATAACAGGAGAACAAAGTATTTGCTATAACATGACTCCTCTGACAATCAAAGGGTCATCTGCCATAGGAGCTGATGGAAACTATACCTATCAATGGCAACAATCATTGGATAGTATTAATTGGAATGATTTATTTTTTAATGGTACAGGTTTAAATTATTCACCTGATAGCTTACAACAAACCACATATTATCAACGTGTTGCTTCGTCCGTCTTGTGTAATAACACAACAAGTTCAAGTAATGTCATTAAAGTAACAGTATCACCATTACCACTTGCCGGAGCTATAAAAACATCACAAACCATTTGCAATAATACCGTGCCTGATAAATTCAGTGGAACACAATCACTGGGGGGAACAGGAGATCCGATTTACACATGGCAATATTCAACAGATGGTACAACATGGAATAACATTTATTTTTCAGGTGACAGTTTAGATTATTCACCTGCACAATTAACTGTAAGTACACTTTTTAGAAGACAAACCTCGATGCAGGGCTGTAATCCAATCTATACTAATAATGTAACTGTAACAGTTTTTCCGGCCATACCAAAACCTCAATTATCAGTGGACAGTGTCTATTGTAAAAATTCCGTTATTAAACTCAGTGCCACGGATTCGACAACCAAAGCCATAGTTTGGTTCAATTCCAATGGAACCGTGATCAAACAAGGGCTGACTTTAGAAATCGATACTTTTACACATAGTAGGGTATTATCCTTAAAAGCCTTTGGAAAAAATGGTTGCCCAAGTGATTCTGTCATAATTACTTTAAAACTTGATAGCGTACAAGCTGCATTCTCGCAAGGTCTTACAAGTGTCATAGCAGGAAATGCGATTAATTTCGAGAATCAATCAATAAATGGAAAAACTTATGTGTGGGACTTTTTCGATGGAGACCCATCGTTTGAGAAAAATCCCTGGCATTTTTATAATAATCCCGGGTTATTCAATGTAAAATTAACTGCAACGACATTACACAATTGCAGCGATTCTATAATGAAAGCAGGATTAATAATTGTGGAACAAGAAACCGGAATATCTAACGCAACATCTCATGGCCTTCAAGTTTATCCAAACCCGGTAACAGATTATTTGTATGTCAAAAGCAATGGAGAAGATATTCAAAGTGTTCTTATTTCAAATATTTCTGGACAAGCTTTAATTTCAAAAGAATACGAAGGTATTGACAATTTTACCATTAACGTAAGTTTTTTACCAAGTGGAGTATATATCGTTGAGATTAAAACAAATAATAACATTCATATATTTAAAGTAATAAAGCAATGAGACGAAATACTTTATACTTGATATTACTATTTACCTATTCATGTGATGATAGAAAGGATAATTATACAGCCCTGGATACAGGCCCTGTTTTACAAGTTGCCAAATTAACTGATTCTAATTTTAGTGCTCAGATAAGCGATTCAGAAAAACTTGGACATAATTATATCTTTAAATATGACCTGGAAAGTTTTGATAATTTGACGATAAAATTAAACAAATCAAATAGCTATGATATTTTAAACATTAACAGCCAGACATCGCAGATTAGTGTAACGCCCTATGACGTGGAGGAAGCTATGTACAATTTAAGTGTGCTGGATCCATTCAATAAATCAGCCAAGGCATTGGTGCAGCTTACCGTATTTAAAAATCTAATTCCAATCTGCATTTTTACTGACACATTGATTGCTCAATTATCTCCTTATCAGGTACTGATTGACGCTTCAAAAAGCTATGACCAGGATTCGAAATGGGGTGGGGCAGTAGTAAGGTATGAATATATTATAGATCAGAACTATACAAGTACTACAAAGATGTCATCTTTAAATTATATTTTTGATGGACCTGGGCAAAAAGTAATTACTGTTCGGTGCCAGGATAATGATTCAGCATGGAGTGTGCCGGTTACAAAGTACTTGACAATTAAAAATTGAATCCGAAAGGCTATGTTCCTATTTCTAAATGGTTAACCCCTTATTTTTAGATTTAGGTTCATTAATAATATCAGCCACTGTGGGTAATTTTACATTTTGGTTTAACTCTTTCTCTGATAAAATTTTGGTTGGATTAGCCTTTAAATATAGTTTTTCAGCATGATTAATAGCATACTTGTATTGTGATTCACTTAGTATTCCATCATTGCTAAAGGATTTATAATCATTATTAGAAAGTCCTTTATTTGCAATAATTTCCGGGGACGTGTTAAAATTAATAAAATCTAAAAGTGAAATTTGCAATACTTCTAAATTCTTCTTCAACTCTGCAGCACCTATCTCGATATTTTTCTCATTTTTTATTCTTCCATAAAAAAGAACACTCTTTCCACCAAATCGTGCGCAATATGCAGAAGTATCGTGGAAAATATTTTCATTACCAAAACTTGAGTAAGGAAGATGAATATTAGCATTTATCCTATTTCCATTGGATAATATTAAAACTCCCAATTTGTCATCACTACCCAATCTTTGGGTAGCAATGATACTTGCTGCTTGTTCTGGAGTTTCAATTTTTAGTCGTTCAACATTCTTATTAAATAACTGTCTGTCAAATTTTAAGACTCGGTAATTTACCAATTCGCTTTTATTTTCAATTTGTTGAAATTCTTCCCTGTGATGGTCACTAAATAAAGTAAATATACCAGAATCAATGTCAATAATTATTCCTTCGGGCTTTACTTGGGGAAAGGCCAATTTCAAATTACTAATAACATTATAGTCTGATAGTGAGGGTTCAATGTTGCCACTTGGATGACAATGAAGAAAATAAACTTTATCTGGTTCAAACCTTGCAATACCGTCGGTTATAGCATTATACCAAACCACCGTACCAACATTGGAACCCATACTAATATGTTGAATAATAGGTTTTTGATTTTTTAAATAGATAACAAAAGCATTTTCAATAGCAGATTGTTCTAACTTTCGAAATAAAAAGGCAACATCATAGATAGATTCTATTTTGTTGCTACCATCAAATATAAAATTTTTATCCAGAGAATACTTTACTTCAACGCCAGCGTATTCACCTTCGTTTAATCTTCTATATACGATGTTTTTGTTACGATCTCCTTCCCATTGTATGTTGGATTTACCTGGGTCAGTATCGAAGTTGAACGTAAGCTGGTATGGTACTTCTTGTCCCCCTTTTGTTTTATATTGCTCGGCTTTAATGTCTTTTCTTTTTTCATTGTTCATTGGATATGTCTGAATTCTATGAAATCAAAATTAATAAAATATTCATCAGCGAAAAAAAGATTCATGTAATTTAGTATATTGGTAAGCCCATGTTTCATAATATGTGAATATTAAATTGTCGTAAATTACTCTAGGCCCGGATCGGGAAGAGTAATCTACAATGCTTCGTTTGGTTCGAAGTGAATTATTTCCTATCCCACTCATCCATGTACCGTGATTTGTACGTTCGATTTTAAGTTACCCGAATTATAATACTCTCAAGGAGTGATATTGTTTATAAAATATATTTTAAATATCTAATTATTAAAAACATAATGTGATTGTACCGAGATGTGTACGATCAATTTTTAATAGATTATTTTCAACCGACTCGCCAAAAATGTAAGGTTAGCTATAATGGTAGTCATGTCAAAAAATAACAATCATTAAAATCTTGTAACTGAGTAGAAGTAGGGCTTTGGTAATATTATAAGTATAGCTTCAAACCTTCAATAAACCTAAAATCCTTTTTGTTCAGGGTGAACAGTTCAACATCAAAAGTCATTGCTGTAGCAGCAATAAAGCCATCGGGAACAGCTAAACCGTGGCTAAGAGAGTAAGTGCTTATAAGGCTCAGAAATATTTTACAGGTTTTATTATCAATATCAAGCAATATGAGGTGTTCAATATCTTTTTTGAGTTTTGTCAATTCACGTTTGTTGGATGTACCAAAAATTAGCTCACCAGCAGTGATGTAACTTATAGCAATGTTCTTCTGACCTATTTTTTTAAGTTCCGTAACAATCTCCTGGTTACCACGGTAAAACTCAATTATTACATCTGTATCGCACAATATTATTTTTTCCTGTTCCATGCCTTAACCCTAAGTTCTTTAGTATCAATATTTTTACCTTGCCACAATCCGGCAGAGGAAAAAAAATCGTATTTTTCAGACGTATTCTTTTTCTTTACCGGTTTTTCAACTTCTACAAAATCAAGTTGCTGTACAAACTGAAGGAAAGACAAATACTTTTTCTGGTCTTTTATATTCAATATAATTGGTCCCATTTCTTTCATAATCGATCATTTATTATGTGTGCATTCGCTGACACAAAATTAGAAAATATATTCTCAACTTAATTATTGTAATAGTAATCCTCCGCAGATCAGGGGTGATTTATTAAATTAAGCTTATAGTTTTAATTATTAGCAATTTAATGCATACTGTACCGAGATTTGTACGATCAAATTTGATGTATGATTCTCCCCAGGTATGATATCACTTACTAATATATAGTTTATAAAGTTAATTATTAATTACTTAATGAAAACTGTACCGTGATTAGTACGATCGATTTTAAATATGAAGGATCCGTATCATTTACTAAAAAAGTTTATAAAGTTAATTATTGGGGTAATTTACTATTGATTGTACCGAGATTTGTATGATCGATTTGAATTGATCCTCCCAAGGGATGGAAACAATTTTGATTGTATATTACATAAAAAGAGTAAATTAAGTGTTTCTATCTTATTTTAGGCCTCGATCCGCACGTACATCAAAAAAAATGAATTCAGGCTGATAAAATTTAAATAATCCTTAACGTGTTATTTTTTCCGTTTCGTCTGCCAACACTATATACTTAATTATTAATAATATAAAGAATATTGTACCGAGATTTGTACGATCGATTTAAATTTTCTCTCAATAATAGTAGTGTTAAGTAAAAAAATCACTTCAATGGTTTTTTCCCTTTTGCCTAATTATAATATTTATAATCATATATAATATTAAATTAAGTGTACCGTGTTATGTATGTTCATGTTCCTTATTATGTATGATCAAGTTCCCTGATTTGTATGATCAAAAGAAATTCCACGAAATCTTTATATAACTGAATATGAGTTATATAATATTATTAGTACCTTGATTTGTACGATCAAAGTAAAAATTAATAAATTTTTAAATAAATGTTTATAAGTAATTTAAGAAGTATAGTACCGTGATTTGTACGACCACAAAGTAATGCCAATTTATCCTTCTATACCTTTTTGCAAATTCAAGGTACTTTTAATTTCCTTTGGTTCCTTTAGCAGCACAAAAAATTCATTACCCTCATTAATAATTACATGGACTACCTCCGGATGGATCCTTTTAAAAAGAGCAATGGAGTAATGCAATGATTTATCTTTATAGTAGGTATCTATAGGTACAAGCCGTTTTTTAAATTCAGCGACATTTTTGATGGCAATCTGGGACATTTTTAGCAGTGCTGTGTCCTTTTTTAATTTTAAATGCAATTCATCTTTACTCTGGGCTATTTCAGGTAAAAACTCATAGATTACCTCTGGGCTATCCTTGGTGAATTTTTGCTTGTAGATGACCGCCTGAGACTCAATATAAGCGTTCATTTTATATTCCTTATCAATATCATTATTGGATATCCAATCCTGGAAGGAGAGTTTTGGTTCATTGGGATTAATATTGATATGATAATCAACATAAACATTATAAAGCTTACTTCTATAATAGGATTGATACCTTATATTGTTGATATGGATTATTTCAGCTTTGGAAATCGTTCTTTTATTTTCAAGAGATAAAATAAGCATGTAATTATGATTAGAAGATGCAACTATTTTATCCTCAGTAATATTAAACTTTAAATTATTAGGCATAAAGTTATTTAAAGTCTCCAGTTTGTTTTTAAGCTCATATTTATTACGTCTTAAAACAGAACGTGAAATATTAAAGGCTTTACAACCATCATTTACCTTGATCCGAAAATCTTCTTGTCGTGCCGTAAAAATATCATTGAGTCCGGTTGCCACATAAAAGTAGCCTTTGGTTAGGTTAGACTTTCGTAATTTTGACAAATCTTCAAGGTTGATGATATCAAAAAGCCTGTAATTATTTTCAAGCAGGTTCAAATTTGGTTTAAATTCAATCTCTATTCTTTTTCCCAAACGATTGAAGAACACAGCAAATTCGCTGATTAAGGTATTTGCTTTGGAATAGACCGTTGCATCCCCATGTTCGTTAATAAAAGTGGATGTTTTGCTGGAGAAAGGAAAATTTATTTCCTTGAGTTCATACAGAATGTTGCCAAATTTCTGAAAGGCAAAGGCCAAGGAACGATTCGTATCCACCGATGGGAGCCCTTCACGCAGGAACATTTCTTTTTCATTGATAAGGATTGTCGGGATATTTTTAAGATTCACACCATCCAAATATTCGCTATGCAAAAATAATTTGCATAGCTCCATATCATAAAAGCTTGTCAGGTGGCTTTTGTAATTATACAATTTCGCAAAATCATCCAAAAAGAAAGCCCAGCTACCATAAATGCTTGGTAATTCTTTTTTGCATAGCATGTACAAATAGGAAAATGTTTCAATGGCTAACATTTCATCCGTATATACGGAGAACCCATTTATATTGGTAGAAATAACCTTGCTATACAATTCAAGATTTTGACTATTAAAATCCAAACTTGCTTCAGGCAGGTTTTCTACCTTCATTATTTGAGATGATTCGCCAGGTTTAGCCATGAGAGTGCAATTTTAAAGGTAGTAACCAACGATTTTTAAAATAAAATCCAAAATAAAGTACCGACAACTTATTATCAATAAGCACAGACATTTAGTTGACCTAAATTATCTATTTATCAATGATATAATTCGTATTAAATGAATCTTAAAAATAGGTTAAAATAATCAATCAACTGAATTATTATCAAATAACTTATTAACAAATAATCAACTATTATATGTTGATAATCAATTCATCAAATTATACCATGCGAATATAATAAATTCCTCTGAATAGGATAATTTATTTTGAACTAATTTTAAGTTAATGATAAGAAACTTAAGGCAAAAGGGGAAAATTATAAAACAAAATAAAATGACTTCCCAAAATCATTAAAAATAGGATGATCCGATGGAAAATATTTGCTTAAAAAATCAAAATCTGTTTCATCATGATTAAGATGCAAAGATTTTGATAAATCAATTGGCTTTTTCCCTTTAAAAGTCTCTATAAAGGTTGCATCATCGGTGTCAAAAACCTGGTTCGTGTTAGATTTTAAGATCTTCATTTCATGAATTCATTAAAATGTAGGAGTATGTATCAACTAACAGATTCGTGGAACGACATGTTCATCAACTCTGCCAATTGCAATACTTCCGTAGGTGTAAAAGACTTTGCCTTTACCTTACGTTCAAAGGAATGCCTTTCCATGTTCAGTTTAGTATAAAAAGGTTTTTTTTGAATAGGCTTGGTATCAAATGCTTGACAAATCAAATCGAGATATTCAATATAAGTACGTATAATATCAGTATTGTAATTCATTATGGTATTGTATAAAATGTTCCATAAAGGTATGAAATAATTACTAAAAGGTATAAAATACTAGCATAATGTTATATTTTAGTTAGACCACAAGTAAAAGTATGTGTCGCCTTTTTTGTTAAAAAAGGTTTCAAAAAATTAGTATGCATTGAAAAATAACCTATATCTTAGCTTTAGTAATTAATAATATAGAGATCAATGACTAAAGATGAACTGGTAAAAGAAATTGCAGGTAAAACCGGGATAGAAAAAATTGAAGTTTTAAGAACAGTAGATTCACTGATGATCACCATAAGGGGATCCATGATAAAAGGTAAAAATGTATACTTAAGAAGTTTTGGTACTTTCCTGGTTAAGAAACGGGCCAAAAAGACAGCCCGTAACATCACAAAAGGAACCACAATAATAATTCCGGCACATTTTACACCAGCTTTTAAGCCTGCCAGGGAATTTGTGAACCAAGTCAAACTTAAGAATGTCTGAACCCAGCAAATACGAAACACTTGATTATTTAGAACTTGAAAGACTTTTAATAAAAGAATTTGAGAAAATAAAAAACACCAAGGTCTTCTGTAATACACATAATATATCACATTCACAGTACATTAAAATAAGTCAAATAGTAAATAAAAGAAACAAAAAGAGATATCCTGAACTGGTCATCAGATTGCTTGAACTATTTGATTATGAAGTAGAATTTAAAGCAGTGTACAAGATTCGAAAGCTGAAACCTGACGATAGTAATAACGTGGAATAGAGGGATGTCAAAGCACCGGGTATCCTTTTACAGGTATCCCGGTGTTAAGAGTTAGCGATGGGAGAGAGGGGGAGAACACGGATTGCAGGCTCACCTGCACAAACGGCTTCCGAAGCGTACGCGAAGCCCAGATGTAGCGGCCTGTAAGGAAACGCCCAAATAGAATATTAGTAAAGGGAAATCAAAAAAGTATAGAAAAAGGGATAAACCTAATATCTTAAATTATGTATCTAATAAGAGAAATCTCAGAATTAGCCGATGAATTAAAGGAAAAGTATCCCAAGATGACAGATTTTGAAATGCTACAAATAGCTTCAAAAGTACAATATGGCGAGTAGGTTGGTATATACTGACAAAGACGGGTTCGATGCCCACCTTTGTCAAAATATTGAAAGAAAGTAGCTTTCGCTACTTAATAAATTTTAAGAAAGTTACTGCTGCGATAAACAGAACAGCAAAGGATGCAACAGTCCAGATTATTTGTTCTGTCCGAGATTTGGCAATTTCAAGAGATAACTTGGAAATTTCTTGTTTTATTTCAAAAATATCAGATTTAGTTGCAAGGCCCTTTTGAGAATCTTCGATAATTTCATTAGGTTTATTTTCAACCCAATTAAGAACAGTTTTAGCGTCCTTTTCATCTAAAATTTTACTGAAGATTTGAAATACTTCGATGTCAGTTGATACGTTCATAGAATTTGTTTTCATAATCATAAAGTTTTACAAAGTTAATAAAATAAGTTAATTCAATCAATTTTTGTGCTTGTAACAGCCTTTAGTGGATGAATAAGGGTAAAAGGAAACGGAATAAAAAGCGAAACAACGTGAAGCGGCTTTATGCCGTAGTCTTTTGGCTGTTTCAGACCGACAGGCTAACTTTGTGCAAAAGTTGAATGAATATACTTCCCTTAACTACGAAGCATATCCCAACCATTTTAACCTGGCTCGATGCCGGGTTAAATTGCTCAGTGGGATAAAAGTGCCATGAAGCCTTAAACGGTTTTGATTCTTTCCCTTTTTTTCAAGGGAATGTATCAAAACCGTTTATTCAAAAAGAAAAAAGCTGTCCGGGGTTTTGAAGTGAAATGAAGCCCAGGAATCGCACCGGTGAGCTTGTGAACTGGTGTGTTCCGGGTGGAGTGAACGGAAATAACCCCGGTCTGCTTTTATACCGCTTAAAAAAAGGCTTCATACCATTGAAAGGGTGGGTGGTTTTTGTTTAAATCTCCCCCCAACCCCCAGGGGAGATTGGATTTTTCTAAGCGTTTTGCGCTCTGAAATGTCATTTAAAATATTATCTTTAAAACTGATAAAATGACTATTTCATAATAGTTTGGATTTGTTGGGGGAAAAGGCAATGTCGAGAAGATGTGGCCTTTTTTATTAATAAAAATAATTTTAAGGATTTGCCGGGTTTTAAAAAATAAAATATATATTAGCGTTCATAATCAATAAAATAGTAAAATGACCAAACAAGACCTAGTAAAGGACATAGCAAAAAGAACCGGAGCTGAAAACATAGAAGTCACACGAATCATTGAATCCCTTATGGGTACAGTAAAGGATAACATGACAAAAGGGGAAAATGTATACCTGAGAAGTTTCGGAACTTTTCTGATCAAGAAAAGGGCCAAAAAGACAGCCATTATTTAATGGGTATAAATATTAAGCCTTCTGAAAGTAAAAAAGTTATCAAAGTAACCGTACATAAGCCTTCTTCTGAATCAACTTTAACATTTTGGGGAGCAACAGGATATGGAACAACTTCTTCTACATGGACTGTACAGGGAAATTCTCCTTTAATTTCTTATGAAGGCAGAACATATATAACACCTGACGGAGTTGTAAGACTTGGTTTTCCCGGCATTATTACCAGGGTAAATTTCAATGGAACTGGTTTAAACATGCATACAAGTACCGGAAGTGACGAACTTTATTTAGATGTGGCAGTTGACAATTCTGCTCCTGTATTTCTGAAAGTACCCAAGGGAGAAAATGATATTGTTATTACCAGTGGACTAAAACAGGCGAACCATTCTGTAGCGGTATACAAAAGAATTGAAAGTACTGTAGGTATTCTTGATATTATTTCATTTACAGTCACTGGTGAATTATTGAATCCTTCGCCTTTACCCGAGAGAAAATTAATGTTTATGGGTGATTCATTTACAGCTGGTCAGGCCGCAACTGTTGAGGACGGAGCAGGCACTATTGATCCAAGTAAAGCAATGCGTGAGAATGCACGTTTATGTTTCGGCAGGTTACTGGCGGACAAGTATCATGCTCAATGCCACATTCTTGCATATGCAGGAAGAGGTGTAATGAAGGATTGGCAGGGTAACAATGCAGTACGCTGTGCACCTCAGTATTATGATAATGCCTTGCCAGATGACATAACAACACGCTGGAATCCAAAATTGTACATTCCTGATGCTATCGGTATATGCCTTGGAAACAACGATTTTGATACCGGTATTCCTGACCAGACTGAGTACTTAACTGCTTTTGGTGAATTTATAAGTAAAATAAGAAGAGATGCTCCTGATGCCTGGATTTTTTTAATTACCTCACCAAGCCTGACGGATGAACCTGGAAGAATACCTCTTCGCACTGTGCAAAAAGCATATCTCGAGGAACTGATAAGGAGAACCGGAGATCAAAGGATGCAGGTAATTCAGATTTCTCATTATGAAGGTGTGCCTGGTGACTGGCATCCCAGCGGTACAGCTCACCGTTCAGTAGTTAAGGAACTTGAACCATATTTTAGTAAAGCTCTTAACTGGTAAATAAATCAATTTGATAAATTATTTATATGAAGAACTACACAAGACTATTCCTTATTCCAGTACTGCAGTTAGTTATAATTGCATGTACAGTTTATCAGGTATCAGCACAGCTACCGGTTGATTATAAAGCTAAGCCGTATGTTGATGACACAATGGGTTTTAAAGGTCCGCAAGTAATTCCAGGCAGAGTTGAACTGGCATATTATGATTTTGGAGGAGAGGGAGTTGCATATCACGATAGTACACCAACGAATGACGGAGCAAGTCTTAATCATAAATGTTTTGACTACGGATGTCACTGGCGTCCCGGGGTTCCTTATCACATTGCCTTTTTCCGGGAAAACGAGGGAGTGGATGTATCTTATACAAAAGACTGGGCAGATTTTAAAAAGCCAAATGTGGTTGCACCGATGGTTAACCAGTTATATCTCGGTTGGGAAGCAATAGGAGAATGGACCAATTACACAATAAATGTAAAAGCTCCCGGACGATATAAAATAATCACCATTTATGCAAATTTCGACAGCAAAGCTGAACTATGGCTTAACAATAAATTTGCTGTCAGGCTGTTTTTACCTAAATATACCGGATATTACCATCAATGGGACCAGGCTGTAGTGGGTGAAATTTATTTTCCTCAAGCTGGTTTGCAATTACTTACTTTACATTATAATACGGGTCCTAATTTAGCGTTCCTGGATTTTGTGAGAGTCTACTGATAAGAACTTTATAATTTAACCATATTCAAAGTAAAAATTGAATATTTGGAACAGTTTAATAAAATAAATAATTTACTCATGAAACTAAATGTAAAACAATATATTACTAATTGTTTAATAATCGTAACTTTTGTTTTTTCCGGGATTTCTGATGTGAAGGCACAGTTTCCGGCAAACTATAAGGGGGTTCCATACAAGGATTCAGTATACACCGGAAACAAACTTAATCCTTATGGAGTACAAAATCTTCCGGGCAGACTTGAGCTTGCTTATTATGACCGTGGAGGTGAAGGAATTGCATATCATGATAATACACCTCAAAATGAAGGAGCTTTACTTAATAAGAAAAAAGGCGAATTACGGCCTGGTATATCTGCTTATACAGGATTTTTCAGAAAGAATGAAGGTGTTGACATTACATATACAAAAGATTCATTGGATTTTACTTCTTCCAATAAAGTGCATCCTAAATCAAACCAATTATATATTGGTTGGCAGGAAGAAGGTGAATGGGCAAACTACACGGTTTATGTTCACCAGAAAGGTAAATACATTATATATACAGAATATAGTAATACCGATAACAAACCAGCGGAAATATGGGTTAACAATCAGTTTTCGTGTAAAATAAATTTTCCTGAGATAACAGGAAATATGCACAGGTGGACTCAGTCGGAAGTTGGTTCAATTATTTTCCCTGAAGAAGGAAAGTACTTATTAACAGTAAAATTTAATCATGGTGAGAATTACGGGATACTTGACTTTCTGTATAATGCTGCACGTCAATAATCAGAATTTGTTAATAAAGCCCGTATCCTTCGTTACGCTTGTCAGCAAAATGCTCATTTACCTAAAGTAAACTCCGTTTTTGCTGCCTTCGCAAGCCTCGGTTACTAACTTTATAAATCAAACTCTAAGGCCATAAGTCAGAATTATTTATTTTTATTAATATTAAAAAAATAAAATTATTGCTAACTAAATAATAACTAAAAATTAAAACTATGAAAAAAATGTTCAGAATTAATCTATTGGTATTGGTTATTGTAGCCACTGCTATTTCTGGTTGTCATCATTCAAAGAAAGTATTTATCTCTTCATTTCTGACTATGCACGACCCATTCTTTATCAGTTTAAATGAAGGAATCAAAAAAGCTGTTGTTGATCATGGTGACAGCGTGGTATTTCTGAATGGAAACCATAATCAGGAGAAAGAGCAGGAAGATATAATTAAAATGCTTGAGAAAAACAAAATAGCCGCTATTTTTATTTGCCCTGCAACTCATGATGGCTGTATTGACAAGGCTCTAGCTGCTGCAAAGAAAAAAGGCGTACCTGTAATTGTTGTTGATGCTGATTTAAATATTCCAGATTCAACAATGTATTTATGTAAAGTAATTTCAGATAATGTTGGAGCCGGTAAAATGTCATGCGACGAGCTGGCTAAAGTGAATCCAAAAGCTAAAGTTGGAATTCTTAGTTTTTCATTATCAAAAAGCTGTGTTGACCGTGTCAAAGGTTTCACTGACGAAATGGCCAAATACCCTGATATGACTGTAATAGGAACACAGGATGGCCATGCCAATAAAGATGGTGTAAACGGTGTGATAAAAGAATTTTTAGCCAAAACACCTGATATGGATGCAATATTTGCTATTAACGATGTAAGTGCAATAGCTGCAAATGAAGGTATTGAAAAAGCAGGGCTAAGCGGTAAAATTACTGTTTTGGGTATAGCAGGATCAAAAGAAGGAGCACAGGCAATTAAAGATGGTAAAATGTTGTCAACATGTGCCCAGGAACCAATGGAAATTGGTCGTGTTACTGTAGATAAAGCTTATGATTTCATTGCAGGTAAGAAGGTAGAAAAGGATGTAAGAGTACCTGTAAAACTTGTTACAAAAGATAATGCAGATGATTACATTAAGTAAATTTTTATAATATAAAAGCATGATAAATAAGAAATTAACAATTATCTTTTTTATTCTTAGCATAGTTTTTACAGTAAAAGCTCAGAAAAAGGAGATAATAATTGCTGATTACGAAAATAAACCTAATACAGCAAACTGGTGGAAACTTAACTCGAATGTTAAGTTTTCACTTGACGAAAAGGCTGCAGACCAAGTAAATAAAAATTCAAAAGTATGTCTTTATGTCAGGTGGGATTCAACACAAAAAAGCCAGCCTTTTACCTGGTTTACAGATTTAAAGGCCGATACATTTGCAGTTTCCGGAATGGAAGAGAAGTGGAAAGATTTTAAAGACAAAACATGGATGTCCTTCTGGTGCAAAGCCGGATCCGGGATACTCTCATGCTTAATTACCTGGTATTAGCAAAGGGACATAAAAGCAAATGGGGCGATCCGAATAAGATTCCATTAACTTCAAAAAAGTGGATTTTTGTCAAAGTAAAATTTGCTGATCTGAAATTAGAAAACTGGGGAGTAATAAAAGCAGATCTGGATCTGAACAGCGATGCGGTAAAATGTTTTGAAGTTGGCTTAAGATTAAGTTCTACTACTAAGAAAGGATATGTTGAAGCCTGGTTTGATAATATAAAACTAACTAATTATGAGCCTTTTGAGTAAATTTGTAGATGAAACTGCACCTGTTATGATTTCTAAAATGGAAAATCATGCAAGACAACTAAAAGTCAAAGGTGTTATTTTAGTAGCATATATGGACAAAACAGGTAATGCATGGACATCTCAGATGAAGTCTGTAGACACTATAAAGGAAGTACCTTCTGATCCTGAAAATCATAATTATCCTGGATATAACTTTCTTGGAATTGCTTATTCGAAGGCTGCTGAAATGGCTGATACTAAAATTAACAGTGGCAGTAAAGTCAGAGCTCCGTACCAGGGTGAATTTGGTTACCGTGGAGGAGTTATCCATGAAGTTGCAACCGGATTTATTTTAACTGTATTTAGTGGCGCATCCAGTGAAATAGACCTGGAAATAGCCAAGGTGGGTATGGATGCATACCAAAGTAAAGCCTTATGAGACCAAAGTAAAGCCTTATGAGACCAAAGCATTTTTTTTTACTGATAATAATTCTGCTGTTTAATTTTATTATTAGCTCAAATGCACAGATAAAATTTGCTAAGCTTAATAATAATTCAGTTTATCAATACGAAAAAGCAGAATGGGATATACAGCTTATTGCCCAGTGGAAAAATCCTTATTTTATGGAGGATGTTTCCCTGGACATGGAGCTGGTATCTCCATCAGGTAAAGAGATACAGGTACCATGTTTCTTTTTGACTGGTGAAAGTGGCGGTCTTTCAACCTGGAAGGCCAGATTCAGCCCTATAGAACAAGGTAAGTATACCTGTAAGTTCAGATTGTGTCAGAACAAAATTCTTAAACAGGAGCTTATTTCAACCCCTTTTGAGGTTTTTCATGGTGATAAAAAGGGATTTTTGCATGGCTTTGACAATTACACTTTTATTTACGATAACGGTGAACATTTCAGGGGTCTGGGTGAAGACATATGCTGGGAAGCCAGAAGTACCGATGATTCTAAGTTTTTCAAGACACTTAATGAAAATCCCAGATTTAATTATGAATACATGTTCAGGAAACTATCGTCAAATGGCGGTAATTTTACCCGTGTATGGATAAGTCCCTGGAACTTCCCTATAGAATGGAAACAGGTAAGCTCAACCACAAACCGGTATACTAACAGTAATGAGTATTTTAATCCAAGTGCCATAAAAAAGCTGGATCGGCTTTTCGAACTGTCTGATTCACTGGGAATATACATTATGCTTACTTTCAGTGGAACAGGTGGATTTGAAGAAAGTAACTATTACATTAAAAAAGGAGGATTTGCAGTAAGCGATTCTGACTTTTTCGTTAATCCACAGTCAAAGCAACAATACAAAAATAAACTGCGCTATTTTATTGCAAGGTGGGGATACAGCCCTTCCATAGGAGCATGGGAACTTTACAACGAAGTAAACTGGTGGGCCTTCAGCAAGGACACAAGCAACCATATCAGGCCAAAATCAGTTGTTGCCTGGCATGACGAAATGAGTACTTACCTGAGGGATAATGATCCTTACAGGCATTTGATAACTACCAGTATTGCGCAAACAGAGGTTGAAGGTTTAAATTCTGTAAAAAACATAGATTTTAATCAGATACATGTATACAGTAATATTATTGGTTTATTTGAGATACCGGGTTTAATAAATAATCATATTGCAAGATTTAATAAACCATATGTTATAGGAGAATTTGCTCATGAAAGTGACTGGCTGAAAAACTTTGATTTGTTTGAAGGTGACATGGACAGTGACTTTAAGCGTGGATTATGGCTTGGTTTGTTTTCACCAACCCCGGTATTACCTATGAGCTGGTGGTGGGAATATTTTGAAAACAGGGGAATGATGAGTTACTTTAAGAATGTCAGGGAGATAATGGACGAAATGATGATTAGCGGGAAAGGATCTTTCGCTCCTGTAAACGTAAAATCTTCAGCATCTGACGTAGCTATGGCTGTCCAGTGCGGCAGCACAACTTTTATTTATCTTTATAATTCATCAAATGAAGATAAAACAGGTAATATAGAAGTTATTAACAGAAAAATGCCTGGTGAAATTCAGTTATATGACTGTGAAACACGTAAATATAATTCACTAAAACTTTATAAATCTCAGGATAACAACCTGAACATATCTGGTATTACTATACCTTCTCATTCAGATAAAGTAATAATTGTTAAATAGTTATTCTAACATTTTACTGATTGTAAATAATCTGTAATATTAATATTGAAAACTGCTGTTTATGAAACGTAAAACTACAAATTTATTTTTAGCTATTTTGTTTTTATTAGTTGTTTCAGTTGTGAACCTGAATTGTCAGCAAGTAAAAACAGACGCAAAAAAAAGGTTAATGAGAGCTCTTATTCTGGACGGTCAGAATAATCACGAAATCTGGCCCAAAACCACAATGATGATTAAAAGTTACCTGGAACAGACAGGAATATTTACAGTTGATATTGCAAGGACAAAATATACATGGCAAAATGATCCGTATGATCAGGATGGTGGTGTTACCAGGAACAGAAGATTAAAAATAATAAATTCATATCCTGTTCCCGGGGGAAAAATAACTGTACCGGTTGATACACCTGTTACAGATAAAGATTATAAACCTGATTTTTCATCATACGACGTTGTACTTTCCAATTTTGGCTGGAAGGTAGCACCATGGCCGCTGGAAACACAAAAAGCCCTGGAACGGTATGTAAAAAACGGAGGAGGGTTTATGATTATTCATGCTGCCGATAATTCCTTTCTTCCGGGATGGCTGGAATATATGAATATGGCAGGCATTGGAGGATGGGGATTCAGGCAGAAAATTGAAAAATATGGTGCCAGATTGTATTATACTCAGGACGGAGTTCTTGTACGTGATACATCTGCAGAGGTATGTGGTTCTCATGGTCACGAACATGAATTCCTTATTACCCTCCGGGATACTATTAATCCTGTAACAAAAGGAATGCCGGTAAAATGGATGCATGCCAAAGATGAAATGTATGACAGACTGCGGGGTCCTGCAGAAGACATTACAGTTTTGGCTACAGCTTATTCAGACTACGAAGAAAATGCTTCTTTCTGGACCCCATTAAAAGGAACAAACCATAATGAACCAATGGTTTTATGCCGTAATTACGGCAAGGGGAGAGTTTTCCATACAACATTGGGGCATTGGGATTATTCAATGGAATGTGTCGGATTTATTGTACTTATACAAAGGGGGGCAGAATGGGCAGCAACAGGAAAGGTAACACAGGCTATACCTGCCGATTTTCCAACTGCTGATAAGGTAAGTGTTAGAAAATGGGATTTGATTACTAACAAATAAACATATAAGCAAAATGAAATATATATTCATATTATTGTTAATGATTCAATCCGTTGTTTACGGTGAATCAATTAATAGAAGCAGTAAACCTTTAAAAATTATAGTTTTTTCCAAAACAATTGGATACAGGCACGCATCAATTCCAGCCGGAATAGCAGCGATTAAGGAACTTGCAGCGCAGAATGGCTGGGAAATTTTAGCAACAGAAGATTCTGCAATATTCAACGCGAAACAATTACAGCAATTTGACCTGATAATTTTCTTAAGTACCGGATTAGTAGTATTAAACGGGGACGAACAGCATGCAATTGAGGATTTTGTTGAATCAGGCAAAGGATTGTTAACAATACATACCGGTACCTGGACTGAACCTTACTGGTATTGGTACCACAAGGCGCTTGGAACAACTTTTACAGGTCATCCGCCGGTACAAAAAGCAAAAGTTATAGTTGAAGACCATATAAACCCGGCAACTCAATGTTTCAGGGATTCCATCTGGGAAACTGAAGATGAGTGGTATAGTTTTACAATTGACCCAAGGAAGGATGCTGAAATACATATTTTGGCCCGCCTGGATGAAAAGTCATATGATGTGGATGATGACCGCTGGTTTAAGGGTGCTCCGATGCGTATGGGAGACCATCCTGTTGTTTGGTGCAAAAACGTCGGTAAGGGAAGGGTTTTTCAAACTGCATTCGGGCATACTGTTGAAAAATATTCAGAACCGCTGTTCAGGCAGCATCTGGTTGGTGCAATTAAGTGGACATCAGGTAGTAATGAGGTGATGAAGTGATTAAGAAAGAACAAGGAATCAAGAGTCGGGAATCAAGACACTTTGAATTTAGTTTTTAATTTTACAACCAGATAAGCAATATGAAATACATACTTATTTTTTTGTTGATGTTGGAGTCTGTTGTTAATGGCCAATCAGTTAATAATAACAGTAAGTCTTTAAAAATTATAGTTTTTTCTAAAACTATCGGATACAGACATGAAGCAATTCCAACTGGTATAGCAACCCTTAAAGAACTTGCATCCCTTAACAGGTGGGAAATATTTGCTACTGAAGATTCCACAGTCTTTAGTGCTAATAATTTACAAAAATTTGATCTGATTATATTTCTTTGTGCCGGAAAGCATATCCTAAGTGAAAATGAACAAAAGGCAATTGAGCAATTTGTGGAATCCGGAAAGGGTTTATTGGAAATTCACTCGGGATGGGCAGAACCAGACTGGAAATGGTATCATAAGGCGTTAGGAGCAGATTATCTTGGACATCCGCCAGTATATAAAGCAAAAGTTATCATTGAAGATATGAAAAATCCTGCTATGCAATGTTTTAAAGATTCAGTCTGGGAAATTGAGGACGAATGGCACAGTTTTAAACCTAGTCCCAGAAATGATGTACATGTCCTGGCAAGACTTGATGAGAATTCTTATAATGTAGATGACAATCCTTGGTTTAAAGGAGTTTCTTTGCGCATGGGTGATCATCCTATTGTATGGTGGAAGAAAATGGGAAAAGGAATAGTTTTTTCATCTGAATTTGGTCACACTTTAAAAATATACTCAGATCCTCTTTACAGAAAACATATTGAAGGAGCCATAAAATGGACTGCCGGTGGTGGAGAAAAGATGAAGTGATGATTGGGAAGATGTGCCAATATGCAAATTGGATTACAAATTATTAATTTTAACTAAAGTTGTAAAGGGAGTAAAACATACAACTTCTATAACCTCTACAACCTTTATAACTTCTAAATAATAAACAAATAAACAAAACACTATGAATTACATCGCAGACATTAACAGGTATAAAGAAATGCAATACAACCGTTGCGGGAAAAGCGGGCTAAAACTTCCGGCTATTTCTTTAGGATTATATCAGCATTTTACTCACAACAATTCATATTTAACCTGCAGGGATATTCTATGCAAAGCATTTGATCTGGGGATAACTCATTTTGATTTAGCCAATAATTATGGTAATCCTGCAGGTTCTTCTGAAGAAATTGCCGGTGATATACTTAAAAATGAACTTCATGCATACCGTGATGAAATAATAGTTTCAACAAAGGCAGGGTATGATATGTGGGAAGGACCTTACGGTGAATGGGGTTCAAAAAAATATATGATTGCCAGCCTGAATCAAAGCCTTAAACGTCTTAAACTGGAATATGTGGACATATTTTACAGTCACAGGTTTGATCCGGAAACACCACTGGAAGAAACAATGGGCGCTCTGAATCATGCAGTCAGACAGGGAAAGGCTCTTTATGCAGGTATTTCAAACTATGATGCTGAAAATACTAAAAAAGCAGTTAAAATTTTAAAAGAACTTGGAACACCTTGTCTTATTCATCAGCCTAGTTATTCTATTTATAACCGCTGGATAGAAAATGGTTTACAGGATGTATTAACTGAAGAAGGTATTGGTTCAATAGTTTTTCAGCCTTTACAGAGAGGTGCTTTAACAAGTGCATATTTTAACGGCATACCTCAGGACAGGCTAGAAATGTTAAGAGACTGGGGCATAACAGATGAAAGAATCGCAAAATCCAAAAAACTTGATGAGATAGCTAAAAGAAGAGGACAGACTCTTGCACAGATGGCAATTGCCTGGACATTGAGGAATGGAAAAGTTACCTCAGTATTATGCGGAGCTGACAATATGAAACAAATTGAAGAGAACCTGCAGGCTTTAAAAAATCTGAAATTCACAAATGAAGAATTAGCTGAAATTGACACAATTGTCAAATAAACTTAGACTATGATTAAATTACTCTGGATTGTAATTCTTATAATATCTGGTTCATTCAGCTATCTGGAAGCTCAGGATTTTAAGGTTATTATAAATGATACCTTTACATCTGATAACGGACACTGGAAAGAAGTGAAATTAAACGGAGCAAACATCGGTACCTTTTCACTAAAAAATCATTTGTTATCGATTACCAATAAGTCAAAATCTGGTTCGTACGGTTTGTATAATTTAATGCCAGTTAAAGGTAATTTTTATGCAGAAGCTGAATTTACTGATGACGATGTAACAGGTCTGGCATTGATAGCTGTTAAAAATGGAGTACCGGATATCTCTAATTATACCATGATTGCGGTTACAGACAAAGACGGTATTACTTTTGTTAATCAATACGATAAACAAAATGATATTGAAAATGTACACGATCCTAAAAAAATAATAGATCCTTTGAGATATGAGGCTAAATTGGATAGTCAGACATTTTCAGTTCCTTACCGTTCTACCAATAAGAAAATCAGGATTCTGCATGAGTCACTCTCAAATACTTTTCATTTCTACTATGGGTTAGTTTGACTTAATCCCCGAAAAGTATGGTAGACTTACTAATTTATTAAATATAAAACATATACGCAGTGCTTTTAAAATGCGCTTTTTAGGTTTAAAAAGAAATTTATGCAAGTCAGGGTAAGGTTTATGGTATTCCTTGAATCTGTCTCAATTTAATTGTGACAGATTTAAATTATGTAGTAATCATAATGATAAACAATACATTACAAAATTTAAAACGTTGACATCATTTACATTTAGTTTTTTAATTTGTCATATTGAATTTTTGAAATAGTTTTGTCAAATGAACTCTACCATACTTTTCGGGGGTTCAGTCAAACTAACCCTTCTTGAACAACCTGATGTGACCTCCCAAAAGGGAAGACGTGATCTTGCCCTTTTGTCGCTTATGTATGATACTGGTTCAAGAGTTCAGGAAATAATCGATTTAACTCCCTCTTCGATAAGACTTGATAAACCATATACCATACAAATTATTGGTAAAGGGAATAAGACACGAATTGTACCGCTTTTGGAACAGCAAGTTAAAATTTTAAAAAGCTATTTGGATGAACATGGTCTATTAAAACCACATGCTAGATTGTATCCATTGTTTTCCAACAGTCATAAGGAAAAATTAACACGGCCAGGTGTTACGCATATCCTGTTGAAATATGCGGAGAAAGCAAGGGAGAAAAATCCGGCATTTATTCCTGATAATCTAAGTTGCCATTCTATTAGGCATTCCAAAGCCATGCATTTATTACAGGCTGGTGTGAATCTTGTCTATATTCGTGATATTCTTGGTCATGTATCTGTACAAACAACTGAAATCTATGCAAGAGCAGATTCTCGTCAAAAGAGAGAAGCGATTGAAAAAGCATACATTGAAGTCACACCAAAAGAGGTACCGATTTGGGAAAACAACAACAATTTACTAAGCTGGTTAAAAAGCTTCTAAATTCAACAATTATTATGTAAAGCGATGTGATTTATTTATTCATCCAAAGTGCTTATTAATAATAACTAACGAAACATTGCTTTACATAATAATTTACTTAACATAACTCAACGCTATGGGGCGCATATGGTTCTCAATCAAATTGTTATCGATTTTGTAACGACCGTCATCGACATACCTTTTTTGCCTTTCCCAAAGGTTCAAAGTATAATCTATTGCTTTTCCAATGGCACTTTTAGGAAGTACCTGTAGCTTGTTTTCTTTAAGCCATATTTCCAGTTCCTGCAAAATGGGTACTGCTTTCTGCTGACGCATATGTTTTATGGCATTAAAATCCAGATTTAATAATTCGCATTCCCTTTCAATGGCATATAGCAGTTGTATTTTTTGCAGAACATAGGTTGCCCGTGGAGTATCATTATCCATTGCTTCCTTATATTTCCGGCGAATATGGGCTAAACAACTCAACAATTTTATTTTGCCTGGTTTCTCAAAGGAATTATAGCCTGCATACCCATCTGTTTGAAGTGTTCCCCTGAAATTTTTTAAAAAGTTTTCTGGTCCTTCCCTCCCTCGACCTTTTTCATAGTGAAAGCAAATTAGTTTTAACATTGGAGCATGATACCCCCAATGGTAGCCCTGATGAGTGGTTCCAGGCTTGTTTCTGTCCAGAACCCTTATTGTTGTTTCATCGACCTGCAAATAATCCTGACTTCTAACCACTTCTACAAGTCTGTCATAAAGAACAACAAGTAATATACATGCAGATTTAAACCAATCATTTATAGTTGATTCTGATATTTTAATACCATCTCTCCTGAAAATCTTAGCTATACGGTAAAATGGGAGATGATCTACGAACTTGCAGACTAAAATCCATGCTATCAGAGTTGCTCCTGCAATGCCTTTTGGAATTGGAAGTGATGGAATATCAGCAATCACAATAGGTTGTTCATCCTTGCCAGGAAATGCATAAACCGGACGAACTATCTGTCTAACATATAATTCACCAGTTTTATATTCAAGTATTTCTGTAATTTCTTCTCTTATTTTTACCGCACCCTTTAAATCCCCTTCAGGTTCAATCACTTCTTTTATTCTTGGCAGATGTGCTGGTAAAGGCATACGGCAATTAACTGTAATCTGTTTGTCTTTTTCTGCCAACTTAATACGCTGATAAGTAATTATTTCTGATTCGGTTTCAGTTTTAGGCTCCAAAACTTCCTTTGTTTCACCAAAATCAAAACCCAGGGTTGGGTGTACAAAATTACCTTCATTTTTAAAGGATTCACTCCTGGATCCGAAGAGTATACGACGTAACTTCTCCAGTTCTTCCTTGGTATACAATAAGTTATAATCTTTTTCCTGAAGCGCTCCGGTAAGTTCGACAACTTTTTCCTCTAAAAGATTAATCCTTTCTTTTAAAGTATTTATTAAATTGATATGGTCTAATTCGTTTTCCATTATGTAGTAAAGATAATTAATATTATCCAATTTACAAAGAAAAAAATATGTAATTACGCACATTTTTCCTCACGATATCGCTTTCTAAACTTTATATTTTTTAACGATATACCCTCAATCATAATAACCAGTTGAGCCCATGTTAAAGTACCATTTTCCATTAATGGCATTTCAAAATTTCCTTTTTCAAGTCTTTTATAGTAGAGGACAAAACCGCCGTGTTCCCAATGCAGAAGTTTAACCTGGTTCCTGACCCGGTTTAAAAAAACATATACTTCCCCGCTTGTTGGTTTTCGTTCCAGCTTGTCTTGAATAATACCGCATAGGGAATCGAAACTACACCTCATATTTGTAGGCGTGGAATATAAAAAATACTGATGCGAAGATGTTAGAGAAAACATTTCTCCTTACATTATACTGATCAGGGAACGGAGCATTGTTAAATCCAGTTCCTGGGTAAGTTTTACCTTAACTCCGTTAGGATAGGAAATTTCCAGTTCTGTTTTCTTTGAAACGGTGATGTTTTGCTCAGGTTCTTTTATTTTTGGATGAGTAGGTGTTAATTGAGTAATATCTATCGGGATAAAGGTATCTTCGGTGATATTTTTTGAATTCATATATTTTCGGTACCAATAATAATAGGTGTGTGCTGTGATGCCATGTCGCTTAAAAAATTCATCCCTAGTAGTATCACTTCCCAGGCTGGACTTAACCAAGGCAAACATCTCATTTTGGCGGTTATGATTCACTGGATTCTTCATAGCTTCGTTTTTTATTCAAAGCTATATGGTTTATATTTGCGATACAATATGTATTTCACCGGACGGATACATGCCAACACAAATTGTAACCACAGATGACTTGCGGGAACTCAAAATAGAGTTACTCGAAGACTTTAAACGACTATTGAAAGAAAATAGTGGAACTCCTTCAAAAAAGTGGCTAAAATCGCCCGATGTTCGCAAGTTGCTAAACATCTCACCAGGAACACTTCAAAACCTTCGTGTTAATGGCACTTTGCCTTTTACAAGAATGGGAGGCGCTTTGTATTACGATTATGAGGATATTCAGAAGGTTCTCGTAGCCAATAAAAAACAAAACAAGCTATTTTGATTGTTGCACCCTTTAAAATGAGTGTGCATGAATTATATCAAGCACCTTTCGGCTTTTTATGAAAAAGTGGTTTCCGACAATCGTCTTTTTCCCAGCCATATAAGCTTGTATCTGGCTTTATTCCAGTATTGGAACCTTAATCATTTTCATAATCCGGTTTCAATTTCTCGAAAAGAGGTTATGCAATTATGCAAAATAGGTTCGCTAAATACTTACCACAAATGTTTGCATGATTTACATAGCTGGGGCTATATATCCTATGAGCCATCGCACAACCAGTTTATTGGAAGCTTTGTTAGCTTATACAATTTTGATACAACCACCGATACAACCTCTGTACAAGCGTTGCGTCAGCAGCGGCGCAAAAACGATACAACCTCTATACAAGCATTGAGCCATTCTATAAACAATATAAACGTATTAAACAATAAACTATATAGAGGGAGAAAATCGCAAACACAAAATCAGAAAATTGAAAATTTCAAAGAAGAAAAAAATGAGAAAGAAAAAAGAAAAAAAGTTGCGCAAAAAAAAGAAATGGAATTTGAGCCACCGAATCTTGATGCGGTAATTGCTTTCTTCAAAACAGAAAACTACCCGGAAGTCGAGTCCCGAAAGTTTTTCTACCACTTTGAAGCCAATGGGTGGAAAATAGCAGGAAAAACACCCATGAAAAACTGGCAGGCAGCAGCTCATAATTGGATGCTTAATGCCTCAAAATATGAACCAGACAACAAACCAAGTGCTGTAAAACTTAACACAAGCAAAAATTATGGCGAACCCTTATGATTTCGATACTTGCCTGAAAATAATTGAGCGAAAAGGAAAAGAACTTTTTGGTCAGCATTTCAGAATTCATGCCGAAGACCATGAGCTTATTGCCAAAATATTGGCTTATATTCTAAGAGATGAGGGAAATGCACAAAGGTTCAACCTTTCACTACAAAAAGGAATAATACTATCTGGCCCCGTTGGTTGTGGAAAAACCTCGTTATTATCAATCCTTCGTTTTTTTCAGCCTGGGGATAACCGCTATGTAATGAAATCATGCCGTGATGTGAGTTTTGAGTTTATTCAGGATGGTTTTTCTGTTATCATGAAATACAGCAAGCAATCATTTAATCAGGAAAGACCTAGAGCTTATTGCTTTGATGATTTGGGAACTGAAAACAACCTGAAATACTATGGAAATGAATGCAATGTTATGACAGAAATTCTGCTATCACGCTACGATTTTTTTATTTCACGGCAAATGATGACCCATATTACGACAAACCTTAACAGCTCCGAAATAGAATCACTCTATGGAATACGAGTACGGAGTAGAATGCGAGAGATGTTTAACCTGATAAATTTCGATAGTTCAGCAAAAGACAAACGACTTTGAGGTGAAAAACAGTTGAATTTCAGTTTAGAATGAGTTTAAAAACGATTTAAAAACAGTTTAAAATGAGGTTTCCAAAGCAAAAAACTGATAAAATGCGGGTAAAAAACGAGTATCAATCAAACCCTTCCGAGAAAAATTCCTTTGGAGTTACGCCTAAAGCCCTGATTACTTTTAACAAACTTGAATATCGTAAATCTTCGCCTTTTTCATATTTACCGTATTGGGCACGGGCAATGTCATGTTCATAAGCAAAGTTTTCATAATTGCTGTACCCCTTTTTCAAGCGCAGTGAGCGGATTCTATCCGCAAGCTTTTTTAGGTCTTCTTCCTTCTGTGTGTTTTTTTCGTCCAATTTCATACGCAAAAAAAGAAAAAAAACGCCGAATATATTACCATTAATTAATTACCGTTTATAAACGGCTTTTATTATATTTGCATAGTAAACAAGTTTAACACAATTGTCCTATGAAAACGAAAATACTTTATATTGACAATGATGTAGCCAGTTATTTCCTTGTTTCAGAGTTATTGGAAGGCTATGAAGTAGAAATCCTTCATTCGAGATGTGGATTGCAAGCGCTTCAATTATTCAATGCTTTTTCTGATATTGACATGGTTATTACCGAGTTAAAACTACCAGGTATTGATGGCTTTGGGGTTTTGAAAGAAATCCGAAAGACAAATTCAAATATTCCTGTAATAGCTCAAACTGCGAATGTTTTAAACAATATGAAATATACTTGTTTGAACACTGGGTTTAATGAATTTATTCCCAAGCCTATTGACTTGGTAGATTTTATGAAAATCATTAGCAAATATTCTCTTATTGTTCATGAACTTGAATTTGAGCGTATTTAATCTCGTAAAATTGCAGTAATATAAAAATACACGCAAGGGTAAGCGAAATACGAACTGATGTAAAATATAACTTTCTAATTTGACACATCTAATGTATTTTTCTTACCTTTGTAAAACAATCAAAAGCAACAATACCCAACTTCAAGGTATTAAACATGAGCGAAAAGCAAATAAAACAGTTGACCGATTTAGCTAAAAACAGGCTAAAGAAGAAAGTTTCAAGAAAAGAAGCCTTACATACCTTTGTTATGGCTGGAATTTTGAACAATGATGGTCAGTTTACAGAAAACTATCCTCATTTGGCAGCTGCTGTAGTTCCCGTAAAAAAGTAATCCATGTATAGCATCCGGCCAAATCTTGTGATAGGCTTTCATGGCTGTGATGCTGAAATTTGCAACACCCTTCTAAATAATCCTAACGATATTGTTTACAGCGATAAACCTTATGACTGGTTAGGTCATGGTATGTATTTTTGGGAAAACAACTACGACCGTGCAATGCTTTGGGCAAAGGACAAAAAATCACGGGGAGAGATTAAAACACCTGCGGTTATAGGTGCAGTAATTCATTTAGGCTACTGTCTCGATTTGCTCGACAGCTCGTCAATACATCTGCTTCAGGCTTATTACAAAACAATGGAAGCAGAATATGAATTATTAAATAAGGAATTGCCCAAGAATAAAGATTTAAGCCACGATAAACATAAGGATAAGATAATTCGGGAACTTGACTGCACGCTTATCGAATATATGCACCAAGCTGTCTTGGAGCAAATGCTCGAAGAAAAGAAAACACAAGGTTTTACTGAGCTAAAGTTATTTGATTCGTCAAGGGGTGTATTCACAGAAGGTGGCCCAGCTTTCCCCGGTGCTGGTATTCAGGAAAAAAATCATATCCAGATTTGCATACGCAACTCAAATGCCATCAAAGGGTTCTTTTTGCCTCGTAAAGAAAGAGACTTTACTCCTGAAAGTATTTTAAAGGAACAAAAAAATCGTTTAAAATCAGCTAAATAGCTGTTCTAATTTTTCATCAAACTATAATCTATCCTCTTTGGTTTTTTGTTTTCATCTAACGAAGCAAAGACAAAAACGCCTTCAATGGCCTTTTCACGCCCTTGACCGTACATTTCTTCAACATATATCTCAACCTTAATCCTTAATTTCACAGCTTCGGCTTTTTCAACTCGCCCTATAACTTCAACAATAGAATCGGGACTTACAGCTTTTAAAAACTTAATATGTTCAGTATTCACAGTAAACATGCGCTGACGGGTAAAACGGGTTGCTGTAATATAAGCTACTTCGTCCATCCATTGCATGGCCTGTCCACCAAAAAGAGTTTCATTGGCATTCAAAGTGTTGGGGAATATTGCCTTAAATTGTCGTGTTTCGCTTAACCTTATTAGCTCTTCCATATTTGTTTTAAATTTTCCCAACAAAGTTAAAATTATTTTGAACATTTGTTCACTATAGATAGACTATATGAACATAAGTTCATTATCTTTGTGCCAAATTAATCAATATGGCACGCACTAAAAAAGATAGGCTAATACAAATGGCACCTCACTTTTGCGGTTTTAAACCTCAAGGATTGCAATGCAAAATAGGCGAAGATGTTTGTATAAATTTCGAAGAATACGAAGCATTGAATATGTGCGATTACGAACTGCTAACACAAGCCGAAGCTGCAAAATTAATGAATGTTTCACGCCCTACATTCACCCGAATATACGAAAGTGTACGCCGCAAAATAGCAAAAGCCTTTATTGAAGGTAGCTGTATTCATTTTGAAGGAGGCAATGTTGCCATAGCCAACTGGTACAAATGCAGTCATTGCAAAATAACATTTACCCTTACGGAAAATGCCGACAAGCAATGTCCGTTTTGCAAAACACAAGTAATCACTGAAAATAGTTAAAGCCATGATAATAGCTATAGCCGCCAACGAGAATCATTTAAAAGCAATTGTTGACCCTCATTTTGGAAGATGCGACTGGTATTGCCTTTATAATACCGAAACCAATGCGACGTTGTTTATCGAAAACCCTGCACGCCATCATCAGGAAAAAGCGGGTTGCGATGCAGCTGAGTTACTGGTAGGTAAAAATATAAATATAGCCGTGGCGGGTCGCTTTGGTTCTAAGGTAGTTGATGTGTTTAGGAAAAACAATATTCAAATGGTAATACCCGAAACACAACAAACATTAACTGAAATTATAAAACAAATAAAATAGACCATGATTAAAGTAGCTGTACCCACTAGGGGAAATGTAGTAGATGACCATTTTGGCCATTGCGAAGCGTACACCGTTTTTACTACTGACGAAAATAAGAAAATTATTAGTTCCGAAATACTGCCCTCACCACAGGGTTGCGGTTGCAAAAGCAATATTGCAAGTGTATTGCAGCAAAAAGGGGTGAGTGTTATGCTTGCCGGAAACATGGGTGGTGGAGCATTAAATGTACTTAATAATCATGGAATAGAAGTTTATCGTGGTTGTTCAGGCGATGTACGTCAACTTGCAGAAGCATTTCTATTAGGTATTGTAGCAGATTCTGGCGAAGGTTGCCACCACCATGAAGAACACGGAGAAGGTCATGTTTGTAATCATTAACAATATGGAAGAAAAGAATATCAATAAATTATATGACAGTAGTTCGCTCGAAATAATGCGTACAGCTGAAAATGCTCTGGAACGTGGAGTAGATAGAGTAAAGGAAATCAAAAATTTTGCACGAAAAGCAGGCATAAAACGCATTGGCATTGCTCATTGTGTTTCATTTCCAAAAGAAGCCGAAGCTGTTAAACAGTATCTTGCTGACGAGTTTGATGTATATAGCATTGATTGCAAATGTGGTAAAATTACTAAACATGAAATGCTTGGAGACGAAGGCAACGGCATTATGTGCAATCCTGCCGGACAAGCTGAATTTCTGAAAGAAAACAATACAGAAATTAATATTTCAATGGGCTTATGTGTGGGGCACGATATGGTTTTTAACCAAAAATCGGCTTCGCCTGTTTCTGTGTTGGTCGTGAAAGACCGTGCAAACAAGCATAACCCAATGGAAAGTATCCATAACTTAAAAAGTTGAAATTGCATGGCTTCGTTGCTCGAACAATTGCGCAAAGACATCCGCTTTATTGAAGGCTTAAAGGCCTGTATAAACTGTGGCACATGCACTGCTATTTGTCCGGCAGCACAATTCTATGATTACGACCCACGACAGGTTGCCGATACTATGCAGAAAGGCAATGAAGCTGAAATTGAAAACTTACTAAAAAGCGACACTATTTGGTTTTGTGGTGAATGCTTATCATGCAAAACACGTTGCCCTCGTGGGAATACACCCGGCTATATTATACAATCGTTGCGAAACCTTGCTCAAAACAATGGCTTTTTTGTTTTTTCCGAAAAAGGCCGTCAACAGCTCGAAGTAAAACGTACTGTTGGCGAAAATATGCTCAAATACGGCTATTGCGTGTATGTTGATGAAATTAACACAGACAAACACCCAGAACAAGGGCCTGTGTGGGATTGGTTTCGACAGAACACTGAAACCATTTTACAAAAGTTGGGAGCAAACTACAAGGGCAAAGGTGCTGGCACTCTCCGTAAAATTAGCGAAACGGACTTAAACGAATTACGGAATATTTTTAAAGAAACTGGTGCAATGAAGCGTTTTGAAACCATAGAAAAACAATGCAATGATAAATGACGGTAAACAAAAGGTTTGGCGTGATTATCAAAAAGAGATTGCCCCAGACAACTATTACTATGCCCGCAGCTGCATAAGGCAAAACTATTTCCCTGGTTCTGAAGAAACGTTTTTGAAAATCGTAGGCTCTATTTTAGGTAAAGATATATTCGACGACCCACACCAAACTACTTGCACAGGTATAGCTTATCATTCCGACATTGTACCCATCGAAACCACTATGACGGTTGTTGCACGTCAGTTTTCGCTCATGAACGATGCTGGGTACAAAAACTTTTTGGCTTCCTGTGTTACCTCATTTGGTATTTACTCCGAAATGATGGAAGCATGGCAACATTTCCCCGAAACACTCGAACAAACAAAAGAGCAACTAAAAAACGCAACAGGACGAAAATTCACTTTACCCGAAAATCTTGTACATACAAGCGATATTATTTATAAATACAGGAACGAAATTGCACAAAAATCCAAACATCAATTAATAAACAAAACAACCGGAAAACCATTAAAAGTTGTTGAACACATTGGTTGCCATTACGCCAAAATATTTCCAAACAAAGGCGTTGGAGGTGCAGAGTTTCCAAGTGTATTGTCAGGTATGATTGAATCGTGGGGTGGCGAAGTTATTGACTATCCAGAACGCCGCCATTGTTGCGGTTTTGGGTTCAGGAATTATATAATACAGGAGAATCGTGGTTACTCCTTATCCAACTCCAAAAAGAAGTTCGATTCAATGCAACCCTTCAAACCCGATTTTATTGTGGCAAATTGCCCCGGCTGCACATTCTTTCTCGACCGTTGGCAGTATGTTATTGCCGAAATGGAAGGCATAACTTATGGCGAAAATGGCTTTGGCATTCCAGTGCTTACTTATGAAGAAATGGCTGGCTTAATGCTTGGTTTCGACCCTTGGGAAATGGGTATGCAATTGCATCAAGTCGCAGTTGAACCTTTGCTCGATAAAATAGGCATTGAATACAAAATTGAAGATACATACAAAGGCGCAAAAGGTGAAAATATTGGAAAACCTGAAAAGCCAACTATTTTAAAATGTCAATAATTTAAAACAATATATGAGTAGTTTCGATTCTCGTGCCCGTGAGTGGGACAAAGACAAAATGCACATGGAACGTTCGATTGCCATTGCTACTGAACTTGAAAAAAGGATACCGTTAAACCCTTCAATGAAAGCCCTCGAATATGGAGCGGGTACTGGTATTTTAAGTTTTCTTCTAAAAGATAGATTTTCGGAAATTACTTTAATGGATAGTTCTCAGGAAATGATTAAGGTTTGTGAAGAAAAGGTTGAATATCATAAAGCAAACCATATAAAACCAATTTGGTATGATTTGGAGCATAAAGCATATAATGAAAAGTTCGATGTTATTTACAACCAAATGGTTTTGCACCATGTAAACGATTATGAAACTATGCTACAAACCTTTTATAACCTTTTAAAGCCACATGGATATTTAGCTATTGCCGATTTATACACCGAAGATGGCTCATTTCATGGCCCGGATGTTAAAGTTCATTGGGGATTTGAACCCCAAAAGCTCGCTGAAACATTAAAATCTGGTGGGTTTAAATACATCGAATACAAAACTTGCTTTGAAGTAAAGCGTGATTCAGGCAAAAAATATCCTGTATTTTTATTGCTCGCTAAAAAGTAGAATTTATGAGAAAAAACGTATTTATTTTAGCTTTAATTCTGTTTTCTGCAATAAATGGCAAGGCTCAATTGTTTTCAGGTTGCGAAAATGTTTCAGCATTCAATAAAAACAGTTCGCCAGCTTTGGGTATTGTAATTAGTTCTGGTGATGCCGAAACTGTTTGGAATGCTTTGCGATTAGGCATAGCAGCCCAATCGAAAGGTGATACCGTAGTGGTTTTTGTAATAAGCAAAGCAGTAGATGTATTTATGAAAGATACCTCGAAGTTTGACATTCCTAAAACGAGCCTTCAATTTGTGTCCAATGGTGGAGACATATACACTTGCGCAACTTGTGCTAAAATGAGGCATACTGAAAATGTTGAAATGTGTACCATCACATCAATTTTCGACTTGTACGAAATTATTAAAAGAAGCAAAAAAGTGGTTACCTTTTAGTCGCAGTAGATGGAAGTATTATTAAAATGCGAACAATGTCATTGGCAAGGCAATAGAAATGAAGTAAATTGGGACACAGTTGAAACCTGTATGGGTAAAGACCAAATTGAAGTTTGCCCCAAATGTGGGAGTTTGGAAGTTTACCCAAATACAAATTCTTAACTTACTGTATTATCCTTTTTCACTAATTTGTTTCAATAAATCAGGTTTTAATATTGTAACCTTTTTACCTTCAAGTAAGATTATTTTATCATTATGAAATTCAGTAAGAATACGGCTTGCACTTTCCCTGGTAGTACCAGCCATATCGCCCAAATCTTGTCGTGAAATTGGCAAAGTGAACTTTTGACTTTCATAAATTTCATTCGAAAAATACAACAGCACATCGGCTACCTTTCCTAAACTGTGTTTCTGTGCATTACTAACACAGGTTTGAAAACTCAATAACTGACTTTTACTTAAATCAAGCAATATCTGATAAGCAAAGTCTCCATTGGCATATATAAATTGCTTAAAAGTGTGAAGGTCAATAAAACAAATTGTGGTTTTTTCAAGTGCTGTGGCTGAAAAATGATTCACCTTATCACCAAATGTACTGGGCAGACATAAATACGCCGGAGCTTTAACAATACGCATTATCATTTCTTTTATTGGGCCTTGAATATGCAGCTTTACTAAACCAGTCTTTACATATACAATATTTGTTGAAAGTGAATCCTGTTTAATGATTATATCACCCACATTAAATGCAACCTGAGCGCAATTGTTGCCCAGTAAATCCAGTTGGCAATCATTCAATTCCTTTGCTGCCAATGATTTTAACGAGCATATCTTACAATTTTCCTTTTCCATTTATATAATTTAAGCAAATAAAATTACATATAAAAGTTGAATGATGTGATGAACATCACACTTTAACATACAAACCTGCACACGGCTTTTCGTCTCTACTGTTTTTAATAAAAATACTTTTGTGTGATTGCATTAACAATAGTTTTTTAATGCTTTAAAACAAATTTTGTTCATTTAAAAACATACTATAATGGCTGAAAATGAAAAATTAGTGATTATTAGCACTATTGGTGATGAGAATCACGAAAAAGCAACCTTACCCTTCGTATTGGCAACGGCTGCACAAGCTTCCGATGTTGAAGTAGTTGTTATTCTACAAGCAAATGCTGTTGTTTTAGCAAAACAAGGAGTAGCTGAAAAAATAAATGCCAAAGATTTTATGCCTCTTAAAGAGCTAATTGATTCCTATTTAAGTTCTGGCGGAAATCTTTTACTCTGTTCGCCATGTTTGAAAGCAAGAACCATTTCCAAAGAGGAACTAATTACAGGTTCGTCAATTATTGCAGCTGGTACAGTTGTATCTGAAGTAATGTCTGCAAAATCAGTTGTAACGTATTAATAAACAATATAAAATCATGTCAATCGAAATAGAAAAAAAAATTACTGAACTTGAAGAGCAGTTAAAACAACTACAAAAACGTCAGGCAAAAGACCAAATATCAATCATTGCCTTTTCTGGCGATTTAGATAAAATGCTGGCTGCAATGATTATTGCAACTGGTGCAAGAGCGATGGACACAGAAGTAAAAATGTTTTTTACTTTTTGGGCAACAGCTATGTTACGTGACCCTAAAAAATCAGGTAAAGGCAAAGACTTTATGTCGAAGATGTTTGGTTTTATGATGCCTCGTGGAAGCAAGAAATTAAAACTCTCTAAATTGAATATGTGTGGCATGGGAACTGAAATGCTTAAAGGTTTAATGAAGAAGAAACGTGTATCATCACTCGAAGAACTTTTGGCAACTGCTGGTGAATTGGGCGTTGAAATTAACGTTTGCGAAATGAGCATGGACTTGATGGGTTTCAAAAAAGAAGAAATGATTGATTACCCCAATCTTCATTATGTGGGTGTGGGCAGTTACCTTTCTGATGCTGACGAAAGCCGGGTTCAGCTATTTATATAATATTAGAATTATTCCATTTTCAAATATTCAAAAAATAATATCATGACAACAGACGAATTAAAAGCACTAAAGAGCGACAAAGTAGTAGATGCAAGAGGAACAGCATGTCCTGGTCCACTATTGGCAGCTAAAAAGGCAATTGGCGATGTACAACCTGGTCAGGTAATGGAAATACTTTCGTCCGATGAAGGCACTAAAAGCGACATTCCAAAATGGTGCAGTAAAATGAACTTCCAATATTTTGGTTCAATTGATGAGGATGGAATTTACAGGTTATTTCTTAAAAAATAAGCTATATGGCTACAAATACGCAGCCTAAAATTTTGGTATTCTCGACCGAAAAAATATCAGATCCTGCCATTGATTTGGCAGGTTTACTGAAAAAACATTATTCGTACAGAGCAACTACCATAAGCGTTCCATGTTCAAGTTGTATCAAGCCTCGTTGGATTATGCGTGCTTACGAAAAAGGCTTCGATGGTGTATTTATTGCTGCCGATGGAACTGATTGCTCGTATGGCGAAGTATGCACCGAACGCACATCGGCCATTATTACTGCAACACACCAATTGATGCGAGATAAAGGCTTAAAACCTTCGCAGTTAAAAATGGCTGCCATTTGCTCGGTTTGTGCCGAACCTTTTGTAAAGCAGATTACTGGGTTTATGAAAGAATTAGAAACGCTAAAACAGGCTCAATAAACCTAATGCAAAGCGGTGACGGAGCTTGTCGAAGTCACTTATTACTTTCTTTATAAGAAATAAGAATATAATTATGCCTACAAATAACGAACAAGAGCAAATAACAGACTTCGATGTATTAGTCGTTGGTGCTGGAATTGCTGGCGAAGAATCGGCCTTGAAACTTGCCGACATGGGCTTTCGGGTACTTTTAATTGAAAAAGAACCTTCTATTGGCGGTAAAATGATATTGCTAAGTAAGGTTTTTCCTACACTTGACTGTGCTGCATGTATAACCACACCAAAAGTTTCGGAAACAGCACGCCACCCGAATATTACTTTGCTTACATTAACCGAAGCTGATAGTATTGTGAAAGAAAGCAACGGTTTGTTCTCGGCAACTTTAAAGAAACATCCTCGCTACGTGGTTGAAAAGGATTGTACTGGTTGTCAGGAATGCGAAACGGTTTGTCCTGCCATTGTCGAAGACCAGTTTCAATTCAATCTGGTAGCCCGAAAAGCTGTTTATATTCCGTTCAATATAGCAAACCCTCGTATTGCACTTATTGATATTGAAAATTGCATGTTATGCGGTTTATGCGAACAAAAATGTCCATCAAGCTGCATTGATTTTGGTCAGAAAGAAGAGATTATTCAGGTAACGGTCAAATCAGTTATTGTGGCAACTGGCTTCAATTTGTTCGACCCAACCTTGATTCCTCGCTATGGCTTTGGGAAATATAAAAATGTAATTACTTCCATGCAAATGGAACGGGAGCTTGCACCAACCCGCCCGTTTAACAACATACTCAGACCATCAGACGGCAAGACACCCGATAAAATAGCCTATATATTTTGTACAGGTTCAAGAGATAATACATGCGGAAATGCAATTTGTTCGCAAGTATGTTGCATGTATTCGACCAAACAAGCCCAATTGCTTATGGGTGCGTTGCCTATGGCTGATGTAACCTTATATTTCATTAATATACGGGCTTTTGGCAAAGGCTTTAACGAGTTTTATCTGCAAGCAAAGGACATGGGTGCAAATTATGTGAAAGGTAAAGTCGCCTCAGTTTCTGAAAAAGAAAACGGCAACCTCATATTACGATACGAAGATATTGCCACTGGCAAAGTAACTGAAAAGGAACACGACATGGTGGTGTTGTCTGTTGGATTATTGGCCAATCCTGCAATTACGAACGTTTTCAAAAATGAGACTTTAGAAATAGATGCTTCCAACTATATAAAACAACCCGATTTGCTGCAAAATCCAGCTGTCACATCTATAAAAGGCGTATTTGTTGCCGGTACAGCTACTGCGCCTATGGATATTCCCGATACAATTATGTCTGCTGGGGCTGCTGCTGCTGAAACATCTGGTTATTTAAAGTTACTATCATGAAAAAAAAAATAGGAGTATATGTATGCCATTGTGGTGGCAACATTTCCGATTACGTTGATATAGAAAAGGTAAAAGAAGCTGTAAAAGACGAAGCTAATGTTTACCTGTTAAAAAATACGCTGTTTGCTTGTTCCGATTCATCACAGAAAGAAATGGTCGATGATATTAAAACAAGTGAACTCGATGCTATTGTTGTAGCTTCCTGTTCTCCAAAGCTGCATGTTCCAACATTTAGAGGTGTAGCCGAACGTGGTGGATTGAACCCTTACAATTATGTTCAGGTAAATATTCGTGAACAAAGCTCATGGGCACATTCCGATAATAAATTAGGTGCAACAGACAAAGCAATTCTATTGGTAAAAGCAGGAATTGCAAGGGCATCTGAATCTCAGGCTTTAACCTCTATGAAAATACCAACAACCAATGCAGTAGCTGTGATTGGTGCAGGAGTTGGTGGTATGCGCTCAGCTATTGCTTTGGCCGATATGGGAACTGAAGTGTATTTGATTGAGAAAGAAAATTTAGTTGGTGGTCATGTAGCCAATTATGGAGCATTATTCACCACAAATAATCAAGGCAAAGACCTTGTTACGAATCTTCACACTGAAATTAAGAAACGCTCAAATATTAAGCTTTTTACCAATGCTGAGTTAGTTGAGAAAAAAGGTAGTATTGGCAACTTCGATATTAAAGTGAAAATAGGAAACGAAACGCTTCCTTTGCATATAGGAGCTTTTGTTATAAATACTGGTTTTGATAATTATGAGCCTTTAAAAGGCGAATACAATTACGGTGAACTCAATAATGTAATCACATTGCCACAGTTTAAAACCTTTATTGAGAAATCGGAAAAAGAACTGACATACAATGGTAAAAAGATTGAAAACATAGCTTATATCTATTGCGTTGGAAGTCGTCAGGACGATGAAGGCGACAATAAATATTGTTCACGCTATTGCTGTACGGCAGCTATACATTCAGCGATTCAAGTAAGAAACAAATTTAAAGACATAACAAATCTTCATTTTAACCGAGGCATCAGAACCTACGGTAAACAAGAACTGCTTTACGAAGAATCATCGAAAAATGGCGATATTTATATACAATTTTCATTGGGAAGCATCCCTCAGATTGAGCAAAAAGGAAGTAAAACCATTATAAAAGTAAAAGACATTCTTTCTGCTGGTAAAGAAGTGGAGGCTGAAGCTGACCTAATTGTGCTGGTAACGGGCATGGTTCCACGTAAGAATGAAAGCCTTGTACATCAATTAAAATTACCTGTTGGTAGAGATAATTTCTTCAACGAAATACACATGAAATTGCGTCCGGTTGAGACTGTAATTGATGGCGTATTTATTGCCGGAACTTGTCAGTCGCCTAAGAACATTCTCGAAACAATGAATTCATCAATGGCTGCGGCTTCCAAAGCCAATTCAATACTTACCAAAGGCGAAATATCGCTCGAACCAACTTTGGCAATGGTGAACCCGGCTGCATGTAATTTGTGCGACAAATGTTTTTCTGCATGCCCATTCGATGCTATTGGACAATCGGAATATGAAGGTCGGAAAGTTGCAAAAATAAATATATCGAATTGCAAAGGCTGTGGAATGTGTACGCCTGTTTGCCCTACCGATGCTATTGATTTAGCCGGTTTTACAAATGCCCAAATTGAAGGCATGATTGATGCACTTGCTCAATAATAAAATTGTTACAAATGGAAGCCAAGACAAAAACAATCAATATCATTAAGGAAACTCGGAAAGTTCCTAAGCATGTATCGGATAGTCGAAAACAATACGTTCAAATCCGAAAAACTATACTTGAGGCTTTAAAGGATGAAGGTAAAACCATTCCACAAATTGCTAAAGAGACAAATACTCCGTTGGACGTAACAACATATTACTTAATGTCGCTTATTAAATTTGGCGAAATAGCTGTTGAAGGCATTGATGATATGGACGAATATTTCATCTACAAACTTAAAAAGTAATGGCAACAATAAATCCGGCATTCGGCAAAGAATTAAAAAAATACGGCGCATTCGATTTCAATGCTTGCTATAACTGTGGTACATGCACAGCCATTTGTTCGTTATCAACCGAGAATGATTCATTTCCTCGTGAAATGGTTCGTCTTAGCGTTATTGGCAATAAGGATGATATAAAAGCATCGTTAAAACCTTGGCTTTGCTACTATTGTGGTGAATGTTCATCGCATTGTCCACGAGAAGCCGCTCCGGGCGAATTAATGATGTCGCTCCGCCGTTGGCTCACTTCTGTTTACGATTGGACAGGCTTATCAGGCTTATTGTACAAATCGTTGCCTATAACCATTATTGCATTTATTCTTACAGCATTGGCTGTTATTGGTTATAGCGTTCACGAAAATTTCAATTTAGAAAAGCTCATGCACATAGGTCATTATTTTGAGATGATAGCTATTGGCAGTGTTTTTACAATTATATTACTTCCCAACCTTGTTCGTATGTGGTGGTTTGTAATAGGCAAACCAAAGGTCAAAGTACCAATTACTTCTTATTTCAAAGCTTCGGGCGAACTTTTTGTACACATGTTTACCCAAAAGCGTTCCTTGGGTTGCGATAACAATCAATTCCGTTGGCTGGAACATTTGGTTTTGGTAATAGGCTATTTAGCTTTATTATTCACCACAGTTTTTCTTGATTGGTTTTCATCTACAAACCTATTTGTCATAATTCTTGGTTACGTTGAAAGTATTGCCATATTCATTATTACAATTGATTTTGTTAAAAGCCGCATTAAAAAGAGCAAAGAAGTAAGCAAACATTCTCAACCTTCCGATTGGTTTTTCGTTATTTGGTTGCTTTTAATGGGTGTTACAGCCTTTATTGTACGCTTATTTATCGACATCAATTTACTTGAACAAAACATCTGGCTTTACTTATTTCACATGATTGTGTTGGTACAATGGGCAATTATCATCGTTCCCTTTGGCAAGTGGACACATTTTCTGTACCGCTCCTTTGCCATGTATATGGCTAAATTAAAGGTTCAACCTTAACCAATGCGAATAGTAACTCTCATAGAAAATGTTATAAATGGCGGAAACCTGCAAGCCGAGCATGGTCTTTCGTTATACATAGAAACTGACACAAAGAAAATCCTTTTTGATACTGGTCAAACCGGGTTATTTATGCAAAATGCCAAAAAGTTAGGCATTGATATTGCTGATATTGACATAGTAGTGCTATCGCATGGGCATTACGACCACACGGGTGGCCTTTTTCCTTTTCTCAAAAAAAATAGCAAAGCAAAAGTATACGCTAAACCCGATATATTTATTCCACATTATAGAGGTCTAACACGCTTTTTAGGAACACAATACCACGAAAATAAACTGGAAAACCGATTGGTGTTTGTCGATTCAGTTACTGAAATAGCTGAGAATATTTTCATAATGCCCAATATTGACATTCATCATCCCGTTGATACCAATTTTAAAGGATTCAACATAAAGTTTGGTAGTAAATTTATTCCAGATGAATTTAATGATGAATTGTTTTTAACAATAAAACATGATGACAAAATAAACATACTCACTGCTTGCTCGCACCGAGGAATATCAAATATTTGCACTACTGCAACTGAATATTTCAAATTACCGATTGGTTTAATTCTTGGAGGTTTTCACATGAAAGAATGTTCTGTTGAGCAATATGTTCACATTACTTATTATTTCCGAACGCTACAACCCGAATCTATTGGTACTTGTCATTGTACAGGTATTGATAAATTTGCAGAAATGAAGAATGAATGTGAAAGGCATTTGTTTTATAATTATACTGGGAATACTATTGAATTCCATTAAATTAGCTCACTATTGCTATACAAGTTATACTCGCATTTCCGTATCCATTGTTTTCCAACAGTCATAAGGAAAAATTAACACGGCCAGGTGTTACGCATATCCTGTTGAAATATGCGGAGAAAGCAAGGGAGAAAAATCCGGCATTTATTCCTGATAATCTAAGTTGCCATTCTATTAGGCATTCCAAAGCCATGCATTTATTACAGGCTGGTGTGAATCTTGTCTATATTCGTGATATTCTTGGTCATGTATCTGTACAAACAACTGAAATCTATGCAAGAGCAGATTCTCGTCAAAAGAGAGAAGCGATTGAAAAAGCATACATTGAAGTCACACCAAAAGAGGTACCGATTTGGGAAAACAACAACAATTTACTAAGCTGGTTAAAAAGCTTCTAAATTCAACAATTATTATGTAAAGCGATGTGATTTATTTATTCATCCAAAGTGCTTATTAATAATAACTAACGAAACATTGCTTTACATAATAATTTACTTAACATAACCCAATTTATGGAAAGCTTTCCATAAGTTGAGTAGGAAAAACTTTCTATTTGCCGGATGTCATGAAGCAGCCCAGCATGGAGCAATACTTTTTTCCCTTTTTGGATGTTGTTTAAAAAATAATGTCAATCCTTACCATTGGCTTGTTGACGTTCTTAATCGTTTACCAGATTGCAAAAAATCTGAACTGGATGATTTGCTACCTCATAAATGGAAACCAGTTACCAATAATCTGCCTGTATTTGAATCGTCTTTATCTTGATATTTAATACTTTAAATTTGTTTTTGATAAAAAGGAATTTTATATTATTTTTAAATCATAATTTATCCGTAGGGATACAATTCATTCATATCAGATTATGAGATAAATTTCGAAGTGCATTTTTTTGCGGAAAAAAAGTATTCTGATAAAGAGGATTTACAAGAAAATCCATTTTTTCAATTTAATCCGTCTTTTGGATATAGGAAATTGAATTTTGAATTTAATGATGATGCCAATAGAGAATATAAAGATTGGCTGTTTAATGAGAATCATAACGAATATGAAAATGGACAAACTAAGTTTGGTAAGCAAAACCATTGCATCCTTTTACATGAATTGTATGATCATACAATTCTTTCGTGGCAGGATATAGTAGATATTGAGGATATTTGGTTCGAAATAAACATTAAAGTTCAGAATTTTTCAAGTAATAAATGAAACGACATATTTTGGCGTCACCTAGACATATCTTTGACATAAGTTTATAAAACAATTAATTATGGAGAGGTTGGAGAAGAACGAGAAAGAACGGCTTGAGTTACTTGAAAAGAGGATGGAGATCCAAAAGATGAGGATTGAGATCCGTAAAGGGAAACTCAATATCGATGATCGAATTGAAAGCAAGCAACTTGTTAATGACGAGCATAAGATTTTAATTGAAAAAGTCACCGAATTACGGCACTTGTTAAGCGATGTTACTGTTGATAAAAATAAAACCATTATGGGTAGCGAACCTTTTTATGTACCAATACTTGATGGTGCTCAAAGAAATGTTATTATGAATAAGTTAATCGCATTGGTAAATTCGTTTTAATAAAAGGAACCCAACCTGCAACATAAATAACCTATTATGGAGAATTTTACAGCTATTGATTTTGAAACAGCCCAGGGATACCAGTGGAGTATTTGCCAGGTTGGTCTTATTAGGATTGAGAATGGAATTATTACTAATGAAATAGATTTGTTAATACAACCACCTGACAATTATAATTGGGCGAAATTTATCGATATACACGGAATTAGGCCTAGTGATACTTTCAATGCTCCAACGTTTGATATGGTTTGGCAGAAATTGGAACCTTTTATAAAGGACCAAAAAGTTGTGGCTCATAATGGGCTTGCATTTGACTTCCCGGTGCTTCGAAGAACACTTGAATATTTCAGGTTACAAACGCCTGAATACGAAAAGATATGCACTTACAGAATTTTTAAGAACAATCTGGCTTCGTTGTGTAAATATTATAATATACCCTTAAATCACCATGATGCATTAAGCGATGCAAGGGCTTGTGCTAAACTTTATCAAATACATCTTGGGGAATAGGGAAAAAGACAATTACTTGATTTAAAACATAACTATTAAAAACATGTCAAAAAGAGAATCCATCACACGATATAATCTTATCATAAAAAAGCTTAGAAAGAATCCAGCTTCGTTTAAGGAGATTGTGGAATATTTGGCTTTTGAATCGGAATTGCAAGGATACAACTTCTATGTTTCGCAACGGACCTTCCAACGGGACCTGAACGATATTCGTTCTATTTACAACATTAATATCCAGTATGATTTTTCAAGACAAGCCTATTATATCGATCTTGATGAGCAAATGGAAGTAAATGAACGAATTTTAGAGGCTTTCGATACTTTTAACGCGTTAAATATTACGGATCGACTTTCCAATCACATCCATTTTGAAAAGCGGAGGCCACGAGGTACAGAAAACCTATATGGATTGCTCCATGCGATAAAAAATCAACTTCAGATCGCATTTACCTATCAAAAATATTGGGAGGATGAATTGACGAAACGTATAACAGAACCTTATGCACTTAAGGAGTTTAAGAACCGTTGGTATGTTCTGGCAAATGATTTGAAGGATAACCTGGTAAAGAGTTTTGCTTTGGATAGGTTAACCGGACTTGAAATTACGAAAAAACATTTTCCATTTCCAAAGGACTTTGACGTAAATGCGTATTACCAATATTGTTTTGGGATTATCAGCTCAAACGGACGCCCCCCGGAAGAAATTATTTTGTCATTTGACCCATTACAAGGGAAATACATAAAATCGTTGCCTTTGCATGAAAACCAAACCATACTTATCGACAATGAGGGTGAATTACGAATTAAATTGAAATTGTGTATTTCACACGACCTGATAATGGAATTATTATCCTACGGTGAAAGTGTAAAAGTTTTAAATCCAGAAACTTTGGCAAAGGAGTTAAGGGAAATACATCAAAGTGCTTATAAACAATACAAAGATGAATAGAAAATTAGTTGCTAACCAGCATTCAACCATTGCCATTTCGGGCAGAGAACTTGCCCCAAATTTACATTTTGTTGGGTTAGGAGGCGCCGGAACTAACGCTGTTGAGTTTATTCATGAAAAGGGAATTAAAGCACAGTATACCTGTATTTCCAATCCTGAAAGAAAAGGTCTTTCACCGGATATTAATTTTATTAGGTTCGTTGCACCCGGAAGAAGTTTGGTTAAAGACGGAAAAGAAGTATATCGGTTGGCTAATATGACTCAAAAACTGGTTATTCCTAAAGAAGTTGAAAATGTATTCATCAGTAACTATCGGTTTATCCTCCTGGCTGGACTTGGCAGTTATACCGGTACTTATATGTTTCGGGAATTATGTTTTCAACTAAATAGAAATAATCATAATTTTTTTGCAATATGCTCTATTCCTTTTAAATTCGAAGGAAAGGATAGAATGCAATTTGCAAACGATGTGTGTAAAGAACTACGAACAATGCCTAATGTGCTGACTTATAACCTTGAAATATTAAGAAATACCTATGGAAACCTCACATTAATGGAAGCGTTTGAGCGAGCTGATGAGATGTTTTATTTGGTTATCCAAAAGAACAATTTATTGAATTGATTTATTGTTAATTCCCATTCCTAATATTTTTTTAGGAATATCAAGTTCACCTCTCGGCTTAATTGACTAAAAAGTAATTGAAAACAAAAAATACAGCGACAGCTTATGGCGTAAGCGGATATTATTTTTGGTTATCAGAAACAATTAAATATTTAACCCATGAAACAATCAATATTTTCAATCATCGTTTTGACAATAATTGTAAGCTGCTCTAATCCTGTTGAAAATGCAAATAAAATATTTGCAGAGCAAGGAGATTCTATAATCGGAAAAGACATAACATACCTTAACTCAACCATGGATTTTCTATATTATGCAAATCCTTGTAATTATTGGTACCCTGAAAAATATACGTTTAGGGACATTTTAGACGATAAGTATAAGCTAGGTTACGATGGTTTGTCGAAACTTGATGAAAGAATTAACGCTATTATTACTGAAGATCCAATCATATCCAAAGCCATTAGCGAATTAGAAAAACAAATTATCATTGCTCAAAAAAACATTAAGAAAAAACAAAGCTCTATTGAGCATTTAAACAATATGTTTGGCATGATGACTTACGGAGGGTTATCGGGTTTAATGGATTTTGGAGGTGCATTATCCACATCGGAGGACCGACAGGAACTGGACGAAAAAGGCAGGAAAATGCCTGTCAACGTTAATATAGCCTTTAACAAATTGGTTGCCTGTCTTTTTGTAAAATATTATACTGTAGCAGGCAACATTAACAACCTCGAAACTAAAGCATTTATGCGACCCAAGCCTAATAACGAACAGAAAAGTAAAATCCGCTACAATCTTAAACTTTTTGTAAGAAACAAAATTAACCAACAATATAACGCTAAAGATACTGTAAGCAGGGATGAAATGGTGAAAAGACTATTTGATTACTATGAAAGGAAATATTCCTTGACAAAATAAAGTTAGTTTAAACAATGATAATTATCTAATTATTTTAAATTTACACAGAGAAGCTAAAGATTATTAAAAAGGGTAAAACAAAAAACTAATGATATGGGACTGTACAAAATTATTGCAAAACAGACTGGAAGTTGGAACGGCATAAAAATGGAAAAAGGCATGAGCGTTGAAGTGATTTTTAGCATTTCTCCACTTTCACAAATAGAAGGCCAGGAACTTGTAAGAAAAGCATTTCTAAGCAAATATGGGAAAGACTATAAAAATTTGCTTTCTCAGAGCTATTTTGATGTCCAAAAAATAAATTGACAATATTTGTGCTAGTAGTAATACTTACCAAGATAATTAATATTTTATGTTTACGACTTATTTAGACGATAAATAATGGAGATACAGCAAATTAAAAGCCTGCTTTTACAGGTTTCAGCGATAACTAAACGATACGAGAAAATTGCTGAATTGAATGGTGAGAATTTTAATATTTTTAAAGTTCTGAAAGTAGAGAGAGCGGAGGTTAAACATTCCGATATACTTGCTGAATTTCTTAACCCGGAAGGCTCCCATGGTCAAAAAGACAAGTTTTTACAACTATTTGTGGAAAGTTTAAAAGTAACAGATTTTAAAACAGCCCAGGCAAAAGTTAATACTGAAGTAAATGCAGGTTTAATCAATGCAGAATATTCGGAAGGTGGGCGCATTGATATTGTGATTGACGATCAAAATGGAACAGGTATTATTATCGAAAATAAAATTGATGCAAATGACCAGGAAAAACAGCTTGAACGCTACTGGAATCACGGAAATAGAAAATTTACTAAATGCAACCTCCTTTATCTAACCCTTCAAGAAAAAAACCCTTCCGAAAGCAGTCTAGGCAATTTAAAGCAAAACAATGTTCAATTAATTTCTTATAAAAAAGAAATTATAGATTGGCTTGAATTATGCCGCAAAGAAGCAGCTATGCATCCTATACTTCGTGAAACTTTTACACAATATATTCACTTATTGCAATATTTAACAAATCAATCAACTATGGAAAAACATGATGATGAAATAAGAGAGATGATAATTAATAATTCAGAATATGTAAATCCAATAGATACTTGTTTTAAGGTTATGAATTCAATGATCACTGGAACAGCATTGAAATTTTATATTAAACTTAATGAGTTGTTTCCACAACAGATAATAAAACTAAAAGATGACAAATATATTCGTATAAGATGGGACAAAGAAGACGGTATTTATATTCACTATCAATATTTTGATGGAGAAAAACACTTAAGTAATTCTGATCAAGGACGGGAATACTATTCATTAATAAAAAAGTTTAAAGACGATGTGCGTAATAACCAATATAATGTTATTTGGTACGATCCTAAGCCATTTAAAAGAGGTGAAAAATTTGAGCATCTAGACAAAAAATACATTATAGAGATGTATAAGAATCCTTCAATTATGGATACGCTCATTGAAGGTATTATTAAAGAGGCAGAGGAGATTAGAATGGAATTTTTGAAGAGAATATGATATCCAATACAATTCACGGTAATTTTAAAATTGAACACGCCCCTTGTAAGCAACCGGCCAGGTACATATTGCACGGATTAATTCAAGAGTATAGCTTTGTTTCAAAAGTACCCAATGGAAACGAAAGCGAAGCATAAAACCGAAGAAGAAATGTTTTCCCTCATTAAATCCAGCATTGAAAGTGGAACCAATAGGGAGTTATTCTTTAAACAACAAGGCATCAACGTACACACATATTATTACTGGTATAATAAATACAAGAAATCGATAGTTAAACCCGAAGATAATTTTATCCCGGTAGTTATTCCGGAACCAGTAAAACCAATTGCACAACCTGCTCCAAAGAAAACTGAAATAGAAATTTGTTATCCGAACGGGGTACGGATAAAACTGAGTCAGGAATTAGATTTATCGGTACTGCGTTCCCTGATCAGATTATTGTAAGGCGATATGTTTTCCCTTACCTCGTCACATCAATATTATTTATATTCTGCACCCACCGATATGCGGGGAGGGTTTGATTCCTTGTGCGGGATCGTAACAAAATTGAACGTAACCCGACGTGTGGAGAAGTATATATATTTTTGAACAAGCGACGTAACCAGGTTAAGCTGCTACATTGGGAACATGGCGGTTTCGTTTTGTATATTAAACGTCTGGAAAGTGGAAATTTTGAAATTCCCCTTATCAGGGATGGAGGTTTGGAATGGCCCCAACTTGTGATGATGGTGGAGGGGGTATCATTAAAAAACATTGCCATGCGCAAGAGATTTTTGTTAAAAAAAGGAGCATAAAACCAGCTGTTCTTCATTGTAATATAGATAATATTAATTATCTTTACTACATAATGGAAAACAATTTAGATCATATCAATTTAATAAATACTTTAAAAGAAAGAATTAAACTTTTAGAGCAAAAAAACGCTGAACTGACCAGTCAACTTCAGGAGAAAGATTTTAACTTGTTGTATTCCAATCAAGAACTGGACAAACTTCGTAGAATGATCTTTGGATCTAAGAGTGAACGATTTAAGAGTGATGAATGTCCATTGCAGCTTTCCCTTGATTTTGGTTTACATACGGATAAACTTCCAGAAACTGCAACTGAAAAGGAAAAAGAAGTTATTGAATATGAACGTAATAAAAATAAGCCAAAGGCTACTACTATCCATACACGCCAACCCTTACCGGCACACTTACCCAGAGAGGTTATCATTCTGGAGCCGAAAGGAGATCTGTCTGGTGCAGTAAAGATTGGTGTTGAAATTACGGAAGTTCTGGAATATAGACATGGTTATCTTATTGTAAAGAGTTACCAACGAAATAAATATGCATTCCCAAGGGAAGAAAATCCGATCGTCATCGCTGATTTGCCAACACTACCAATACCCAGGAGCAACGCTAGCGCCAGCATGTTGGCACATATCATTATCAGCAAATTCTGTGATCATCTTCCATTCTATCGCCAATCTAAGATGTTTGGACGGGATAACATCGACATTCCGGAATCCACGATGAACGATTGGTTTAAAGGAGCCTGTATATTACTTGCAATTTTATATGAAAAATTGGTATCACTGGTAAAGATGCAGGATTATCTTCAGGCCGATGAAACACCCATCCGGGTGCAGGATCGTAGTAAACCGGGGAAGACTCATACCGGATATCATTGGTGCTATCATTCTCCGGTAGCTAAGTTGGTTTGTTTTGATTATCAAAAAGGTCGAGGGAGGGAAGGGCCGGAAGAATTTTTAAAAGATTTTCGGGGAACCCTTCAAACGGATGGTTATGCAGGGTATCTATCTTTTGAAAAGCCTGGAAAGATAAGGTTAATCTCTTGTCTTGTTCACATTCGAAGGAAATTTGATGAAAGTAAAAGTAACGATAATGAGCGATCTATATATGTTTTAGAACGAATACAAGAGATCTATGCCATTGAGCGGGAGTGTCGGGTAATGAACCTTGAACCGCATGAGATTGTGAAAGTACGTAAGGAGAAATGCTTGCCAATCATGGAAGAACTTGAGATATGGTTAAAGGACAACGTACAACAGGTATTACCAAAAAGTCTTATAGGCAAAGCCATAAACTATGCCCTGGAGTTCTGGGAAAAGCAAAAAAGATATGTGGAAGATGGGCGTTATTTGCCAGATAATAACTTGATCGAGAACAGTATACGTCCAGTTTGTTTGGGCAAAAAAAATTATATGTTTGCTGGAAATCACCAGGGTGCCAGGCATGCGGCGATGATCTATTCCTTTCTGGGAACCTGTAAGAAAAATGGAGTAAATCCCAGGGAATGGTTAACGGATGTTCTCACCCGTTTACCGGATTGCAAAACTAGCCAACTCGAAGATTTATTACCACACAAATGGGTAAAATCTGAAAATAAACAGCCATATTTGATATCGGAAATGATTTAAATCAACCAGTTGGAAGGGGCCATCAAATATCGTGATATAAACATACCTATTGCTGATGCATCCAAGAGTTACCGATGTTATTTAAGTGTGCAATTCTTTGAAGTACCATGTCCGGAATGTGGTGGATTATTGGCACAAAAATATAGCGTTGGATTAATGTATATTAGAACTGAACATTACGAAACCGACAGTTTTATTTTGTTGGATAGGTATAGCTATTTTTGCACCAGATGTCCCGTGATAGTGGTTGACGCAAGAATCCCAAAAAAGTTAATTCTCGACGGAATAAATGGTGAAAATGTAATAGATAATAGCTTTAAAGGTTTGATTAACCTGGATGCCATTCCTGAGAATAAACGGGATTTTGACCAATTGGATACAAGTATTATACCTATTACGTTAGTTCCATTTTTACCAAAATTGCAAAATAGAATCCCTTTGAAAAATGATTTACCTGACAAGCAACAAAAGGATGGCATTATGCAGTTAAAATTACCCCTCAGAAATGATCCTTGTTTTTGTGGAAGTGGAAAAAAATATAAAAACTGTCACGCTAAATTGCCTGGAACGTAGTTCTCCGGTTGCTTACGACATAATTATGGAACTTGTTCAACTCATTATTATCACACTGTCATTCCAACCTAAGTAATTCGTGATTTAAAATAGAAAATCCAAATTTTTGTTTCAATAAATTTTTATAATTTTAATCAATGTTATTGATATCAAGTGAGAACAAGGAAATACTTTATTATCAATGTTATACTACCATTATTTTTAGGTGGTCTTATATATATGTTATTTGGTTCAAAGAGATTGATAATTAATGAATTTGCGAAATATTTAGGAATTCCATTATATCACTTCAAAACATACTTACATTTTAAAATACCGGATTGGATTATTTACAATTTACCTGATGGATTATGGGTTTTTTCTTTAACATCCTTTTTATTAATGGTTTGGAATTTTAGAATAACTTTTAAAAACATACTTTGGGTTGCTTCCGGTTTTATAATAATGGTTATAGCTGAGTTCTTACAATTATTTCATATAATTCGTGGTACATTTGATTATTATGACTTGTTATACAGTTTTATAGGGTTTATTCTTCCAATTTCTTTAATATTTCTTAAAATCAAAAAATATCATATTTATGAAAACGCATAATATAAAGTCCAAGATTTATTCATTAATAGGAATATTCGTTTTTGTTGTTATTGCTTTTGCGAGTTTTGATGATAAATCATCGAATACGAAAAAAGAAAGAGAAAATAAACCTCAAATACCTATAATGTCTGAAAGTGAATATTTGAAATATTTTCAGGATAAATGGGATAGTATAAAATTATACAAATCAGAAGGTTTCCCTCAATATAAAACATATCTTTCTGACCTTGATACTGTTATGAGTGATATGGTAAAAGTACTTGAAAAAGACCCAAAATTTACCTTTAATTCAACTTCTGATCTCAATAAATTACGTCTTAAATTCAATAGTAGTAAGAAAGAGAAAGATGCAAGATATGGTTTTTTTACTTATGGTCAACCACTTGGTAAATTTGAACTTGAAGATGCGTGTAAAAATTATTTGGAAAAGGTTTTAAATGACCCTAAAAGTTTTAGTGAAGTTGAATTTACTATGTCAGGTCAATCAAAAAATGGTTGGATAGTAGTTATGACATATAGAGCAAAAAACGGTTTTGGTGGATTAATTTTACAAACCACTACTTTTGAAATTAGATTTAAGTTTCCTGAATTATATTATTATGTAGCTTCTGCTTATTGAATTTTGTAATATATTAATATTCAATTAAATACCTAAATTTATGACACATATTTTAGAAGCAACACCTTGGTTATTTGATTTTAAAATTAATTATATCAGAACAGCAATAAGTATGAATAATTTTATAAGAATTACTGATGAAGTAGGTGTTAGTGCAAATAATTCTGGTTCATCCGACTAATGCGTAGTTAAGGAATAAAAATAAACTGGAAATTCATTAAATTGTTGTCGACCAAAACTTCAAAAAAATGAATACCAGTTTACTATATCATGGATTTGGCATACAGCACCAGGAAATCCTTAAGAGTGAATACATACACGGTAAAGTATATGTCAAAGTTAGAACAAATGAAAACAAATTGCAATGTTCCAACTGCCGGGGATGGAATTTTATCAAAGCAGGAGTAAAAGACCGATTGTTCAGAACAGTACCTATTGGAGGCAAACCTGTTTATATATTGACCGCAATACAACGTATCGAATGTAAAGACTGTGGAATGACCAGACAGGAACACATACACTACGCAGAAAGTAAGAAGACCTATACGCACAGTTTTAGGCGCTATGCCCTTGAATTATCAAGAATTGGCACTATACAAGATGTGGCTAACCATTTGCAAATAAGTTGGGACGTGGTAAAAGAAATCCAGAAGGAATATTTGGAAGCCCATTATGGGAAACCAGATATAAAGAATGTACAACGTATTGCAATTGATGAATTTGCAGTAAAAAAGGGACACAATTACATGACCGTAGTCTTAGATCTTGATACAGGAATCGTAATTTATGTAGGCGACGGTAAAGGTGTTGAAGCGTTAACCGGGTTCTGGCAACGTGTAAAACATAACCATACCAAGATTGAAGCCGTGGCAATTGATATGTCTCCGTCATATATTGCAGCAGTAATGGAAAACTTGCCGGAGGCTAAATTGGTTTTTGATCACTTTCATATTGTCAAAATGCTTAATGATGAGCTCTCTGAGCTTCGGCGTGAATTATTCACCCAGGAAACAAACTTACACAAGAAGTTACTCCTTAAAGGTACCAGGTGGCTATTGCTAAAGAATAGCGAAAATCTTGATACTGATAAAAATGAAGAAAAACGACTGCAAGCTGCTCTGGAAATTAATAAACCATTAGCAACTGCTTATTATCTCAAAGAGGACCTGGGGTTATTATGGGAACAGGAAACCAGAGTAGCAGCAGAATTATTTTTAAACCAATGGGTTGAAAAAGCAAGGGCATCAAAGATTTTTAGATTACAGAAATTTGCAGGTACGTTGCTCGCTCACAAGTTCGGGATATTAAACTGGTTTGATTACCCAATATCTACAGGGCCTCTGGAAGGTATTAACAATAAGATTAAAGTACTGAAACGACAAGCGTATGGGTTTAGGGATCATCAATTCTTTAAACTAAAAATTTATGCTTTGCATGAGACCACCTACGCATTAGTCGGATGAACCTTAAATAATTAATGTCTTATAAGGTGAATAAATTAAAAAGAAATTCGAATGAAATATTAAGACATTATTAAATTAATTAATTTTGAATCTCCTATCCAAATAATCCTGCGTAATGAAAAAAGATATAGGTAACGTCGAAACAACTAAAGGAAATCGTATTAGAGTCTTCTGGGATGATAAAACACACGTTGTTGAGTTTAAACATAAACTAGATGGCCCGGCATACTCTGCACCTTATGCAAATAATGAAACTGATGCGAAAAGAAACGCTAAAGAAGAAGCGGATAATCATAATTTTTAAAGTACAGTGAATAAGTAAATTATTTAAACCAATAAAACTATAATTATTAAAAAATTCATTGATGGCAATAAATGGTATGTTGTATTTTATCTTGTTTGGTTTCTAATTAACCTTGTTTCTCTTGCAGTCTGTCAAGATAAGAATGCCACTGGTTTATATCCATTTAATAGTGAATCAGATGGAAATTATGGTGCGTCTGCTTATAATTTGACATCATTTATATTTTATCTAATATTGCCTATAATTGTTTTTTTCATATGGAATATTATACGTGATAACGGTATGTTTATAAAAAACAAATAGTTAAATAAAATTTAAATATAGGAATATTATTAGACCACTTTTTAAATCTAGAAGATTCAGATGATTAGAATTAAAATCGTGTAAAGACTTACAATGAGGAGGATATTGGCTATTTATGCCCAACGCGCCAAAAATGTAAAGTTAGCGATAAGAGGGGTAATTTGAAAATTTTAATTATTTTATAATTCATTATAAAATAGATATATGGATTTTATTTAAATGGTAAAGTTTAACAAAGAATTATTAAGTATTTTTGAAATGGCAACTTTTGTAACTATCACTAAGTAAATAATATATTTTGTAACTTTACATTTTTGTAGCGTTGGGCATAAATAGCCTTTTTTGCTCCTCTGTTTGAGATAGCATTGAGCTTCATTGCAGCAATATCAGGCAGATCGTAAATCCTTATCCCTTCCTCCAATATTAAAGGAACAACCCGTTTATAAAGGTGACCCAAAAATTGAACCTGTATATTTTCAATATGCCCGTTTATAGTATTGTTCTTTATGTCAATTGTATCCTTATCAAATACAAATCCTTCTAAGCCCAGGTTATTATATAACTCATTAGAATCAAAAGGCTCATTTGTGAAAAAATCGAGATCAATGCTCCTTCGATGGCCTAAAAGCAAAGACAGGCCTGTTCCGCCAGCAAGAGCAAAATGCTCTATATGTTTACTTTTCATTATTCTATTTAATAATTCCAAAGTGGAGGATTCAACTGTCTTTTTTTGTAGCATTTAAAATCAGTATTTTTCAAATTAAACAATAAACAACAAAAAGTTATGGTATCATTTTTAAGATCAACATCAACTATCTCTTTTCTAATTCTTATTTTCCCGTAATATTTAATAACCTGAATTATATCTTCCAGAGTCCCAAAATCAAAAACCTTACCGATAATATGTGTACTGTATTTTTCAAATTGATCACGAGAATTAAAATCGTAATTTACGTCCCAAAAAGCTGCTTTTGAGATATGGGGTAACCTTTTGATTTTATTCACTTTATTCATAACTGCTAATTAATAAGACTATTAGTTAACAAACAGAAAAATTATTATTAAATAAAATAATAAGTCCTTTCTTAAATAACTACATGTCAAAAATTAAATTTTTCACTTATTTCATCAATTATCTTTTCAAGTTCATCAGCGGTGAATGACTTGCCTTTTAATTTCCTGTCAAATGTGCTTTTGGATATACCTAACATATCATAGTAATATTTCTTTTTCCCAAGACCTTTTTCCCTGTCTGCGAAAAACAGTGCGAGCCTTTCCTGTAGTTCCACAAAATTTTTAATAATAGCTTTATTATCTGTATCCATATTATTTAAAGTAATTATACATGCAAAAATATTAAAAAAGAGTTAATTGCTTCAAAATTTGGAGTGTTTAATAATCGGAGAAATTTTAAGGATTTCAGTGGGGTTCGATGCCCCTGTGAAATCCTCCGGCCTCAAAATCAAAATTGAATTATTTATAAAAACCGCCCCCGTAAGGGGGCAATTTTTAGACTGTAAATACTTCTTCCGGTTCTGGTTGTTCCTGTTCCTGATGTTGATCTTTCAGGTACTGCATTCCGGAAACACGTAAAATATAACTTGCTGCTGTTTGTGCCTGCATCGTAGAGCGTAAAAAGGCTGTTTTATCGTCTTTAATGGCTTTTAACCATGATTCGATATAACAGGCCGAATTTTTAATTTTAACCTCTACTCCGCAAAGGAAATTTATAAAAACACTGCACATTTCCGCTGTGAGTTCCTCCCGGGCGTAGTCAGCAGAGCTGAACCGGTTAAACAATTTCCTGTTAAGGCGGTCGGGGTGGCCGCTCCAATGCCCTGCTTCATGAAAAACAGTGTGGTAAAAACCTTGGGCACTTTTAAACTGTGAGCGTAAAGGCAGGTTTATTAAATCAAGTTCAGGGGAGTAAAAAGCTTCTCCCATTTCAGAATATTGAAATTTAGCTTTGCAGTTTTTTATTATATCCTCTGCTAAGTCAATTGCATTAAATTCTGATATTGCTTTAGTATATGGCAGGTAAAAACCTTCTCCCAGACCTTCACATTGGGAGATATTAAAAACGTTGTAATAGGTAAGAATGAATTTTCTGCTTACACTTATTTCTGTAGCCTGTTCGTCGTTTGACGGCTGGTTCAGTTCAACCTTGTTTAAGACTTTGGAGAAAACAATAATTGTTGATTTCTCGCCCCGTTTAACCTTACCCCCTAAATTCTGTACCTGGTTAAATGTTAACCAGCGGTTAAACTGGTAACCAAATTTTAAACACAGGTAAGAAAGTATTAACTGGTTAACACCGGAGTAAGAGCGCTTAGTCTGTGCGTTATGAGCACCTAAACCATTTTCAGAGAGTATCCATGGTCGTTCCCAACGTTGGGGATTGATTTTTAAACTCTCTAAAAATTCTATCATCGTGCTAGTGATGCGATCATAAATATTATTATATTTACTGCATGCACCTTGTCCATTTGAAAAATTTGCGTTTTTCATGAGTTATCAAGTTTATGTTTTGAGGAAAATTTAAAATGGATGACTTTGGCGGGGTGCTATCTTTACCCCGTTTTAAGCTTAAAAGGCTTTAAGCCTGTAGGAAAACAAAAGAGCCTGATTGCTCAGGCTCTTTTGTAAGTTATGTAAAGGGATGTACTATTTTATTTTACTTTGTCAAGTTCTCTATAACCTTTTATTACTATAAAAAGAGTAATTAAGACACTTACAACACTTACCCCAACAATAATTACTGCGTAAATCATACTACATTAATTCTTTATCTGATTTTAAATTTATATATGTAGCTGCACCAAATGTTACTAAAAACACTGCGCAAATAAATACAACAAGGTAAATTATCATGGCTTATCTGTTTTTAATTGTTTTAAATGATTTTTAATACGACGTACAAAGATAAAGAAATTCATCGAAAAGAATACAAATCCTAATATAGCAGATAAAAATATTATAATGTGTACATTATCTTTATCATAAGAGGCTCTTAATACCGAACTAACAAGAAAAGATACAATACCAATTAAAAAAACAGAATAGAGCTTTAAAAGCTCCACATCTGTTTTTAATGCTTCCTTTATATAATCTCTGTGGTTGCTGGTCATTTATTAATCCTTTTTAGGTGAGAGAAATTCAATATCTTCAACAACGCAAATTAATTTGCTTTCGGGCTTGTTGTCTTTTGATAAATAACCGTCTGCTTTTGGCGAACCAGTTATATAATACAAATCCCCTTTTTTAATGAAAGGCTGCAAACCTTTCTTATTCCATGCTTCGCAATCAATCCACAATGTTTTTTCATGTTTTTTACCTTCCTTATCCTTGTAACTCTGGTCAACAGCTATTGAAAAGTTAATTACTGTGGTGTCCTTAACTTCCTTGATAGTGGCATCATTGCCACAACGACCTATAAAATTAAAATTAATCATGGCTAAAATTGTTAGATTAGTTAATAAATTACTGATTTTTAAAAGTATAAAATATTTTTTAAATTTTTGTCCTGGTGACGATCTCCAAGCACTTGTTTTGCGTTTTCATGTTAGTATGATAAATTACCTATAAATTAATATAGATTCATCCAACCGCCTTCCGGTCGCAAAACTCATCGCCTTCATATCTGAATAACAACCTTTCAACCTCTTCTTTTCAAACCTACGCAGGTAAAGGAACATGTAACGTTTATTTTATTATTTTTAACCCTTACGTAACCCATCTTTTTCGATTGGTTTTTGCTTTCAGACTGTCAAAGAACTCTTTTTTAATGCTTTATGTTCCACGTGGAACATTTATTGTACTTTAGTGATTCTTTATTTATACATTAAAGGTACTTTTTTGAACCATTATAACCAAATATTTTGCTATTTATTTTCAATATTTTAACATTTTTTAACATTTCTATAATATTGATTTATAATACGTTACAAGGTTTATAAAACTTTTATAGTGCTTATTATCAATATATTATATATTATATTGATTTTCTGACTATTATATATTTGAGACATTTCAGAACTCAAAAAGCTTAAAAAATCCCTTTTATTTTTTTCTGTGTATATCTCGAAGGAAGATTTTAGACCTGCTTTGCATATAAATGAAACCATAAGAAAAAATATTTATTTGTACTACCTGTATATCCCTTAGGTGAGTTTTGAGCCTCTTTTGCGAAAGGTTATTTAGAACACAAATATTTTGCTTTACAAGTATTTCTGTCATAATTTTTTATTTTTAAAAAATTTGACGAAACCCGTGAGGGCAGGGGAGAGGTGGTTACCGTAAAAAATAAACATTCTGCCATCTCTCCCCTGTACTTTTAAAGTGAAAATTTTAGTTCAACCTTTTGCAGCAAAAAGAGGCCAAAACCACCTGTGGAGATTTAAGGACAGATACAATATTTTTATTTATACCCTAGGCATAAAACCCCATTGTTTCAAGGGGGCAGGGGGTTAATTGTGGGATAAACATGACATAAAGCCAAACCGGTTTTGATTCTTTTCTTACTTTCAAGAAATGTATCAAAACCGGTTTATAAAAATGAAAAAAGCTGTTTAGTGTTTTGCAGTGAAGCGATGCCCAGGGAACCGGGCAAAAGTGAAACGTAAAAACACTAATCTGCTTTTATACCAAAAGTAAGGCTTTATTCAAATGACAGGGTGGGTGGAGAAAATTAGATTTTGTGGAGCTTTTATTCGCTCTAAAATATTTGTTAAGTTTAAACCTAGTAAGGTTTATATACTCATTTTGATACGATGTCAGCTTCATGTAATATATTACCTTCCAGTTGACCTAATTCTTGTAAATCATGTAGATAAAGCTCCAGCACTTCCTGAATATTTTCCTGTAACTCTTCAAGTGTTGATCCCTGACAGACAACTGCCGGATACTCTTTTACCTGACCTATAACGTCACCATTTTCTTCACTGTTGACAATAAGAGTATATTTCATTGTAAATTAATTTTTGCAAAGATAATTTGTTTTTACTTGAAGCTTGTATTAAATAAAAGGTAATTTCTTAAACACCCGAATACTTTTTTGGTTCTCGATGACAGGATGTATATATGATGAAAGTGTGGTGTGTTAGGATTTATATTCCCCCTACCCCAAAGGGGAGATTGGATTTTTTAAAGCTTCTGTGCGCTCCCAAATGTCACTAAAAGTATTATCTTTAAAACTGATAAAATGACTATATTCATAATAGTTTGGATTTGTTGGGGGAAAAGGCAATGTCGAGAAGATGTGGCCTTTTTTATTAATAAAAATAATTTTACAGGATTTGCAGGGAAATAAAAAATAAAATATATATTAGCGTTCATAATCAATAAAATAGTAAAATGACCAAACAAGACCTTGTAAAAGACATAGCAAAAAGAACCGGAGTTGAAAACATAGACGTGACACGAATCATTGAATCCCTTATGGGTACAGTAAAGGATAACATGACAAAAGGGGAAAATGTATACCTGAGAAGTTTCGGAACTTTTCTGATCAAGAAAAGGGCCAAAAAGACAGCCAGGAATATTTCAAAGAAAACAACAATAATAATCCCGGAACATAATATACCGGCCTTTAAACCAGCCAAAGAATTTTTAACAGCTATAAAAAAGAAAAAAGTCTGACCAGCATACAACTATTCCAAATTATAAGGCTGGCTATGAACATACAAACAGTAAAATACCTGGAATATAAAGAACTGGAAAACCTGCTAATTGAAGAACTTGAAAAGGTTAAAAATCTAAAGCAATTATCTGATAAACTAAACATTACAAAGTCACAATATATAAAAATCAGCCAGATACGCAATCATAAGAATGTCAAAAAATATACAGATTTAGTAATAAGCCTGTTAGCTCTTTTTGACTATAAAGTAGATAATCAGGATCATTACCTGGTTATTAAATACGACAAGCCACAAAATAAGAAAAAGAAAGCGGTAACATTAACAGGCAGTTAAATCAATATTTTAAAATGCGTTAGCGATGGGAGGGGAAGAACACGGCTTTTTGAGTTTACTCAAAAAACGGATTCCGAAGTGAAGCGTAGCCTGGACGTAGCGACCCAACGGGTAACGCCCAAATTATTTACTAAAGGTTAAAAAATGACTTTCCCCAAGTTAAAATGTGACATCCCAGAATTCCAACATAAGGATTAACATGACAATAAATTAACCACGAGGCTTTTAAAATCATTGGTACAAATAGGTTTCAACAAATAACCATCAAACCCTGCATTTTCATAATAAGAACATTCCCTATAAGCATTAGCCGTCTGGGCAATAACTTTAACTTTATCCCCGTATAAATTTCTAATCTCCTTAATAATTTCAAAACCTGTGGTATCAGGTAGCTTTATATCCAGTAAAACCAAATCAACATCATGAACCTTTAAAATCTCAAAAGCGGAAGAACCATTATCAGAAGTTAAAATATTCACATCAAATTCACTGAGTAGCTCAATAAAGAATTGGGCAGAAGCAAAATCATCTTCGACAATTAAGACTGTTTTATCTGAATTAGTATTTACATTCATATACAGAAATAACCGGACTTGAAGGCGTTGTTAATAAGTATAGGCAATTTATGATAAATAACTGAGCCAGTAGGTAAAATATTTCATATAAAATCGTAATATTGAATACATTTATTAATATTTTGACGGAATTTTACAATGCCAAGATAAAATATATTCGTAAATAGGAGAAAATATATGACTCAATATTATTTAACCTTTTCTCATAGCTTTATATAAATGATTTATAATTAAACATTAACTAAAAACCACATTTATGAACAAACAGGAATTAATTGATGCCATTGCCGCAGAAAGCGGATTATCAAAAAAGGATTCAAAAACTGCACTTGAAGCAGTTGTAAAAACCGTTGGGACTACTTTAAAAAAGGGAGATAAGGTTACATTAATTGGTTTTGGTACTTTCTCGGTAGCTGCAAGAGCTGCCAAAACCGGCAGGAACCCACAAACAGGAAAGGAACTTCAGATAAAAGCAAAGAAAGTTGTTAAGTTTAGTACAGGTTCAGAACTGGAAGGAGCTGTTCAGTAAATAATGCTTTATGGGAAAAATAGCGGATGAATTTGCAAAACAGATAGAGGAAGAATTTAAAAGGATGGGTAAGCAACCAAGTTCATTAGAGGAGTTGAACAAGGTTGCTGCAGTTATTTACCAAAGGCATAATAATGGTCCTATATCCGATTTTGAAGGACTCTCACCCAATCAGATGCACCTGCTTAATAATTTTCTTTTTAATGAAAATTGTCCTGTAAAAATAAAACCTATACTTACCAATGCTGAATTATTGGATTCTCCATTTCTTCAAATGGCTATAAAGTTTCTTGAAATTATAAACCAAAGTGATGGTCTTAAACTTACAGAAAAAGGTAACCTTCCCCGGAAAACTGTTTTAGAGATTAATGAATTAGGTTATATTAAAAGTGATGACAAATATTTGATAAAAATTTTAAAAGAAGAAGATTACTTTCCTCTGCATATCTGCAACATTATTGTAAAAATATCAGGTATTACTGTAACTAAGAAAGGGAAGATTTTCCTAACAAAAAAAGGTACCACCTGCCTCAAGGATCATTTTAGTTTATTTTCAGCATTAATGAGTACATTTTGCTTGAAATTTAATAAAGCCTACATGGATAGATATGAAGGCGAGGAAATCGGAAATGTCGGAGCCGGATTTGTATTATACCTGCTTTCAAAATTTGGTAACGAGAAAAGGGATATTTCCTTTTATTCAGAAAAATACGTCAGGGCATTTCCTATGTTAAAGGATCAGATAAAGCCAATAGGTACAATAAGTATTTCCGATTTGTTGGCTGGATGCTTAAAAAACAGGCTTTTTTGGGTATTTAGTTTGTTTGGATTAATTGAATTAGAGGAACAATTGGAAAGTAATTATCGGTCTAACTATCAAGTTAAAACCACAACTCTTTTTAACAATGCAATTCTTTCCAAATAATAAGGCCCAGTAGCAGCGTAGGCATGAAATTTACCAAACTACACACTTAAAATAACTTAAATATGAGCATAACTTCCAAACACGTAGGAGATAGATACAAAGTTTACAGCGTTGGAGCAAAAAGGCTGTGACAATGCTGAAATTTTTGTTCAAATGAGTGACCTTATGCCGAAGTTTAAGAACTTAATGGATGAATTGAAGGAAAATGATTTTGCTCAACTAACTCTTGAATTCAGAGGGTTTTATCGTTTCGGCATATTTCTTGAATGGGTAGCCTCACAATTAGAATCCGGGGTAATTATGGTACCACGTAATGAATAATTTTTCGATAGATGCAAAAAGAAATAATCGAATCCTGCCTGATCGAAGGCATCCGTGGACGCGATAATACATGTTTTGAATACCTGTACAAGAAAAGCTATCCTCTGGTGGTACGTTTTGTTAAGCAATCCGGTGGCACCATGGAGGATGTAAAAGATTTACTCCAGGATTCTATGATCATCACCTATGAAAATATGGTAGCAGAAAAATTCCGGGGAGATTCCGGGATCATGACCTATTTGCATAGTATCTGTCAAAACCGTTGGCATACCTATACCCGGAGAAAGAAAAATGTACTGATCGACAACTACTCTGATTTTGTGAACTTGGTTTATGAAGATTCAACGGAAGAAGAACTTTCAGAAAGGGCAAAATATGCAGAGACCCTTTTATCTTCCACTACGGATCGATGTAAAGAAATACTTACGGCTTACTATTATGACAATTTATCCATGGAACAGGTGGCAGGCCGACTTGGTTATACCAATGCCGACAATGCCAAGAACCAGAAGGCAAAATGCATGGATAAGCTTCGTCGAGCAGTGAAAAGTTCTTCTACCATCAAAATGTAACCTTATGGCTTCTAATTTCGATTATCCAATCATAGAACAATACCTGACGGGGAAGCTTTCTCGAGAAGAAATTACTGCTTTTCAGCAACGGTTGAAAACCGACCCTGACTTTGCCGAGGCGGTGTCCGTGGAATCCGATCTTTTGAAAGGAATCAAGGCTGCAGGGCGAAAGGACCTGAAATCACAACTGGATACAATCATCATCCAGGCACACACCGATCCTCATATAAATACAACAAGAGGAGTCTCCCTTACCGTGGTATTAAGCATGGCAGCTTCCATAATAATAGCAATAGGTTTAGGATGGTGGTTTCATGTCTACCAACATCCAAAAAATTCAAACCTTGTGGCTGCAGAGATCAACAAACAGGTCATGCCTTATCCAACATTTACAACACCAACAAAAACCTTTGCAGTGGATCACACAAAAGGAAAACAGCTTCCCATGGCTTCCGGTGGAAACCTATCCATTCCTTCCGGGGTGGTAGTTGATGTAAAAGGCAATCCAGTGCAAAGTAAAATAAGTTACAAAGATTTAAACAACCTTTTCGATCGGTTTATATCCGGTGTACCTTCTGCTATCGATACAGCTCACCAGGTGCGCTATCTTCAGTCTGTGGCGATGTTTCAGGTATCAGCAATATCGGGCAGCCATGTACATTTTGATCCCACCAAACCCATAGAGTGCACTATTCCCGGTGATGACAGCCTATTGTCAAATGGGATTTATAAACTTGATACCATCCACAAACGATGGGTTGCATGTGACCAGGACCAGATCATTGATATGAAAAAATATGCGATGCTACGGAATATAACAGACATGTTTCATCCCCGGTTAGAGGATAAGACCAAGGCTCGGTTTAAGATCGTTGTGAAAGAATCGCAGTTTCCGGAGTTGGCCGAATATAAAAACTACATTTTTGAGATCGCTCCCCAGGAGACCCATTACAATCCGGATGATGAGTATCAGGTATGGAAAAGCATCGTGGTTCACAAAGGAGCCAGTGGAGAACCATACATGGTAACATTTAAAAACGAGGAAAAGACGGTAAGCTACCAGGTAACCCCGGTTTTTGCCAGGGAATACTATGCCCAGGCTATGAAGATATACAAAGAAAAAATGAATAAAATACCTGAACACACATTCAAGGGGCCTGAATTGGAAAAATATGAAATGGCCCAGGAAAT
>CAVYAE010000039.1:0-13947 GCA_963766305.1 uncultured Bacteroidota bacterium
GTCTATGTTTTCGCTGACATCCTCCCACCAATATTATTTATATTCCGCCCCTACGGATATACGAGGCGGTTTTGATTCCTTGTGCGGGATAGTCAGGAACAAATTGGAACGTAACCCCACCTGTGGAGAAGTGTATATTTTTTTTAACCGACGCCGGAACCAGGTAAAACTTCTGCATTGGGAAAATGGTGGATTCGTACTTTACTGGAAAAGGTTGGAAAAAGGCAACTTTGAACTTCCTGTTATAAAAGACGGTAACCTTGAGTGGCCAAAACTTGTAATGATTATCGAAGGGGTATCATTGAAAAATGTTACCATGCGTAAGCGATATTTATTAAAAAAAGGAGCTTGAAAGTGCTCGGATAAAATATTTTTTATAAAACCAGGAAGTTTATATACATAATGCTTAGGGTGATACAATGAAAATCCTTTATTTTAAAAGCATTACAGATAGTGGCCAAGCCCCTTACCAGCCCATTAACCCTTATGATGAAAAATTAAAATAGAAGAGTTTTTACAGCTTCAAAAAGGTATTTTTCCAGGGGTGTTTTGACAAATCAACGATCAGAAAATCAGGCTATTTTAAAGAAAAATAATCCATTAAAACGTTAATAAAATCAATACTTTTGGCTATATTTATGCTATGCAAAACGAGCAAAATATCACCCCTGAATTTCCTGAAGAAAAACTTTTTCTATTGGAAAATCTTGCTCAAAAAGAATCAGCCAACTCAGCTCTGATTACAGAAATTATACAACTTACTGCTGAAAAGGCAAAACTAGTTTTAGAAGCTAATGAATTAGCTTCTAAAGTAGATGAGATGAATTCTACAATAGATGATCTTAAATTCCAAATCGCCCAATTAAAACGGATGTTTTTTGGTGCCAAACGTGAGCGGTTTGAGTCCAATGAACACCCCGACCAGCTAACGATACCCTTTGAATTTAATGATGAAAAAACAGAAGCAGTAATAGAAGCTGACAAGCAGCAAATTAGCTATGAAAGGTCTAAACCTGCCAAACCACATCCGGGACGACTCAACTTACCATCACATTTGCCGGTCAATGAAATTATCATTGAACCTAAAGAAGATGTGTCAGGGATGACACGCATAGGTACAAACATAACAGATGAATTGGAATATACTCCTGCGAGGTGTCATATAAACAGATATAAACAAGGAGTTTACATGACAAAGGAAGATGAAAAAGGTGCTCAAAGGCAGGTCATCGCCCCCTGGATCGTCCCATTCCAAAGTGTATAGCAGGGGCAGGGTTGCTATCCAATATCATAGTAGATAAAATTGTATTTCACATACCATTACATAGGAAAATACAAATGCTTAAACAAGAGGATGTTCATATCCCGGCATCCACAATGGATTCCTGGTTTAGCCTTACCTCCAATCATGTTTGGCCACTATATCCGGTTCATAAAGCCTATATTTTAGAGAATCCATATTTGCAAGTCGATGAATCACCAATAAGGGTTCAGGATCGTGATAAACCGGGAGCCACCCATCAGGGATACATGTGGGTGTACAATGCTCCGATGCAAAACGCAGTATTTTTTGATTATCACAAAGGCAGGGGACTGGATGCTCCATTAAAAAACCTGTCGACTTATAAAGGATATTTACAAACAGATGGGTATGCCGTTTACGAACATTTTGCACGAAATGAAGGGGTAACACATCTTGGTTGCTGGGCCCATGCCAGGCGGATGGTAGAGAGAGCCCTGGAAAACGATAAGGCGAGGGCTTCCACTGTTTTGGTAATGTTACAAAAACTATATGCTATTGAACGAAGGGCAAGGGAGGAAGGGTTATCTGCACAGTTGCGCCATACGTTAAGACTTGATGAAGCATTACCAATATTAAATGAAATTAGTAAATATATAGCTGATAATCGCAGTAAAGTATTACCCAAAAGTCCCATAGGCAAAGCTTTTGATTATTGCATAAATCGTTGGGATACGCTTATGCATTACCTTAAAGACGGTAATTTGGAAATAGACAATAACGCAATTGAAAACGCTATCAGAGGTTTGGCTTTGGGTCGGAAAAATTATATGTTCGCCGGATCGCACCATGGAGCCGAAAATTTAGCTATGTTTTACAGTTTTTTTGGCACATGCAAAAAACATGATATTAATCCCCAAAAATGGCTTGAATATGTTATCCGTAATATCAATGATACCAAAAAATCTCAGCTTAAATATCTGCTGCCGCAATTTATAGATAAAATACATACCAACCACTAACTGCATATCCATTAATTGAATCGAGAAAATATACTAGAGTTAAATCCGTAAATTGAATCAGTTTGTGGTTTCCAATTTAATCCACCATCAATAGTTTTATATATTGCATTCCCACAGGTATATCCAATATTAGCATTTATAAAGTATATGGAATGTAAATCACTTATCGTTCTACTATTTTGGAGAATCCAATTTTTTCCCCATCAATCGTTTTAACAATTGTACCTTTTGTACCTGTTGCATAACCTATATTTTCATTAACAAAGTAAACCGACCATAAAAACTTTACTGTTCCATTTGCAATTATATTCCACTTATTTTGAATGATTGGATTTTATATTTTTCTACATCCAAAAATGATTAAACTTACAGTCAATATTAAAATCAAATATCTCATTAATGTATGTTATTCATTAAAACAGTATAATAATTAAAGGTATTTTTTAAGAATTGTAACTTTCTATATTCTCAATTTTTCACTATGATTTTGAATTTTATAAATATCATTAGATATTTTAATTAACACAAACAGATAAATTAAAAATCCGATATTGATAAATATAAATTTGTAATTATATATCAATAAATCATCAGCATGATTGGAAGCTAATCCATTCGACACAATTCTGGAATATATTATAACTATTACAAATAATATCCACCAATATTGAATGAAGTTATTTTTCAAGGAATTGTTATGAAATCTATTTACAGTATGTTCCCATAAATCTAAAATAATTTTGTACAAAATATAAAAATTAACTATTGGGATTAGTGATCCCCAAATAACCCATGATGGTGAATATTGTAATTTATCAGAATGTAATTGATATAATTTTTTATATGATACATATAACCATGTTATTAAAATTAAAGTAAAAATTAAATTTGAGGAAATCTGTATCCATTGAAAATTATGAATTTTTATTATATAGATTTTGTCTTCAATAGGATAAACATTAATGTTATTTAAAATTCTTTCCAAATACCATATTTCATAAAATCGGTATAAGAGGTCGATTGATGTGATAAAAATGATTAATAGAATGGTATTTTTAAATTGTATTTTGAATATTAGTTTCATTTCGGATTTTTTTAAGCTCCTAAATTGGTTATAAAATAAATTAAATTTCCTGTCGTAGAACTTTGTCTAAAAATTCCAGTATTTTGGTCATTTTAATATAATCAGGAAGATTATTAAATTCTGGATAACACATAAAATCACATGAAGGGTAATAACATAGATGCTTACAGTCCTTTTTTATTAATTCAAAAGCACATCCACCTTGACAATCTTCAACCTGACATACTATATCATTTTTGTTAGTTATCTTAGAAATAACTTCAGGAGATGGATTTGATATCGACAAAATTCCGTCATCGAGGAACATTTTCCATATTTCTTCTAATTTTTTCGAATCATAAATATTTAACTCACCATTTGAAAGATTTTTATAGTAATAAAAATCTGTTGGAAACATCCAATGGAAATATGCTATCCATTTATTTTCAACGATAAAATGTTTCATAATGAATACATTATTACTACTTCCTGCTTGACCTGCTCCATAATTATAAATTCTAAATTCAAAATCTTCCTTTGAAAAATCAATGTGGTTCAATGAATCAATAAATTTTCTAAGACCATAAATTTTATGGGGATTATAATTTGAATCACATTTAAAATTGAAAGTTTGACCGGACAAATTAATTACTGATAGAAATGAAATGAATGTGTAAATTAAAAATTTGAAATAAAAATTTTTCATTAGGTTAGTTATCAATGAATTCATTTATATTTAATTAAAAAGTAATCCCACACGACTTTTGCAATTTCAGCAATAATTTTTGCATTTGTCTTATCATCCTCATATGAATTTGATACAAAAACACAAATTGCAAAATGTTTCCCATTTGGTAAACAAACAATACCGATATCGTTTGTTGCTGCTGTCAATCCTTCACTATTTGTTCCTGATGATCCGGTTTTATGTGCAAGAATAGTTCCAGTAGGTAGCTCAGCAATTATTCTTTCTGGAAAAGTGTAACTACCTAACATTAAATTCCATAAAAAGTCATAACTTTTTTCTGAAAGAACCTCTTTATTATAAAATTTTCGTAGTAATTGCATTGCTGATATAGGTGTTGTCCAGTTAGTAAATTGAACGTCCCATGCTTTATGCATTTCTTCCTCACTTGCTTGTATATTAACATCTCTTATTCCAATACTGTGCATGTAATTATTAACAATTCCGGTACCACCTAATAATTTCAATAATAAATCACAACCTGTATTGTCGCTTTCGGATACAGTATATTTTAGGATTTCTCTTAATGTGAGGTTTATATTTCCATTTGGGTATTTTTCTCGTAATGGACTCCAAGTTTCAGTAATTAAATCGCTTTTTTTAATAAATATCTTTTGATCGAATGAGAGTTTACCCTGATCTATCTGGTTTAACACGGTTAATGCGATATGGAATTTATAAACACTTTGCATTGGAAAATGCTTTGAACCATTGATGGTTAATGTATCTTTGCTTTCAATTCCAGAAATTGAAACACCTATAACTGCTTTTTTACCAGAAATAATATTTTCAATTTTCTTACGTAAAGTATCTGTTTGAGCAGAAGAAACGCAGGTAATAAATAGGAAAACAATACAGGATAATGAAATAGGTTTTTTCATTTGAATTTGCACAATTTGATAATGGTTAATAAATTTAAGGTTTATTGAAATTTAACTAACTGGAAGCTGAAATAAAACACCCATTGCAATTTAAAATTTTATTCCCGAATTTCAAATCGGTAACTTTTCTATAATCCTTTGAGAATATAATATTAATAATTTTGATTACCGATGTTCAGTTTAAGACTATTGAATAATACAAAATCCATCATACTTTGGAATTTCATTAAAAAATTCATAAAATTTGATCCTTCATCATGTCTGATTGTTTCACTTTTCCAGGGAATAATCCTTTCTTCACTATATTCACCCGTTAATGAAGGCACCCGTACAATTTTATAATACTGGGTTCCTACTCTTATATATTTACAGTCATTCATAGATTAAAATTAAATTTATTAAAATTTTAGAATTTGTTGCCTGAATGACGATATTTGTATCAGACATGAACAAAGTTGTCCAGGCAAGTAAAAATTTATAAGGAGTGAAGGCCAAAACTTTACTCCTTTATTTTTTATATCTCTGGTGGATTTTAATCATTTTGGAAGTTGCAGTTTCCTCAGCAGATTTCTTAGGTTCAGCACTTTTCAACCATAGCAGGATTTCCTTTTTGGAAAAATGTAACCTACCATCTTTTTTTGAACTGGGCAACTGGCCTTTTGAAGATTTAGTGTAAACAGTAGAAGTACTTAATCTTACAATACGAGCAGTTTCATTAACTTCGATTAAATCATCTACTTCTTCATCTATCTTTGATTTAACCGAAATCGGCTGGTCAACCTTATTTACCAGTATTTGAACCTGATTTTGTAATTGAATAAGCTGGTTTTTGATTTCTTGATATTCATAGCCTTCCATAATACATACAATTTAGTTGTTAATATTAATTTCCGTATGCAAGTATATATCACTAATAGTGGAATTTACCTACAAAATCTACTTTATAATTATTTTGTAGATTTTGTAGTACTATTGGATACTAGCTTTGTTTAAATTATTATTTTTACCATTACTAATTGACTTGACTAAAATTTATTAGTTATAATAAAATTTAAGCTGATTATTTAATAAATCGGATTCCAACATTTATTATTTATTGAATGCTGAATACCAAATAGAGTGGGGAAAAAGATTATGGAGGGATCCATGATATGCTCATTCTTATAATTTAACCAACTTATTTTTTTTAATAAATGAAACCACTAATAGTTATAACCATCCTTTTGTATTTTACAAATCCGATTTTTTCACAAATCGATTCAACTAAATTAATTAATAATCAAAATGAAGTATCAAAAATTGATTTAATATCAAATTACCGTAATCTGATAATGGATGATCTTATTAGCCAGAACAATTCTAAATTGAAAAATCATTTCGATTATCTTACAAATAACTTTGACAATGCTCATTATATTACATTATATCCTTATGAAAAGGTAACAATTTGTCTTTTAATGGTATCCGCCCGACCAACCCCATATTTGAAATCATAATCCGGCATGTTAACTTTATCCTAAAAGTAATAATATGGGAAACAATTTAAGAGGAAAAAGTGAGAAAGAAAAATTTGCATTTGTAAAGTCCTGCATCGAAAGCGGAATGGTAAAGAAATTCTATTGCAAAGAACACGGAATAAGTTCTGCTACATTTTACAATTGGCACAAGAAATACAAGGAAACTGAATTAAACACCGAAGAGAAATTTATCCCGGTCGTTATTTCCTCACCGACAAAACAACCTGAAAAAGCCATAGCAAAGAATATAGAAATAGAGATCAGTTACCCCAATGGAGTAAGAGTAAAATTAAATCAGGAAATGGATTTACCAATTCTGCGATCCCTGATCAGTTTATTGTAAAGGTCTATGTTTTCGCTGACATCCTCCCACCAATATTATTTATATTCCGCCCCTACGGATATGCGAGGCGGTTTTGATTCCTTGTGCGGGATTGTCAGGAATAAATTGGAACGTAACCCCACCTGTGGAGAAGTGTATATTTTTTTTAACCGACGCCGGAACCAGGTAAAACTTCTGCATTGGGAAAATGGTGGATTCGTACTTTACTGGAAAAGGTTGGAAAAAGGCAACTTTGAACTTCCTGTTATAAAAGACGGTAACCTTGAGTGGCCAAAACTTGTAATGATTATCGAAGGGGTATCATTGAAAAATGTTACCATGCGTAAGCGATATTTATTAAAAAAAGGAGCTTGAAAGTGCTCGGATAAAATATTTTTTATAAAACCAGGAAGTTTATATACATAATGCTTAGGGTGATACAATGAAAATCCTTTATTTTAAAAGCATTACAGATAGTGGCCAAGCCCCTTACCAGCCCATTAACCCTTATGATGAAAAATTAAAATAGAAGAGTTTTTACAGCTTCAAAAAGGGATTTTTCCAGGGGTGTTTTGACAAATCAACGATCAGAAAATCAGGCTATTTTAAAGAAAAATAATCCATTAAAACGTTAATAAAATCAATACTTTTGGCTATATTTATGCTATGCAAAACGAGCAAAATATCACCCCTGAATTTCCTGAAGAAAAACTTTTTCTATTGGAAAATCTTGCTCAAAAAGAATCAGCAAACTCAGCTCTGATTACAGAAATTATACAACTTACTGCTGAAAAGGCAAAACTAGTTTTAGAAGCTAATGAATTAGCTTCTAAAGTAGATGAGATGAATTCTACAATAGATGATCTTAAATTCCAAATCGCCCAATTAAAACGGATGTTTTTTGGTGCCAAACGTGAGCGGTTTGAGTCCAATGAACACCCCGACCAGCTAACGATACCCTTTGAATTTGATGATGAAAAAACAGAAGCAGTAATAGAAGCTGACAAGCAGCAAATTAGCTATGAAAGGTCTAAACCTGCCAAACCACATCCGGGACGACTCAACTTACCATCACATTTACCGGTAAATGAAATTATCATTGAACCTAAAGAAGATGTGTCAGGGATGACACGTATAGGTACGAACATAACAGATGAATTGGAATATACTCCTGCAAGGTGTCAAATAAACAGGTATAAACAAGGAGTTTACATAACAAAGGAAGATGAAAAAGGTGCTCAAAGTCAGGTCATCGCCCCCTTGGATCGTCCCATTCCAAAATGTATAGCAGGTCCTGGATTGCTATCCAATATCATAGTAGATAAAATTGTATTCCATATACCATTACACAGGAAAATACAAATGCTTAAACAAGAGGATGTTCATGTCCCGGCATCCACAATGGATTCCTGGTTTAGCCTTACCTCCAATCATGTTTGGCCACTATATCCGGTCCATAAAGCCTATATTTTAGAGAATCCATATTTGCAAGTCGATGAATCACCAATAAGGGTTCAGGATCGCGATAAACCAGGAGCCACCCATCAGGGATACATGTGGGTGTACAATGCACCGATGCAAAACGCAGTATTTTTCGATTATCACAAAGGAAGGGGACTGGATGCACCATTAAAAAACCTGTCGACTTATAAAGGATATTTACAAACAGATGGGTATGCCGTTTACGAACATTTTGCACGAAATGAAGGGGTAACACATCTTGGTTGCTGGGCCCATGCCAGGCGGATGGTAGAAAAATCCCTGGAAAATGATAAGGCGAGGGCTTCCACTGTTTTAGTAATGATACAAAAACTATATGCTATTGAACGAAGGGCAAAGGAGGAAGGGTTACCTGCACAGTTGCGCCATACGTTAAGACTTGATGATGCATTACCAATATTAAATGAAATTAGTAAATATATAGCTGATAATCGCAGTAAAGTATTACCCAAAAGTCCCATAGGCAAAGCTTTTGATTATTGCATAAATCGTTGGGATACGCTTATGCATTACCTTAAAGACGGTAATTTGGAAATAGACAATAACGCAATTGAAAACGCTATCAGAGGTTTGGCTTTGGGTCGTAAAAATTATATGTTCGCCGGATCGCACCATGGAGCCGAAAATTTAGCTATGTTTTACAGTTTTTTTGGCACATGTAAAAAACATGATATTAATCCACAAAAATGGCTTGAATATGTGATCCGGAATATCAATGATACCAAAAAATCTCAGCTCAAATATCTGCTTCCGCAATTTATAGATAAATCTTTACTTAAGTAAGATGGGGTTGCTCGGGTGCATACTTTTAATGGGTGATTTTAAAAAAGCTACTTGGGAGTTAATAAGTATTGATTCCTCTGAAGAAGCTGCCATGGTAATAAAAGTCAGACCAAAAGGAGATCAACTATTTAAAATTTCAAACCAATTAATATTTAATAGATTATATGACATAAAGAAAAATATAATTAAGGACTCAAACCTTAGGATTGAGGAACAAACGTTTCTTAATATGTATTTAAAAAGGTATGAAATATCCAGTAATAGTAATCTTCAAGATACGTTAAATGCATTAGCTACTAAATTCATTAATGAATATCCTAATACTGAATTAGAATATTTTGTAAGACATTATCTTCGTTATGTATTTAAGCCCAACGGATTTTCCTTGGGTATGGAACTTTTTACAGGAGTAGGATTTTTGGGAGGTAATACTAAAAGTAATTTTTATAATGGCGGTACTTTTGGTATGGGTTTTATTTTTGGATTGAATAAATTTGAGATGAATACAAGGTTTTGTCTTATATTCAGCAGTTTAAAAAATAACATAGAATATAATAACTATAATTGGACTAGCGGATCTAGTGCATTGCTTCCACAACTTGAAATAATTTTTGACTATCAAATAAAACTAAAACAAAAAATTAACTTTTCTCCACTTATAGGTATTGGATGGTTTTTGCCTTCTCCGGATGCAACTCAAGATAATCCAGACTACTCGAAATTAAAGTCAATTCAGATTAATTCATATCCATTACCTGTAGTTGGTTTTGACTTTGGATATAATATCATTAATAGGTTTGTTTATAATAATTTCCAAAGACAATATAGACATGGCTACTTTTCTTTAAACCTTCGTTATGAAATTGAACCAGTTTATTTTTTGAGCCCATATAATTATATGAATGGTATAATGCAAAATGTTTCCATTGGTATAAAATGTGGGGGAGGGGGAGCAAAAAGAGTTTATTAAATTTTAATATTTGCCAAAATAATGATGAGAACTGTCATAAGCATTAAATATTTTTTCATTTAATTCTACTTCACCCATTTTCCGATATCCTAATCTTTGATAAAGTTGATTAGCCGCTTTATTAGTTATAGAAGCAATAATCTGAAAAGCTCTATACCCTTCATTTTTTGTATATTCAATAAGGAATTCCATTACTTGTTTTCCAACACCCTTTCTTTGAAATTCAGGTAAAACACATAATCTTACTGGTACACACGATTTTAATTTTGTCCATGCAATTGGTTCGTTATCAATATCATCTTTATCCATTAATGGTAAATCGTGTATTATTAATTCGCAGTGCAGAGGAAAATCGTTTAGATTTGATTAAATATTCTCTGGATAATGGAAAAGGATTAAGATTATTGGATTTCAATATCGCTTTGATAAAAGCATCAGAAAATGGATTTCTTGATATTGTCAAATTTCTAATTGAAAAAGGTTCAGATATAAACTATCAGGATGAAAAAGGAAATACACCATTGCTATCAGCATGTTATAACAATCATCTTCCAACAGTAAAATACCTTATTGAATCCGGTTGTGATCCTTATATTCAAAATAAATATGGAAATTCTTTATTTAATTCTATTATTTATTCTGATATGGTGGAATACTTGTATCCGTCCGGTGAAATACATATTGTATCGCAATTATAAACCATATAGCTTTGAATAAAAAACGAAGCTATGAAGAATCCAGTGAATCATAACCGCCAAAATGAAATGTTTGCCTTGGTTAAGTCCAGCCTGGGTAGTGAAACTCCAAGGGATGAATTTTTTAAGCGACATGGCATCACAGCACACACCTATTATTATTGGTACCGAAAATATATGAATTCAAAAAATATCACCGAAGATACCTTTATCCCGATAGATATTCCTCAATTAGCACCTACTCATCCAAAAATAAAAGAACCTGAGCAAAACATCACCGTTTCAAAGAAAACAGAACTGGAAATTTCCTATCCTAACGGAGTTAAGGTAAAACTTACCCAGGAACTGGATTTAACAATGCTCCGTTCCCTTATCAGCATATTGTAAGGAGAAATGTTTTCTCTAACTTCTTCGCATATGTATTATCTGTATTCAACACCCACAAACATGCGGTGTAGTTTCGATTCATTATGTGGTATCATACAAAACAAGCTGGATCGCAAACCAACAAGCGGGGAAGTATATGTTTTTTTAAACCGTTGCGGAACCAGGTTAAACTTCTGCATTGGGAAAGCGGTGGTTTTGTCCTCTACTATAAAAGACTTGAAAAAGGAAATTTTGAGATGCCATTAATGGAAAATGGCACTTTAACATGGGCTCAACTGGTTATTATGATTGAGGGCATATCGTTAAAAAACATCAGGTTTAGAAAGAGATATTGTGAAGAAAAATGTGCATAATTACATATTTTCTTCTTTGCAAATTAGATAATATTTATTATCTTTACTACATAATGGAAAACGAATTAGACCATATCAATTTAATAAATACTTTAAAAGAAAGGATTAATCTTTTAGAGGAAAAAGTCGTCGATTTGACCGGTCAGAAAAATGTGCGTAATAACATAAGTTTTTCTTTGTGTTTTAGATAATATTAATTATCTTTACTACATAATGGAAAACGGATTAGACCATATCAATTTAATAAATACTTTAAAAGAAGGGAAGGATCTTTTAAAGCAAAAAGTCTTCGAACTTACCAGTCAGCTTCAGGAAAAAGATTATAATTTATTGTATACCAAGGAAGAATTGGAGAAACTTCGACGAATAATATTCGGTTCCAGAAGTGAGACCTTAAAAATGAAGGTAAATTTGTACATCCAACTCTGGGTTTTGATTTTGGTGAAACAAAGGAAGTTTTGGGGCTAAAGGAAGTTGAGCGAAATGATTACTTATCAGCGTATTAAGGCAACAGAAAGGATAAGCAGATAACCATTAAAGGGGTAGGCTTCAGGAAAAAGATTATAACTTATTGTATACCAAGGAAGAACTGGAAAAACTTCGACGTATGCTCTTCGGTTCCAGAAGTGAGACCTTTAAGAATGAAGATAAATTTGCACATCCTACCCTTGGGCTTGATTTTGGTGAAACAAAGGAAGTTTTGGAACCAAAAACTGAAATCGAATCAGAAATAATTACTTATCAGCGTATTAAGTTGGCAGAAAAAGACAAACAGATTACAGTTAATTGTCGCATGCCTTTACCTGCACATCTGCCAAGAATAAAAGAAGTGATTGAACCTGAAGGTGATTTAAAGGGTGCTGTAAAAATAAGAGAAGAAATTACAGAAATACTTGAATATAAAACTGGTGAATTATATGTTAGACAGATAGTTCGTCCGGTTTATGCATTTCCTGGCAAGGATGAACAACCTATTGTGATTGCTGATATTCCATCACTTCCAATTCCAAAAGGCATTGCAGGAGCAACTCTGATAGCATGGATTTTAGTCTGCAAGTTCGTAGATCATCTCCCATTTTACCGTATAGCTAAGATTTTCAGGAGAGATGGTATTAAAATATCAGAATCAACTATAAATGATTGGTTTAAATCTGCATGTATATTACTTGTTGTTCTTTATGACAGACTTGTAGAAGTGGTTAGAAGTCAGGATTACTTGCAGGTAGATGAGACAACTATCAGGGTTCTGGACCGAAACAAGCCTGGAACCACCCATCAGGGTTATCATTGGGGGTATCATGCTCCAATGTTAAAACTAATTTGCTTTCACTATGAAAAAGGTCGAGGGAGGGAAGGACCAGAAATCTTTTTAAAAAATTTCAGGGGAACACTTCAAACAGATGGGTATGCAGGCTATAATTCTTTTGAGAAACCAGGCAAAATAAAATTGTTGAGTTGTTTAGCCCATATTCGCCGGAAATATAAGGAAGCAATGGATAATGATACTCCACGGGCAACCTATGTCCTGCAAAAAATACAACTCCTTTATGCAATTGAAAGGGAATGTGAGGTATTAAATCTGGATTTTAATGCCATAAAACTTATGCGTCAGCAGAAAGCAGTACCCATATTGCAGGAACTGGAAATATGGCTTAAAGAAAACAAGCTACAGGTACTTCCTAAAAGTGCCATTGGAAAAGCAATAGATTATACTTTGAACCTTTGGGAAAGGCAAAAAAGGTATGTCGATGACGGTCGTTACAAAATCGATAACAATTTGATTGAGAACCATATGCGCCCCATAGCGTTGAGTAGGAAAAACTTTCTATTTGCCGGATGTCATGAAGCAGCCCAGCATGGAGCAATACTTTTTTCCCTTTTTGGATGTTGTTTAAAAAATAATGTCAATCCTTACCATTGGCTTGTTGACGTTCTTAATCGTTTACCAGATTGCAAAAAATCTGAACTGGATGATTTACTTCCTCATAAATGGAAACCACTTTCCAATAATCAGCCTGTATTTGAATCGACATTATCTTGATTATTAATACTTTAAATTTGATTTTGATAAAAAGGAATTTTATATTATTTTTAAATCATAATTTATCCGGAGGGATACGTTTTAATAAGAAACGGTAATAATATAAATAACTATCTATAAAATGAATTTATACGGACAAGAAAGTAAAAGCATTCCACAAAAATTAGTCATCCATATTTTTGAGATTTTACTTTTGTGGTCATCTTTTTGGATTTTATTCCAAAATGGAGGAAATTGGTTTGAAAATCATTTAAACATTAACAATTCAACTGGAAATATTGACAGAAAGATAATAATCTTTGTTTTCAATATTATTATTTTTATAAGGCTGTCATTTATGATGATTTTTATGCTTAAAAGAAAAATACCCTGGGAAGAAAGCGTTAGCATTCCATTTGCATTTGCGCTCTATTTCATTGGATTTCCAT
>CAVYAE010000040.1:0-48710 GCA_963766305.1 uncultured Bacteroidota bacterium
ATGTTAACTAATTCATACAGTATTGCTAAAACGTTTTAAAACAGGTAAAATCTGGAAAGTTTAGGTAATTTCCTTAGTATACTAACTGATTTGGCCAATTCTTCAATGGTAAGCAATAACGATAACAATAACCAATATACCTTTGATAAGGCCATCGCAGTCAGTTACTTCAGGTAATTTAATTTCAGAAATCATTTGGAAACTCAGGGTGCTATTTATAATGCAGAATCAGGATAAAAAGGCAAATGAAATTGCTAATGATTATATTTCAAAATATTATGACAAGTTAAAACATAAGAGCACAGATGAATATAACTGTTGTATTTCAAAAGCTATTACCTTGACAGCCTGGCAAAATTTTTACGCTTTACGCTATAAGGATGCATTTGCAATGATTTTAAAACTTGGTAATGCAGGTTGTGCTGAAGAAAACGATTATTTGCTAATGGCTAAAATTTATATGGAAATATATAATACAGATGAATCAAATTATGAAGCCTTACAATTTATAAAAACAGCAAAAAAAATTGGGGTGTTAAATTTAATTGATTTAAGTAAGGAAGAAGGACTAATTTACCTTCGGCTAAACGATAAAGCCAAGGCTGCACTGGCATTTGAAGAATATAAAAAAGGGCTGGAAAGCCAGACAGTACTTAATGAAGATGACAGGAATGAACTTGCATGGGTAAATGATGTTCTGTATAAATTAAGCAAAAATTAATGCAAATGTTTGGAAATTGAATTTGAAGATTTGAAGATTAAGAATATAAAGGATTAATGAATAGCAAGGAAGTATTATTTGGAAAGACTATAACTGAGTTAAAGGAAATAACAAAACAGCTCGGGCTTCCTGGCTTTACTGCAAAACAGATTGCTGACTGGTTATATAAGCAGCATATATCGGATATAGATGAGATGACTAACATTTCGCTTAAAAACCGGGAAGTGTTGAAGTCAAAATATGAAATTGGGCTTGTTGCTCATGAAAAGGTTGAGACTTCAATCGATGGAACTAAAAAATACCTCTTCAGGATAAAAGAAAATAAATTTATTGAAGCAGCTTATATTCCTGAAGCAGACAGAGCAACCTTATGTGTGTCTTCCCAGGTTGGATGTAAAATGGGATGTGTGTTTTGTTTAACCGGCAAGCAAGGGTTTCATGGTCAACTTACAGCCGGGGAAATTATTAATCAGATTCACAGTTTGCCTGAGTTTGATGCCCTTAATAATATTGTTTATATGGGCATGGGCGAACCTTTTGATAATATAGATGAGGTATTGAAAAGTCTCGAGATTATCACCTCTGAATACGGATACGGGTGGAGCCCGAAAAGAATTACAGTGTCAAGTATAGGAGTGATACCGGGACTTGAAAAGTTTCTCCGGCTGAGCAAATGTCATCTGGCTATTAGTCTCCACAATCCTTTCAATGATGAACGGGCGGTACTGATGCCTAAACAAAGGAATTACCCGTTAAATGAAATTTTATCCATTGTTAAATCGCACAGTTTCGGATTGCAGAGAAGAGTGTCGTTTGAATATATAATGTTTAAAAATATGAATGACACCAACAGGCATGCCAAAGAATTAATACGGATTTTAAAAGGTACCAATTGCAGGATAAACCTTATCAGGTACCATCAGATACCGGAATCCGATATAGAAGGATCAGATGAACCAACAATAAAATCATTTCAGGAAATATTAAATAAAAACGGAATCGTTACAACTATACGTGCATCCCGTGGCCAGGATATATCTGCTGCCTGTGGAATGTTGTCCACTAAAATGGTAAAATAAAAAAAGCATCTTTGAACTTTATCAGCTAGTCAATCAGGGCTAAAATAAGATAATAATTTATATTATGTAACCTGTTATTTACTGTTCTTTATTTAACAGTAGCCGAGAAATTTTAAAGATGCCTTTAAGTTGTTGGATAGTTCAATGTAAAAGTATTTTCTGAAAATATTTGTAAAAACTCCTCAAAATATCTACTTTAAGAACCTAAGAACAGAATCTTTCTAGTAGGGTTTTCTGTTAAAACTGCGTCTTTCGCCTCCCCCGGCACCACCACCAGCATTAGCTGCCTTTGGTCTTGCCTGGTTTACAACAATTTTCCTTCCCATTAATTCGCCTTCGTTTAATTCTTCGATGGCTTGTTTTGCCTCACCCTCGTTGCTCATAGTAACAAAACCAAATCCTTTGCTTCTGTGGGTTACACTGTCAGTCACAATCTTTACTGAAGATACTTCTCCGTATTCTTCAAAAATTTCTCTTAATACTTCTTCATCAACTTTGTAATGAAGGTTGCCTACGTAAATGTCCATGAAATGAAATTGAGATTAAAAATAAATAAAGTTCGGTAGAGCCTAGCAACACACAACTGGAAGGACCGATAAACAAAGGCATTTATCCTGATCAGTTAAAGAATTACCTATAAATCTACTCTGCAAAGTTGCAACAAATATTTTGACTTAAAAAATAATATACACTTTTATTATTGGTATTTAATATAATATATTGATAACATGAATAAATTTTAATGAAGAATCATAAAAAATTAATATTTTTAAACAAGAATAATTTACCTGTTATTTATCCTTATAAGTCTGAGTTATAATAATGGAGAAAGCTATTATTTTTCTATTTTCAGTTATAATCTGTTATTCAATTCATTCACAATCTATTGAAGATTTGAGACGATTTTATAACTATGACCCTTCGGAGGATTTAGATTTTAGAGTAATAAAAACTACAGATACCACCCAGGCCACTATATTCAATATACAATTTACAGGGGGAAATCACAGTACTGTAACTGCCTGTTTAATTATCCCTAAAAACAACCTGATAAGGTACCCTGCAATTATATTTCTTCATGGCATGGGGCAGGATAAGAATGCTTTTCTGACTGATGCACTTGAGTTAGCCGGTAATTCATTTGCTTCACTGTTACTGGATGATCTTCCGGCTTTACCGGTTTCACAAAGGATGAATTACCAAAATTACACCGATCCACAGAAAGAACTTATGTTACACCGTCAATCTGTTATAAATATCCGCAGGAGTATAGATTTACTTGAACAGCATCCTAAAATAGATGCCGACCGCCTGGCATTTACAGGCATTGATTATGGAGCATGGACAGGATCTATAGTTGCAGGTGTTGAATTCAGAATTCTTACATACATATTAATAAATTGTCCATCGCATCCCTCAGAAGAATTAAGTAAAAGTAACGACCCACAGATATTGAAAGTAAGAAATAACATGACTGACGAACAATTGCAACTGTACCAGGTAACATTAAAAAAAATTGATCCGGAAAATTATGTACCTTACCACAGAAATAGTAATATTTTGTTTCAATTCACCCAAATTGAAACCAATTTAGAAAATAACTCTGATTATGAAATATTTCAAATAGCCTCAGAACCTAAAAAAATGGAAACCTTTAAATTATCGGGTATAGAACCTATTAATTTGCCTGAAGCCATCCAAAGCAGAAACAAATGGCTTTTTAATCACTTATAATAAAACATTGTATATGCGTTGGTTATTTTATTTAATATTTCTGACATTGTTTCCTTATTTATCCTGTGCACAGTTTATTAAAGGTGCCGACATTGGATGGTTATCACAAATGGAAGCTACCGGTTATCAATTTTATGATACCACCAATATACAAACAGATTGTTTGACCATATTACAGTCAAGAGGTATAAATACAGTACGTCTGAGGGTTTGGGTGAATCCCTCAAATGATAGCATAAGTGGTCATTGCAGTAAGAAAGAAGTTGCCGCAATGGCCACAAGAGCTAAAAAAATGGGGATGCATATACTCATCGATTTCCATTACAGCGATTCCTGGGCCGACCCGTCAAAACAATTTAAACCCGCTGCCTGGGTTAATGATTCATTCGGCCAATTGCTTACAGATTTATATAATCATACATACCAGGTGTTGGACACGCTTAAATCAATAGGTGCAACACCCGATTGGGTACAGGTAGGAAATGAAATAACAAATGGCATGTTATGGCCTGACGGTAGCACAAACAATTGGGCACAATTGGCGGGTTTGTTAAATAAAGGATTTGAAGCGGTTAAAGCCGTTGATAATTCAATCAAGGTAATAATTCATATAGATCAGGGTAATAATAGCTATCAATATGTCTCCTTTTTTGACAGTGCGAAATTCCATAATGTTAATTATGATATTATAGGAGCATCATATTATCCATATTGGCTTGGTACTGATTATTCCGTTACTATAAATGATTTGGGCAACAACCTTAACAATATTTCAGCCAGGTATGGCAAACCGGTTATGGTTGTGGAAGTTGGCGGTCCATATAACCAGGTTCAAAACACTTTTGATATGCTTGTGGCAGTAATTCAAAAAGTAAAAGCAGTTCCAAATAATTTGGGTCTGGGAGTTATATACTGGGAACCTGAAGGTGAGTCAACGTGGAGTGGCTACAATTTAAACAGCTGGGTAAGTACAGGGAAATTAAAAGGCGAACCAACCGATGCCCTTAATGCTTTTGCAGAAAATTCAACTGCAATATCGTTACCTGAAAAAGGACAAGGAATGGATAATGGACAAAGAATAACTGTAATACCAAATCCTACAGGAGGTTACGTAAAAGTATTCTTAAATAACTTCAGTTCAGAAAAAATGACAGCTATATTGGCAGATGTTAATGGTAATATAATTAATAATCAAATAATTGATTCGAAAATTATAATTCTTGATATGTCCTTTTTAAATAAAGGGAATTATGTATTGTCGATAGTTGAAAATGATTCCAATCAGATTTATTCAAAAATTATAACAAAAATCTAAATCCATATTCACTCTAAGTATTAATACTTACCTATAAATCGGTAGCCCGAATACCTATTAAAAGGTATTGTTCTTTGTACCTCTACTTGCGATCTTTGAAAATAATTTAATTATGAAGATATTACCAGAATTAAAGATCGTAAAATGCAAAAACTTTTGTTGTGTTTATATGTGATCATTATTTTAACCGGATGCACAGGACACGGTGATCAAAAGAAACAGGACACTGAAGGAACGTTAAGTATCTCAGGTGCATTTGCATTATACCCTATAATGGTTAAGTGGAGTGAGGAGTACAGAAAAACACATCCGGATATTCATTTGGATATTTCAGCCGGTGGTGCAGGCAAAGGTATTACCGATGCACTGTCAGATATGACAGATATAGGAATGGTTTCAAGGGATTTAAATTCAGATGAACTTAAAAAAGGGGCATACGGGATTACAGTTGTTAAAGATGCAGTAGTTGCTACTGTCAGCTCTTCCAATCCGGATCTGAAAACTCTTTTGGAACATGGTCTGAAGAAAGAGCTTGCCCAGAAAATATGGCTTTCTCAGGATAATAAATCCTGGGGAAATATTTTAGGCCTGGACGACAATTATCCTGTACATGTATATACCCGGTCCGATGCTGCAGGAGCTGCCGAATGCTGGGCCAGGTACCTGGGTAAAAAACAGGAAGATCTTTTGGGCACCGGTGTTTTTGGCGATCCGGGTCTGGCCACAGCAATAATAAAGGACCCTTTAAGTATAGGCTATAACAATATAGCATATGTATACGATTCACATACAAGACGTCCCAATACAGGTATAGTAGTTGTACCCCTCGATTTGAATAATAACGGGCATATTGAACCTGAAGAAAATTTTTATGGTAACATAGACGAACTTATAAAAGCAGTTATTACTGGCAAATATCCTTCTCCTCCTGTTCGTAACCTTCTGTTGGTGACCAATGGCAAGCCTTCAAAAAAAATTTTAACGGACTTTATCAGATGGATTTTAACCGATGGTCAAAAATTCGTTGAAGTTTCAGGATATATCGGATTACCTAAGGATACATTAATATCTGAACTTAAGAAACTAAATAATTGACTAACACTAAAACATACACGAGAATAATAATAGATAAAATTTCAGGGAAAATAATGTTGTTACTTACATTATTTTCCATTCTTCTTGCTGTAATTCTGGGAATTGGCCTTTATTTAAAATCAGTACCAATATTACATTTACACAGTATCTATTCATTATTAACTCAAAGAAGCTGGCATCCTTTAAAGGGTGAATTTGGACTGTATACCTTTATTATAGGAACCTTGTCGGTAACCAGCATATCTGTTTTACTGGCTTTACCTGTTTGCCTGCTTTGCGGTATTTATCTGTCTGAATATGCACATCCTTATATAAAAAGAATAGCTTATCCAATAATAGATATACTTTCCGGTATTCCTCCCGTAGTTTATGGAGTATGGGGTATTCTGGTGATAGTACCTTTCATATCTGAAAATATTGCACCGCATTTCATTAATTTCTCTACAGGATACAGTGTCCTGGCCGGTGGAATAGTGTTAGCTGTGATGATTACACCTTTAATATTAAGTATCCTCTTTGAGATTTTCAACTCGGTACCTAAAGAGTTCAGGGAAGCTTCGTTATCTCTCGGAGCTACAAACTGGCAAACCGTTAAGTTTGTTATACTGAGAAAGTCGTTGCCAGGTATAATTGCAGCAGTGGTGCTTGCAATATCAAGGGCTTTCGGGGAAACTATAGCTGTTTTAATGGTCTGTGGTAATGTTCAGCAAATTCCTCATTCAATTTTTGATGCCTGCTATCCACTCCCGGCATTAATAGCAAATAATTATGGAGAAATGTTTTCAATTCCTGTATATGAATCTGTATTAATGCTTGCTGCATTAATATTATTCTTGATAATTCTGGCATTTAATACTACCTCAAGGATTATCCTAATTCAAATAGAAAGGAGGTTTGCCCTGTGAGAAAAATTGAAGAACAGTTTTTTAAAGTTCTGATGATTATTGCTACTTTGATAATTATCAGCTCATTATTTTTAATTGTTTGGACTATCCTGAAAAGAGGCATTCCTTCCATGAGCTGGGACATGATTTCAAAATCACCGGGAGCCGGATTTTATATTGGGAAACAGGGTGGATTACTTAATGCCATAGTCGGATCGCTTTACCTGGTGTTTGGTTCCACTTTTCTGGGGCTTTTAATCAGTGTACCTATAGTAATATATTTAAACCTGTACCTGCCTAAAAAGTCTATCCTGGCCAATATTACCCGACTGGCAGCCGATGTAATGTTCGGAGTACCATCTATTGTTTATGGAGTTTTCGCATTTTCAATAATGGTTTATCTGGGATTAAAAACTTCATTACTGGCTGGAATAATTGCACTTTCCTTACTGATTATACCTATACTTATAAGATCGATGGATGAGGCAGCCCGGTTAATTCCCAAAGAACTTAAAGAAGCTGCCCTGTCCCTGGGCGCAACAAGATTTGAAATTATTAAAGTCGTTTTAAAACAAATTGCTCCCGGAATAACGACTGCTATACTTCTTTCTATGGGACGTGCCATAGGTGATGCAGCATCTGTACTTTTTACCACCGGATATACAGACAATATCCCCACCTCTGTGATGCAACCTGCCGCCAGCCTCCCCCTTGCTATATTTTTTCAGCTGGGAAGTCCCGTTAAGGAGGTACAGGACCGCGGGTACGCTGCTGCGCTTATCCTTACCCTGATTGTACTTGCGTTAAGCATTCTGGCAAGGTATTATAATAGAAAATTCTCTAAAAATAAAATATAAATAGCCATGATTAAAGCTGAAGAAAATATTATTAATCTGACAAAAGTGAAAGAAGTTACCTCAATAATAAATTTTGCAGGTGAAGATAATGAATTGCTTACAAATCGTGAGTTTACAAACGGTAAAGAGGTGCAAAAATCTATAATTAAAGTCAAAAATCTTAATGTACACATCCAAAAGAACCATATCTTAAAAGATATAAGCCTGGAGATACCTGACAAAGCCATAACATGTATTATAGGTCCCTCGGGTTGTGGAAAAACAACCTTGCTGAAAACTTTTAACCGTTTACTCGAATCTTCTGCAGATGTTAACATTGAAGGAGAAATATTGCTTAATGGTGAAAATATTCATGGCAGGCTTGTGGAACCAATAAATATCAGAAAAAAAATGGGTCTTCTTTCTCAGAGACCATGCCCGTTGCCTATGTCGATATTCGATAATATATCATACGGTCCGCGTATTCACGGGCAGTATAACAGGCAGAAAATTGAAGCACTTGTTGAACATCACCTTAAAGCCGCCGGGCTTTGGGAAGAAGTTAAGGACAGGCTTCACACACCGGCCAACCGTTTGTCTATAGGTCAGCAGCAACGCCTTTGCCTTGCGCGTGGACTGGCCATTTCCCCTGAAATTATTCTTGGTGATGAAGCTACATCCGCCCTTGACCCTATATCGAGCAATAAAATAGAAGATCTTTTTATCAGGCTGAAGGAACAATATTCAATTATACTTGTAACACATACTCTAAGACAGGCAAGACGAATAGCTGATTATATAGTATTTATGTATATGGGTGAGGTAATTGAAGCCGGGAATGCTTATGAAATTTTCAGTAATCCCAAAAAGGAACTTACAAAAGAGTATCTTTACGGTTATTTTAACTGATGTATGAATTCAGAAAACAGAAAATTTAATCATCTGCTGGAGCTTGAATCTGAATCAATTTTCGTAATACGTGAAGTTGCCGCACAATTTGAAAAGCCTGTTTTACTATTTTCAGGAGGAAAAGATTCAATAGTAATGTTTCATCTGGCACGAAAGGCTTTTTGGCCTGCCAGATTACCATTTCCTTTACTTCATATTGACACCGGCCATAACTTCCGGGAAACACTTGACTTCAGGGATAAGCTCGCAAAAGAAACCGGTACAACATGTATAATCCGTTATGTTCAGGATACAATAGATCAGGGTAAAGTGACTGAAGAAAACGGGTTCAATGCCAGCCGTAATAAATTACAGACAACCACCCTGCTGGATGCAATAGAAGAATTTAAATTCGACGCCGCTTTAGGTGGCGGCCGTCGCGATGAAGAAAAGGCCAGGGCCAAGGAAAGGTTTTTTTCACACAGGGACGAGTTTGGCCAGTGGGATCCTAAAAACCAACGCCCCGAACTATGGAACTTATTCAACGGCCGTAAACACATGGGAGAACATTTCAGGGTATTCCCGCTCAGCAACTGGACTGAAATGGACATATGGCAGTATATATATATCGAGCACATAGATATTCCAAATCTATACTTTACTCATGAACGTGAAATGATAGTGAGGGATGGGGTTCTATTGGCAAACTGCCCTTATATTAAAATTAAAAACTCTGACAGGATAGAACGCCTTCAAATAAGGTTCCGTACAATAGGAGACATGACCTGTACCGGTGGTGTGCAATCACCCGCTGCTTCCCTTGAAGAAATAATAGAAGAAGTATCTGCTTCATTAACAACAGAACGGGGAACACGATGGGACGATAAACGTTCCGAATCGGCAATGGAAGACCGTAAACGGGAAGGATATTTCTAATTGATTATTGATTTTATCGATATTGTCGATTATTTAGGCGAAGGGAAAAATATTTTAAGTATGAGTGAAAAATCAGAAACCCTCAACGTTCAGTTTAGTAATAAATCTCCGGAGGAAGTGCTGACTTTTTTTCTGAGGGAATATAAAGGCAAAATAGCCTTTGCCTCGAGTCTGGGAGCTGAAGATCAGGTTATCACAAAGATGATTGCAGACATAGATTCCAGTGCAAGGATTTTCATGCTCGATACAGGCCGGTTGTTTCCTCAAACATATAGTCTCGTAGAGAGGACTAAGGAACATTTTAATATTAATATAGAAATATTTTTCCCTGATTTTGATGTAATTGAAAAAATGGTTAATGCAAAAGGAATTAACCTTTTTTACGAAAGTTTAGAAAACAGGAAGGAATGTTGTCATAATCGAAAAATAAAACCCTTGAAAAGAGCATTAAACAACCTGGATGTGTGGATTAGCGGCTTAAGGAGGGAACAGTCGGTTACCAGGTCGGGAATAGAAATGGCAGAATGGGACGAGACAAATGGCCTGATGAAATTAAATCCTCTTGTTAACTGGTCGGAAACACAGGTTTGGGATTATATAAAAATTAATAATATACCTTATAATTCATTGCACGACCATGGTTTTCCCAGTATAGGCTGCCAGCCATGTACCAGGGCCATTAAACCCGGTGAAGATGTCCGGTCAGGGAGATGGTGGTGGGAAAATCCTGAAAATAAAGAATGCGGGCTGCATGTTAAGGATTTTAGAAATCAGATTTAGATTTGTGATTTTAGTTTTTTAGTCCATTTGCGATTAACGATTGATTATTATTATTTTTCCCTTTTAAATAAAATACACTAATAAACCATATTCTCAGAATAATGATAAACAAAGAACATAACGACTACCTGAATATGGAACTGCTGCGGTTCACTACAGCGGGAAGCGTTGACGATGGTAAGAGCACATTAATAGGGAGACTGCTTTACGATTGCAAAGCTATCTTTGCCGACCAGATGGAAGCTATTGAACAGGCCAGCAAAAGACGGGGAGAGGAACAGGTGAACCTGGCCCTTTTAACAGACGGACTGAAAGCGGAACGTGAACAGGGCATAACCATCGATGTGGCCTACCGTTATTTTGCTACTCCAAAAAGAAAATTTATTATTGGCGACACTCCGGGACATATCCAGTACACCCGTAATATGGTTACAGGTGCCTCAACGGCCAATGCTGCCTTAATACTTGTTGATGCCCGCAATGGTGTAGCTGAACAAACGATACGTCATGCATTTATATCTTCATTACTGGATATTGCACATATTATTGTTTGTGTTAATAAGATGGATATGGTTGGTTACAGCCGGGAAGTATTTGAAAAAATAAAATCAGACTTTAAAGCTGTACAACAAAAACTGGGGATTCGGGAAGTTGAATTCATTCCTATAAGTGCTTTGAAAGGAGATAATGTTGTAGAATTATCTTCAAATATGAATTGGTACACAGGACATTCTTTATTACACTATCTTGAAAATATACCGGTTAATGAAAATCTGACAAGGCGTGAGGCACGCTTCCCTGTTCAGTATATTATCCGTCCTAATTCAGATGAATTTCACGATTACCGTGGATATGCAGGACGTGTTGAAGGAGGTGTGTTCCGCAAAGGTGATGAAATAAAAGTACTTCCATCAGAGCTTACTTCCAGGATAAAATCGATAGATACCTTCTCAGGCAATATCTCTGAAGCATTTAGTCCCCAATCGGTTACTATTACCCTGGAAGACGATATAGATATTTCAAGAGGAAATATGATAGTACTAAACGATAACCTGCCACATAATGGTCAGGATATTGAACTTATGATCTGCTGGTTTAATGAAAAACCCCTGACTGCCGGTGGTAAATATCTTATTAAGCACACCAGCAATAATGCCCGTTGTGTTATTAAAGAAATTGTATATAAGGTTAATATTAATACCATTGAAAACGATTATGAGGATAAGACTGTTAAAATGAACGATATTGCAAGCATAAAGATACGCACTTCAAAACCTTTGTTTTATGACAGTTATAAACAAAACAGGGTTACAGGCAGCCTCATTTTAATTGATGAAGGTACCAACGAAACGGTTGGAGCGGGAATGATCAACATTTTAAATTAATGAAATCCTAACCTCTATTTAACAGAATATTCATTTAATTGTTGTTAATTAATGCAGTATTAATCCTAAAACTTTATTAATTATGAGCTACGTAGAATATGCACAGGAATTATATGATATGCTTGCTGAAGGTAAAATGATGGAAGCCTTTGAAAAATTTTACCATGACGATGTTGTTATGATAGAAGCTACCGGAGAAGTTTGTGAAGGAAAGGAAGCAAACAGGGAACGTGAAAATAAATTTATGTCGGGTGTAAAGGAATTTCATGGAATGGGTGTAAACGGAATTACTTCAAATGAAGAAGAAGGTATTACCATGGTTGAATCGTGGATGGAACTTACTTTTAAGGATGACACTCACGTTAAAATGGAAGAAGTTGCTGTTCAGCACTGGGAAGGTGACCAGATAATCCGTGAACGTTTTTATTTTAATCCGGGCAGATAGATATTCAATATTTGTAAGAATAAATAAAACCTTGAGATAACTAAAATCTCAAGGTTTTATTATTTTCCCGGGTGCATTGTAATCCATAAAATCATCCTTTAGCTGCACTCCTGAAATTTTGTTTATAACCATCTGATTTACAAGCCACGATATTTTCAATGCTGCCGATTCGTTGGATAATCCTTCTGCATGAATATTAGACACACAATTTCTTTTTTCATCAGTATTACCCAATTTAGGATTAAACGTTATATAAGCACCCATACTTGCGGGTGAACTTAAACCAGGTCTCTCACCAATAAGGATAAGGGTAATCTGTGAATTCATGATCTCTCCTATATGATCGGAAAGGGCTACACGGGAATATTTTGCCAATATTACAGGTGTCCATTTCATATTCATCAGAAGAGGAATCAAACATTCTACCACTTTTACGGCATTATCATTTATTGCCTTAGCTGAAAGTCCATCCCCGGTTATAATACACAAATCCGATTTATCTTTTACTTCCTCCCTCAATATATCAATGCTTTTACTATCAAGTAATTTGCCATTTTGTGGATTTTTAAGATAATTATATTTTCCTGAGGCCTGGCTTTGTACAGAAATCGTTTCCAGTCCAATCCTTTTAAATCCGGATGAAAGTCCCTCGATATCCATTTCAGAATACACTGCATCCCTGGCCTGAGCATGAGCCATCCTTAATTTTAAAATTTCTTCAGTATTTAACGAATTTCCGGCACTGCCCAGGACTAGCCTCGCGTTGGTATATTTTTTCAGAATTTCCCGGGGATTTATTGTCATTTTACTTTATTTTACTATTAATGTTAATTCAAAGTAAAAATACTATTTAATCATCTTCAATAACCGCTCTGGTATCGTTACCTGAGTAATCCGGTGATGTTCATTCATTATACCCATTGCCATCAACCATTCCTCAAATTCCGGGGCCGGGCGCAAACCAAGTAAATTCCTTAAATATAGGGCATCGTGGAAGGAAGTACTTTGATAATTGAGCATTATATCGTCTGCACCGGGGACACCCATTATGTAATTGCAACCCGCTGTTCCAAGAAGTGTAAGTAATACATCCATATCATCCTGGTCGGCTTCGGTATGATTTGTATAACAAATATCGCAACCCATGGGTAAGCCCATTATTTTTCCGCAGAAATGATCTTCCAGCCCCGCCCTTATAATTTGTTTACCATCAAAAAGATATTCCGGACCTATGAAACCAACTACCGTGTTTACCAGTAAAGGGTTAAAAGCCCGGGCAACTGCATATGCCCTTGCCTCCAGGGTCTGCTGGTCTATATTTTCATGGGCTTCGGCTGAAAGCGAGCTACCCTGCCCCGTTTCAAAATACATCACCTGGTTGCCAACCGTCCCTCTTTCAAGGGACAGTGCCGCCTGATATCCTTCCTTAATAACAGAGAGGGTCACACCAAAACTTTTATTTGTTTTTTCCGTGCCTCCTATGGATTGAAAAACAAGGTCGACAGGCGCTCCCTGCTCAATCGCAAGTATAGTACCTGTAATATGACCCAATACACAGGTTTGTGTGGGTATATTATATTTACATCTGACTTCATCCAGCATTTTTAACAAATTAATCTGGATATGTATATTATCCGAGGCAGGATTAATTCCAATGACAGCATCCCCGCTGCCACAGGAAATACCGTCTATTACTGAAGCAAGAACGCCCTTTAAATCGTCGGTAGGATGGTTGGGTTGTAACCGCGCGGATAAGTGACCTTTTAATCCCAAGGTGTTCCTGAACTTTGAAACTACCTCACATTTAGAGCTTACCAGGATTAAATCCTGGATATTCATAATCTTGGAGACAGCGGCAGCCATTTCAGGGGTGACTGCATTTTTAATTTTATTTAATTCTTTTGTTTGAGTAGTGTTCAAAAGTAAATAATCACGGAACCCACCAACTGTAAGATGCGAAATTTCTTCAAAACCTTCCTTGTCATGCGAGTCTATGATAAGGCGGGTAACTTCATCACTTTCGTAAGGTATAAGAGGTTCATCCAGAAATACTTTTAAAGGTAACTGAGCCAGCACCATCTGCGCAGCCACTCTCTCCCGGTATGAGGCTGCGGCTATTCCGGCAAGCTGATCGCCCGACCGTAATGGAGACGACCTGGCCATAACCTCCGATAACGATTTGAATACAAATACGTTGCTGTTGATGGTGTGCTTGTACATTTTAATTTATTATCATATATAAACCATTTGATAGTGAAAGTTTGCAAAACATTATTAAATATCTTCAAAAAATATAAAAAAACTTATTCAGATTGTACTTTATATACATTAATTAAATGTCATAATATATTAACTTTAAGTTAAGTGTATAAATTTACATATTTAATATTATACCCGCTTTTAATAATCAATTTTACACTGTTTTTATTTTTTATTTAATAATAAATGTAATTTTGTCATAACATTTCCAAGACCATATTATATTCATTAATTGTACACGCCATGATGTACCCGCTAACCAACATTAAAAAATTATTTTTTATATTTTCTTTTTTTTTAATTTCTTTCGATTCATTTTCAAACCCGATATGGGGTCCTCCATTTTATTATATTGGTAAATTCTCTATTATAAATAATCAAAACTGGAATATTAATGTTTATTTGAGTATCGGAAATGACACCCCTGATAGTGTATTAGTATGTTCATCATCCGGCAGTTCAATATTCAAAAAATTTAAACTGGATACCCTGAAGCATGGGTATTATATTAATTATGGATCTGGCATTTATGACAGTATTTTTTATTATGTCTATGTTCCTTTTTTTATTATAAATAATGACAGCCTTAATTCAAAGATTAATATTAATCCTGAAGGAGATTCTATTACGCTTATTTATTATTCTAAAAATATACCATTAGTTGAAAATCGAACCGAAACGATAGTATTCGGTAATTACAGAAATGCGACAATTCCAAAACCCCGAAATGGACAATCAATTGTAACATTTTTGACATACGATCAATTAGTTCCTCAGGAAGTTTTTCATTGTCTGGCAGATTCGGCAGGATATGCCCAGGGAACTATCCATGGGCATATTTACAATAGCGAAAATTTATTATTGTCAAAAGGGACTTTTGCCATTAGCCCGTTTTATGGGTGGGATGATTATTGGAGTACTTACAATTTAGCTGATACTTTTATGGTTAACAGTGATGGAACCTATTCAACCAAATTATATGCTTTAAATTACCATTTTGGTATTATTAATATATGTTCAGGTTACATAGTAGAAGAAAGCTCAAGAATTGATTCATTAAATTTTACAATAGAACCCGACACGGCAATAAATCTAGATATACATTTGACAGGTGATTATTTTCATAATGATATTAACTATATAGATAATAATTACCAAATTATTAAAATCTTCCCTAACCCTGTAAATGGAAATATAATTCAATATGAAATTTCAACTCCCGTTATATCTACGAATTGTTACATCGATTTGATAAATATAAATGGACAGGAAATTAACAGGTATTCAATAACCGATAACAACGGGGAACTGCAATTACCAACCAATATTTCCAATGGAACATATTTGCTTCAGTTGCAAATGAACGGGAAGGTATATTCCACTACAAGAATAATAGTATTAAAATGAGAATTCTTATATTTTCATGTATTTGTTTTTCAGGCTGTTTTATTATTGAGGCACAAAATAAAATATCGTTCACTTCTGAGTTCATTGATTTTAGAATCGATCAGAAATATTTCTCTGTTAATGGCATCTATACTTTTGTAAATAAAACAAAGGCAAATTCTAATACAATCATATTTTATCCATTTACCGTTAATTCTGATTCTATCGATAGTATACATGTTATTAATCTGAAGAATATGAATAGGGTCAGGTACTTTAAAAAAGAAAGGTACATTTCCTTTAACCTTAAAATATCCTCTTATGATACTGTTGAATATAACATATTCTACCGCCAACCACTTAAAATTAAGAACACATACATTCTTACCACAACAAAATATTGGGGGGCTCCACTGGACAATGCAGTTTACACTTTAACTGCTGATAAAAATATTAAAATAACCTCCTTCTCTTTTGAACCTGATTCTTCAAAGTCAAACCTCGAGAGCACAATCTGGTTCTGGCATAAAAGGAACTTTCAACCTGAAATGGATTTTGTGATTACTATTGATCAATAAAAGCAAATTTATTATTTTATTTGATCATTATACGATTAAAGTATCGTATACTTGATACGATGGAATAATAATTCAACAAAAGATGAAAGTTACTGCATTAATAAACGATGATCTTGTAAATAATGTCGTTAAACTTTCCAATGGTAAAAACATTACAGAAAGTTTGCTAATAGCTCTTGAAGATTATGTATACAGGAAAAAGATTGAACAACTAATAAAAGATTTAACCAGGAACCTTTGAAGTTCCAGGATGGTTTTTCTGCTGAAGGGATTAGAGAAATTAACAGGCAAAAATGAGTATGATAATTCCGGATACATCTGTTTGGATTGAATATTTAAAAAGAAACGTTGGATATCAATTAACTATTGAAAAATTTTTAATGGATAAAAAAATTTTGCTATTGATTTTATTTTTAGAGAACTTTTACAGGGAGTCAGGGCTAATGAAAAAGATTTAATTTCCGAAATATGGGAAATTCTGCCAAAGGTTAAAATCACAAACATCGGATTGTTGGCAGGAAAATATTCTTTTGAAAACAAGTTATGGAATAAAATTATTTTGGACGATTAATCTGTTTTTAGAAGACCCGTGAGCAGGTATGAATGTTAAACAATTTGTTTCTGACAACTTCCCCCAGCTATTTACCATTTGATCAATATTATAGGCATAAGGAGGAAAAATTGACCATTTAAATATTCCAAACATCGCATCACCTGTAAGAGCAATTTCATCATCAATGATTAAACTAACAGAACCACAAGAATGACCAGGTGTTGGTAATATATAAGCAGTATTAACTCCTGAGAGTTACCTGATAAATAAGATTGGAAACATATAGTTTTGGAAAGATCAGAATTTTTTGCCTGTAGCGAACATAGACCGCATTAAAGAAAAATCCTTATAAAAGTTCCATGTTTTCATTTTTTCAGGGAACCAGTTCAGGTCACCTGCCGGATAGCCGTTTAACCCCGATTGTAATATCTGCCTGTTTGAATACGAAAAATCTTCCTTTGTCGGGTAAATACCTTTTGAAGAATTAGGATAAACTGTAGTCTTGTTTCTTGCTTCAGACGGGTCTTTTGAATCAGGGTCGTACCCCCAGAATACATAATTCTTTGGAACGGCTGAGTACATATCGGACAAAAATTCAATAATTTCATTTCTGTTTTGCGGCATAAATTTAAAATCAGGATTAACCCCGTCTGTACAATCTTTGTTAATCATATAAGGGTGCCATCCCCACATGGACTGTGTTCGGGGATTAGTGACAGGTTCAGGTAATATTCTTCGCTCCGGGACCGGCACTGTATCGTTATACTTTTTGTAAAACGGATAAAATAAAGTCGTATCGAAATAGCTAATATTATTGCAGTAAACTACTATTCTGCTTAATTCCTGAGGATCAGAAGCACTTAACGTTTTTTGATCTATAAATTGCACAGCATCCGTGCCAAACATCTTAATTGCTTCCTCGTAAGTAATGCGCTTGCCTGGTGTTTTAAGTGTGTCCAAATTAATTGTCTGCCCGTATAAAAGTGAATTCGGGTCCTGATATTGGCAGTCCTTCATTCTTTCACCGGAAAAATGGCAGTTTACCAATAAATTATTTGCGATATACGCTTTTTTGTACCAGCTCTCCAACCAGTTGAATTTAGCGCAATTCACCACAGTATTATGATCACAGATATAATAATTAAGTCCAATACCCTGGCTCTGAAGAAGTCCGAACCCAACATTTTCAACTGTATTATTAATTTCAACAAGTGTATCTGCCGGTACCCGATAGTATATTACCCGCCCGGCCCATATTTCATCCTTGTATATTGCATTGCGGAACATATTATTTGTAAGGAATACATTTGTATATTTACCTGTAATATATATAGCCGGCCCCTCCTGCCATTCGAATATGCAATTGTTTAACCTTACAACTGAACTGTCTTTCATTTCAACCAAAGGCTCCCACAGTTGTGCTCCTTTAGCCACCCATGATAGTATCCAGACGTCCGACAGGTAAAGATTTCCGTGCGCTTCAATAATTCTGTCAGTTATCCTGTCGCCAAGTAAAAACCTAAATGAATCAGGAGCCAGCTGTATTACAGCCGGTCCCGGATCTGTGCCGGATAACGGAGCCTTTTCACCGGATATATGTAAATCATAACCTTTGTAGATTATTGTCTTACTGTTAATATACCTTTCTCCTCTTTTTAAAATATACACCCTGTGTAAGTTTATACGTAATCCGTCTGAGACAGTATCCGCGGCTATGGTATTGACCAAAGCATTTATCCCCGTATTTTTAACAACAATTGTATCAGTAGATTTTGCAAAAGAAGAATAATTTAAAGCACAAGTAATAACCAATAGAAAGAAGATGAATTTTTTCATTTTACTAGTTTTTTTAGAATCACTAAAGTTAAAGTTTATTGGCTATATAATAATTATAGCAATGAGATAAATCTTTAATTAATTTTTTATATTATAATGCCATAAATAGTTAAATTAAGTATAATTATTAATATATTTTATTTATCATGAGCGATAGGTTATTTGCTATTGGTGACATACATGGATGTTTCGAGGCATTGCAAAATTTAATTGAGAATAAAATAATGCTCACCAAGAAAGATAAGCTGGTGTTGCTCGGAGATTATATAGACAGGGGCAGCCAAATAAAAGAAGTAATAGATTACATTATTTCCCTGATAGAAAATGGATATGATATTATAACATTAATGGGTAATCATGAATCTGTATTACTTAAAGCATTGGAAAAGGAAGAATATATTCCGGGTTGGATTCAAAATGGAGGAAATAAAACAATTGAAAGTTTTGGATTACATTCATTAAATGAACTTGACAAAAAATATGTATTATTTTTTAAAGAGCTGCATTATTATTATTCTATAAATAATTTCCTTTTTGTACACGCGGGGTTTAATGATAAAATCGAAAACCCTTTCACGGACTTTCATAAAATGTTATGGTCGCGAAACCATGTCCATGATCACCCTAAATTAAATGATAAAATAATCATTCATGGACATACTCCCGTTACATTAGAATATTGCCAGAAATTGGTCGCCGAAAGAAAACATACTATAAATATCGACACAGGTTGTGTTTACGCAGGCTACCCCGACCTGGGCCACTTGACGGCATTGGAATTACACAAGTATAAACTTTATTCGGTTTGACCAACCCAATCTTTTAATTATTATTTTGAAAATGAGCTATTTAAGATTATGTTTTTCAATAATTAATCAAAAATTAATTACAAATTTAATAAGTTCTCTGATTGATCCTTACTTTTACCTAATCTTAACATTTTAATTATATACTCTAATTTTAATTTATAAATTATAAGTATGTATAATTTAATTTCAGAATATGAACCGTCAACTCAATTATATATTTTTAAAATACCGCAAGGAGATTTTAATTTTTACAATTATTATTCTGTCTTTGATGGGTATTTTAGGATGGGTATTTAAAATACCCTTGTTAATAGGGGATTTTCATAATTACCTCCCTACCGCTCCTTTATCTCTTATTTCCTTTATTTTTGTTAGTATATCCATATATTTCATATTTGTAACCCATAATAAATATTTAATTATCATAGGTAAAGCTATAATCGGATTTATACTTTTTGTAATTATTATAGTATTAATTGAAAGCATATTTTCATTAAAATTAGACATTGAAAGTATATTTGGTAATATAAGCGAACCATTCAGATCGTACAGAAAAGGAAGAATTTCTGAAATAACTGCTGGTTTAATACTATTAATAATTTTATATCTAATTGTAAACCAAACCAGTTTTATAAAACTTAAATTAATATTTAACATTGTCCCAATTATTATTTTTGCTTACAGTTTTCTTTTAATTACCGGGTATATATATAATACTCCTTTTTATTATACAGGAAAAGTTATTCCAATTTCTCTGCCAAGCAGTATTATTATTTTTCTTATAAGCATATCATTACTTGACATATTCAGGGTAAATTTCATACCCCGGGAGCTGCGAAAGCAATCAAAAATAGCCAGCAGGCTTGCATCTGCATTTATTCCGGTCACATTAATTATAGTAATCAGCCATGGAATAATAGCTGCTAACATTACATATACATCTGCTAATCCTGCTGTTACATTCTTTTCCCTTTTACTTTTTTCTATAATTTTAACTATAATAGTAATTTATTATATGTCAAAAAATATTGGGATATCCATAGAAACTGTTGAGATAGAAAAGTTAAATATTTTAAGGGAAAAACAATGGGAACTAAAAAGGCAGAATGAAGAATACATTGCTCTTAATGAAGAGTATAAGTCTACCAATGAAGAATTATTCAAAGCTAAAGAAAAGGCTGAAGAAGGTGAAAGATTAAAAACTGCATTTCTGCAAAATATGAGCCATGAAATCAGAACTCCTATGAATGCAATTCTGGGCTTTTCAAGTCTTTTAATAAACAATAGTTCCGATACAGTCAAAACAAAAGAATATGCCCGGGTTATTCATCAGCGAGCTAACGATTTACTTATAATAATTAACGAAATACTGGAAATTTCAAGAATAGAAACCGGTCAAATGCAATACAATGAAGAGATTTGTAATTTAAACCAAAATTTACATGAGATTTATTTATTTTTTGAAAAATACAAAACACAAATTGGTAAGGATAATTTAGTTTTAGAATACATAAAAGTACCCCAAGAGAAAAATTTAATTTTAACAGATGTTGTAAAGTTTAACCAAATTTTTATAAACCTGATTAATAACGCCTTAAAAAACACAATTCTTGGGAAAATAAATTTTGGTTTTGAATCAGTAGATAAGGATTTTATAATATTTTTTGTGGCAGACACCGGCAAAGGAATCCCCAAGGACAAATTTGATGAAATATTTAAACGTTTTGTACAACTTGACAAGAGCAGTGAATATATAGCAAATAGCGGACTAGGCCTGGGACTAGCTATAGTAAAAGGTATTCTGGATTTTTTAGGAGGTACCATTTGGTTAAAATCAAAACTTGATAAAGGTACAACCTTCTATTTTTCAATACCATTCAAAATATTTTAGTATAAGGTGCATAACCGCCATTCCAGAATAATAATTATATCATTACTTTGATTGCTTAATATTTATGAGTATTATTAAATAGTTAAATATTTAATATTAAGTTTGGGAAATAAAATGTATAATTCGTATATTTAATAATGATTATTAAATATCTATATACTTTTAAATTCAAAAAAAATTACAAAAACTACTAATTAATTTTTGAAAATGTGTTTAAAGAAATTTTTGAAAAAGTTGAGGTTTTTATTTGTTTTGATTTTTGTTAGTTTAATTTTATCATGTCAACAAAGCCAATTACCAAAAGTTGGATTTCTTTTTCCTAATATGGTATCTGACAGGTTTAAAAAAGAAAAAGTATATTTCACAAAACGTATTACCGAACTTGGAGGAGAAGTGCTTACAGAATCAGCAAATTATGATGATAAGCTCCAGATTCAGCAGGCTAATGAGTTAATATCCAAAGGAGTAAAAGTTCTGGTGGTAAATTCGGTTAATCTGTATTCTGCAGCTGAAATAGTTCGTAATGCACATAATAAAGGAATTTTGGTTATAGCATATGACCGACTTATTTGTAATTCCGATTTAGATTATTATTTATCGTTCGACAATGAGAAAGTTGGAATACTCATTGCAGATTATGTCATTAAGAAGGTACCAGAGGGTAATTACCTGATTTTCGGTGGAGATAAAAGAGATTTAAATGCTGTATCTGTTAATAATGGACTTTTAAAAATATTGGACCCGTTAATTTCCAGCGGGAAAATTCATATTGATTACAACATATATGTTGAAGACTGGTCAGGAGAAAATGCAGGACATGAACTAAAACGTTACCTTAATCTTTCATGTTCCAAACCTGATGTTATCCTATCATCATATGATGGAATGTCAGTAGGTTTAATTAATACATTAAAAGATTTTGGATTTGAAGGTAAGGTATTAGTTACCGGCCAGGATGCAGAGCTGGAAGCATGCAGAAACATTGTTAAGGGATTTCAGATAATGACAGTATATAAACCAATTAAGAAATTAGCATATGCGGCTGCTGAGTTGTCAATGAATTTAGTACATAATCAAATAATAACAAACGCTAATTTCAAAATTAATAATGGATTTAAAAATGTTCCATCAATATTATTAGACCCGATTTCTGTGGACAAAGAAAACCTGGCCTCTACTGTAATTGCAGATGGTTTATTATCAGAATCTGACATATATAATAAATAGTTAATTAATTACATTTAATATATTAACTAGTTAAATATTACGATATATGAGGTGGAAGGATTTAAAAATTAGTTCGAAAATTGGTATTGGGTATTTAATTATAATTATACTTATTACTACAACGGAAATTATTTCATATTTTAATATGGGGAAAATAAAAGCTGATGCTTTGGATCTTTCACAAGAATATATCCCGGTTATAAATAAATCTTATTTAATCAACGAATTATGGAAAGAGACAACGCAATACTTAAATCAATTTATTATATCCGGAGATGAATATTATTTAAATAAAACACAATCTGAAATATCAAAATTAAAAGAAATAATTAATAATTTGGTGTCTGTGACCGCAGAATCAAAAAATTTTAAATCCAATAATTCTAAATATAAAGAAATTAAAAGCAATATAGATGATTATGAAAATCTTATAACAGAATATTCCAACTATGTAAAGATTTATTCAACTTCCCTGGACAAGATAAATACATTTATGGGGAACGTTCAAAATCATATAATCCAAAATAAAGAGTATTCCAGAAACTATTTGCTTGCATGTTATATTTCAAAACTTGAATTTGAAGCTGTAAGTAAAGAAAAACCTTCTTTATTAAATGATATTGAAAAAGGACTGGAAGCTCTTAAATCCGAAAAAGAATCATCCTTCACTCTCTTCATGGAAGATTCAAAGAATTTCATTGTAAACTTCAAATTAGCAAAATTTCAGGAAATAAAATGTTTGGAAATGACAAATAAAATTTCCTGGAATATAAAGGGGACATCAGACATCGGATTCGATGGATTATTGGTCATGGGTGATAATACCAATAAAGTAATAACTAAAGAACGGATATCATTTGTAATTTCTGGTATAATTACAATTTTAATAAGTTTTATCCTGTTCTATTTACTTTCAAAATATATTTCCGGGCCTATTAACGAAGGAATTAAGATTGCAAATAAAATTGCAGAAGGTGATTTAACTCAACAATTTCAACTTGATAGAAAAGATGAAGTTGGATTATTGGCAATTTCTATGAATAAAGTAAGTCAGAATCTAAGGAATATAATAACTAAACTTTCCGATGATTCATCTTTAATTGCCCAGTCAAGCAATCAATTAAAAATAAATGCAAATGATATTTCTGATGGATCAAAGTTACAAGCTTCAGCCGTTGAAGAAATATCCGCAAGTATGGAAGAGATGTATGCTCACATACAACAAAGTTCGCTAAACGTAAAAGAAACACAGAAAATTGCAGAGCTGTCAGTTGAAGAAATTAATAAAAGTAAAGATTCATTCTCTTTAGCTACGGAATCGCTTAAGGATATAACCGGAAAAATTGGAATTATTAATAACATTTCAGCACAAACTAATTTACTGGCACTGAATGCTGCGATAGAGGCAGCCAGGGCAATGGAACATGGAAAAGGATTTGCAGTAGTAGCCATGGAAGTAAAACGTCTTGCGGAATTAAGTCATGATTCCGCAGATAGCATTAATCTTGTTTCAGGTACAACAAGGATGAGGGCAGAAAGTGCCCGGGATGGTCTGGAAGTATTGATTCCTGAGGTCGAAAAAACTGCAGTTCTTATCCAGGAAATTGCAAATGCTAATTTAGAACAAGCCTCTGGTATTGAGCAAATTAATAATGCCTTGCAACAATTAAATTCAGTTGTTCAAAATAATACACAACGTTCGGAGGAATTGGTAACTAGGTCAAATGAACTTCAAATACAATCAGTAGAATTAAAAAGCTTAATATCTACTTTTAAAATATAAGATTAATCTGTAATATACACTAAATAATTCATTGCAAATTTATTAATGTTTTGAACAGGTGACAATTAATCACTATATGCAATTGTAAAAAAGAAAGAGGTCCCTTTTCTTGCCTCACTGTTTACCCAAATTTTACCACCTTGTTTTTCAACAAATTCTTTGCATAAAATTAATCCTAATCCAGTACCCTTTTCCGATTGTGTTCCTGGTTGTGATTTTGTTTCGCTTATCTTAAAAAGAGTGTTTTTAATTTCCTCTGACATACCCACACCATTATCAGATACAGAAATCACAACAATATCATCTTTAACTTCAGCCCTTAATATAATAGAGCCTGATTCGTAAGAATACTTTATTGAATTTGTAATTAAATTTCTCAAAATAGTATTTAGCATATTATCATCAGTATAACCATGAATTTTATCATTTACTGTATTTATCAATTCAATATTTTTCTTTTGAGCAACGGGATTAAGCATTTGAATTACTCTATCTATATAATCCTTAATGTTTATTTTTTTCTGATTTATTTCTATTATTCCAGTCTGGGAACGTGACCAGGCTAATAAATTTTCCAAAAGTTCAAAGGTATTTTTCGATGCATTGTATATGTTTGATATATAATCCCTGATTGTTTCTTTTGGAAGTTTGTCGTAGTCATTGTATAATAATTCTGAATAACCTATTAGAGCGATAAAAGGACTACGAAGATCATGTGAGATAATTGAAAAGAACTTATCTTTTGTAGCATTTAATTCTTTCAGCTCAAATTCATTTTCCTTTAGTTTTGTAATATCTTTTGAAGAAAAACGAACACCAAGCATATCTCCGGATTCAGAGATAACTGGCCGGGCAGATACATCTACCCAAACAATATTATTATTTTTATGGATATATCTTATAATAAAAGAAGGAATTGTTGCCCCTGAAAGTGCACGATCATACTGAATCATCGCCATTTCATAATCATCTGGGTGAATAATGTCCTTCATAATAATTTTACTTGACAAATATTCGCGTACAGGATAACCTAACAATTGTTCCAAAGCAAGACTGCTGTATAGTAGTTTTCCATGTTTGTCGCTATAACTCTCCCAATCGTTTGAATATTGAAAAATTAAATTTAAAAGCTTGCGACTTTCCTGTAATGCAATTTCGGCTTCTTTAAGTTGAGTAATATCCCTAATGCTGAATCTTGTTCCAAATAATTCACCATTTTCAGAAATTACAGGTTTTATAACGTAGTCGGCCCACTTCAGAGTTTTGTTTTTATGTATTAATCTAACTATACAAGATGAAACAGATTTACCAGCTAGCCCATTATTATAAGACTCTGTAAATTTTTCCAAATCATCGGGATGAACAAAATTAGAATAAGGAATACCTTTTAAATATTCTTCCTGGGTATAACCAATAACATCATAAACGGCAGGATTACAATAAATTAAACTACTATCACTATGGCGAAATATTTCCCAACTCATAGAAAAATCAGATATAATTTTGTAGCGTTCCTCACTTTTAATGAGTTTTGCATTAGCATCTTTTAAATTATCAAGAATTTGAATTAGTTGTTTATTCTTCTCCTTAAGTTTATTGTTATCTTTTTTTAAAGAAGTTTCAATAAATAAAGGCCTTGTATATTTAATTAATATATAAGTTAATAACAAAAGCAATAATATACAAATCAGAAAAATTTTGAAGAATGTATAAATATATGTTTGGAATATGTTACCTGATGCTGTTTCCTGGTAAGATCTACCTAAAAGGTTAACTTTATTATTGATGTTGATACTCTTGTACAATAACCATACTGTAATTAAAGCTATAAATAAAGCAACAATTATATCCAATACAATTATTGGAAGTATTTTTTTTAGTTTGAAAATATTTATCATACCTTAATTTAAATGGTCCTTTACCTATAAACAATTAAATAAAGTGTTGAAATTACAATCAAATCTACAAAATTTTGGAAATGAATATCTAAAGTTATTCTTCCAAAAATTAAGAATATTAAGTGATATTAATAATAATTAATTCAGTAAATTAATTTATAATAATGTAGTACCTTTATTTTTAAATAAATACTAATTTTTAATCTGAAATTTCATAATAAACTTAAAAAGTTCTACTATGAAAAAGTTTGAATTATTAAGTTTAAGGATTCGCCTGATATTGCCCGTTCTAATTGTCTTATTATCTGTCACTATTTTATCTATAATAATATTAATTAGTGAAACACATCCGTCCAAGATAAATTTTTTTGAAAAGGTAGGAGTTGGAAATACCCCAGTACGGGGTAATTTTACAATCGCGACAAAAACCAACTCCTATGGTAAAATTATCCCTTTTTGCACAAATAACAAGCATTATGCCCCGGCAATTATTTAGTGATATAGTAAAGAAATACGATAGCGATAAATTCAATAAAGGCATAGACAGTTGGACACAGCTTATCAGCATGCTTTTCTGTCAGCTTGGTCATGTTAATTCTGTCCGGGACATATCAAACGGATTAAGAAGCATTACAGGCAATATCAATCATCTGGGATGTAGTCAGGCACCTGCAAAGTCAACTATATCCTACATAAATGAACGCAGGAGTTATAAAGTGTTCCAGGAATATTATTATGCTTTGGCAGATTACCTACGTTCACAAATAAAGTTTACCAAACCCGGATTACTTCAGTTGAAGCGTAAAATTTACCTGTTGGATGCCAGTGTTATTTCCTTATCCTTGTCGCTTTATGACTGGGCTAAGTTTCGTACTCGTAAGGGCGCTGTTAAACTACACATGCTATTGGATTATGAAGGATGTCTTCCGGCCTTTGCAGACCTTACCCATGGAAAAGTACATGAAATAACCATCGCCAAGGAAATGCCATTACCCAAAGACAGTATTTTGGTTTTTGATATGGGTTATTATGATTTTTCCTGGTGGTATTATTTGGACAGCATAAACAATTGGTTTGTTACAAGAGCAAAAGACAACATAGACTTCGAAATCATTAAAGAATTTGATATTTCAGAGGAAAAGGACAAAAACGTGATTATGGACTTGAATATAAAACTTTCTTCTGCTAAAGGGCAAAAGGAATACCCTAAATTACTAAGATTGGTGCGCTTTTGGGACGAAGTAAACAAAAAAGAACTTGTGTTTTTAACCAACAATCGATCTTGGACAGCAACAAACGTTGCCAGGATTTATAAGGAAAGATGGAATATAGAGGCATTTTTCAAAATTATAAAGCAAAACCTGAAAATAAAATCCTTTGTCGGAACATCGGAAAATGCCGTCCAGATTCAAATATGGACCGCTTTAATAACAATTCTGTTACTAACCTATCTTAAAACGAAAGCCAAATACCAATGGCATATGTCCAACCTTATTACATTCATACGACTTAACCTGTTTGTTAAAATTGATCTTTGGGAATGGATCAATCAACCCTTTATCCGTCCAAAAAAGAGTGAATGTATTCAGTTATCTCTTTTTACATAAGGGGTTTAATTTCAAAAATGTTCTTTTTATGAGGATAAAATACTGATAACCTGATGAATTTTTTATGAATTTAAATTATCTTGGACAGCTGTGAACAGGTATTAAAAATACGCTTGTTTTTGTTTTAAACTCAATTCATGTTTGATAAAATCATAAAACCTGTTATTCACCTCCTCTACAATCCAAAGATATAAAGAACCGGGAGATTTTTCAATTTTGTGTAACTTAAATTGCTCAATCGCATAATTACCGTTCACTAAAATAATTTTCTCTTTTGTAATCTGTATCTCTCTTTCATATTCCTGAGAAAACTCATTTTTTGTAAGAATTTATTCTTATTTTTTGTAAATTTTTCAGGCTAATATTTATACTTTCATTTACTTTTTCTTTTATATCTTCAATTAAATATTCCATAATACCTCCATACTTTATAGGGTTTATAATAAATAATAAACTATTTTACTAATAATTAAAATAGAGTAGAATATTTACATATACTTAATTTTAGATTAATAATATTCTTTTTATAAATTATATTTCAATTAATAATTACCAGTATTAAGAATCAAATTAAAACTTTATAAGTTTAATGAGTTATTCTATAATTCAAATAATAAATAGTAATATTTCAAATATTTAAAAAATAATAATATATATTTTAATTATTCATTCTGGTGTAATTTTGAAATTTTTATAATTGTTAAAATATTTTACAATAGAGTCATTTTTATTTAAATATCAACGGCGTCCACCACCACCATGACTTCCTCCTCCGCCGGAAAAACCGCCACTTCCGGATCCTCTGCCGAAAAAATTGCCTCCATGATATACACCTGATAAACCATTACTATGGTACCCATTGGAATATCCGCTGGTTACATTATGCATCTGAGATCGTTGAAAGTTTGTATGGTTTGGTTCATAATTGGATGGTGAGGTATACGAGGAATTCCTTTGTGGATTATAGGAATTTCCGTTTATATAATTGTTATTTCCTAAGGAACTATTCGTTCTGATTCCATTATAATTTAGGTTATTATAATTTGAGCCTTGTGAAAACGGTTTACTATAAGTGGGTGTGAAAATTTGTTTAACGCTTCTGTTGACATTGGAATAGTTTATAGAAGCCCGTACATGATTCAATACGGGATTATTGGGACGTGTTGGTGTTTCATTTTTCTTTACTCTTGTCCCATAATAGAAACTATTTCCGTAGATCGAATTATGAAAAGGATTTTGTTCCTGATGGTTATGCCAATTCCCGTAATGATCATGGTTATAACCATTATTCCAATTCCTGTAACCGTAACCCAAACCATAACCATAACCAAAACCAATTCCGAAAAATAAACCCTGATCCCAAAACCAGGGATCGTCATAGAATAAGTCCGGATAAAAGGAATTGTCATATCCATTTTCCAGGTCCGCCGCCCCTGCTAATTCATTATTTGTATTATTATTACTAATATCATTAGTATCATTAGTATTTCCCTGTTGATTATATAAGTGACTTGTTACTATTAAACTTGAATCATTTTGATTATTTTGCTCATTTTCTCTGTTTTTTACATATATTTCATAATCCGATAGTTTTGTTGAATTTGAGGCACCATTTGAACTACCGGCAGTACTATCAGTCATGTTTTCAGGATGATAAGAAACCAACCTGACCTGTTCCTGCAAATCGGATTCACCGTCAAATCCGGAATGAATATTATAACCGGATACACATCCTCCCAATAAAATTGGTAAAAAGGTAAATTGAATAATTGTTTTCATAACCCTGATTTTTATTTTCACCATAAAATCTATTTATGGCTATTACACTGAGTCTACTTTCCGCTTTAACTATTATAGGTTAAAATTACAGATAAGGATGCTGAAAGACATGAAAATGTGATTAAATAGTTATTAAAAATAATGATAAAAGATTGAAATCAGATTGAAATCAGATTGAAATCAGATTGAAATCAGATAGGAATTTAAAAATGAATGAGGGCTATTTATTTAGCGGATTATTTATTAATCAATACTGTTATTGTTGTACCCAGGTTTATTTCAGATTTGATATCAATTGATGCTTTATGAAGGTCCGCTATTCTTTTGACAATAGCAAGTCCTATTCCGTGACCTTGATTACCGGATATATTACTGCCACGATATAAAGGTTTGAAGATTTTAGTCAGATCTTCCTTAGGAATACCAATACCAAAGTCAGTTATAACAATTTTAATAATATCTGATTCGAAATCAATAGCTATTTTTGCTTTATTATCACCTGAGTATTTACATGCATTATCAATTAAATTACTAAACATCAGTTTTAATAATCGACTATTTCCGACACATATAAGCTTGGTTTCAAAATCAGGATTGGTTATAAAATCGATTTGAATATTATAATGTGGCTTTCTTTTCTTAAAATCTTCGATAATAGAGAAAAGAAGTTCATCAATTCTTAAAGGAGACATAGGTATTTGATCAATTGCCACGTTAACTTCTGAAAGTTCCAAAAAACCATTAATTATATTGGCCATAAGCAATGTATCTTCATATACAGATAATAATAACTTCTTATATTCTTCTTCATCTTCGATTTGTTCATTACCACTTCTATTTGTCCTAATACAGAGGTAATTGGCGTTCTAAGTTCGTGTGAGGCGTTGGCAATAAATGATTTTTCAGTTTCAAAAGCCTGCTCAATTCGATCTAAAAGCTTGTTAAATTCCTGGGCCAATTGGAAAATTTCATCATTTCCCTGTTCTGTCACTCGTGTTTTAATATTTGAAGGTTCAATTTGTTTTACTTCCCTGATTATTTTTTTAAATGGTTTTAATGACCAGCTTGCATTATAAATTCCGAAAAAAACGATAATCAGTAAGGAAATCCCCATCACCCAGGTGATTATATAAAGTAAACTTCTTAATTCATTGATTCCGATAGAATCGTTAGCTGAAGCTTCGACAAGGTATTTATGATTTTTTATAATATAATTAAATGATATAGTTTTATAACCAAGCCCCAAAGAATTAATTAATCCGGATAATATTTTTTTCTCCCCGGCTGTATTTTTTTTAGATTTTGATACTGAATTGGTAAAAATTAAGGTATGGGAATTATTGTAAATATTTATTTGTAAATCTTCCATGCTAGTGATTGTACTTTGATTAATCAACCTAAGCATGGTACTGTCTATATTGCTTATATTCAGCAATAAATTTGCTTTACTTTCAGCGCGGTTACGCAACCTTATGTTAAAATCGTGTTGTCTGTACTGGATGTATGAAAAAACAAATATTGTAGAAAAAAAAACAAAATTATGATTGACAATACGCTATAATTTAGTATAAGTTTTGTACGTATTTTCATTGGTACTCTAATTTATCAGAAAAAATGTATCCAAGACCTATGCGTGTATGTATTAGTTTTGGGTAAAAACCATTGTCAATTTTGTTACGTAAAAAATTAATGTACACATCGACTAAATTTGTTCCCGTATCAAATTTAATTCCCCAGACATTATCCGTAATATCAAGTCTGGCAAGAACTTTATCCCTATTTAATAACATGTATTCCAGTAATTTATATTCCTTTGCACTTAGCTGAATAGTTTTACCTGCCCGAATGACTTTAAATTCATCTTTATGAAATTCCATATCAGAAATTTTATATACTGGCGATATTAATTCAGGTCCCGTAGTCCTTCTCAGCAATGCCCTGATTCGTAAAATTAGCTCACGTACTTCAAACGGTTTTAATAAATAATCATCGGCACCGGATTCAAATCCATCGGTCTTTTCGTTAATTCCGCCAAGAGCAGTTAATATGAGTATCGGAATTTTGGTATTATTTTCCCTTATAATTCTACAAAGTTGGAATCCATTTATTTTAGGTAAATTAAGATCCAGAATAATTAGTTGATATTGATTCCTCAATGCGAGAAGTTTACCAGTAAATCCATCATAAGCAATATCTGTAGCAAATTCATTATCCTCCAGGCCTATTTTAATAAAATCGGCGACCTTAGGTTCATCTTCAACAATAAGTATTCGGGGATATTCCATAATAACAAATAAAAATAAAATTATCCGGGCTTGAATTGAAAAACACAATTCAGGTATTGACGTAGCTTATAGCAAATTAATAAAAATAAATAAAACATTCTTTGTGCCATTGAAAAGGCAATTAAAAAAGTATTAAAAATTGATTAGTCTACAATTATTTAATTCTATTAAGTGAATTCTTCTGATTTAAAACGTCCGGATTTATACTTTGGTCCGGACGCTTATAGTAGTTTTATTTAATTTAAAATTTCAAATAATATCAAAGAAGGTTGTAATTATATTGGATTAAATTACTTATAAATTTACCCTGTGATGAAAAATATATTTTATATATCTCGGTAAAACCACCATCCTGCTCTTCACTCAGATATTTATTAGAATTGTCTACAACCATACCATAAGTTGTTTTTCCATCTGAATAGTTTGATTTAATTAAACCATAAACAATCCAATCTTTATAATTACTTTCACTAAAACCTGTTTTTACCGATTCAGGGACATCTTTCCACCTGATTATCGAAGTAGTATTAATCCATTTACCTTCTGAATTGAAATTGGACTCATATGTGTTGTTTTTCTCCTTAAAAAGCACAGTATATAAGGTTTTATTCTTAACCCATTTCTTTATAATGGCATCATGATATTTGCCGGTAAATCCGTCCTTAACAAGCTGCGGGACTTTATTTGCACGGATTTTCGTTTCTTTTGCTGTTATTGTGTTTGTCATCACAGATACAATAAAAATTAAACCGCATAAAATAATTGTTTTCATCTGTATTTATTTTTAAATGATATATTAAAAAATTTAATATTCATATATAAAACAATTACCAAAAGAATATAATTGGTAAACCGGATTAAAATTTCATTAATAATTTATTGCTTATTAAAGGTATAGTTATTCAATATAATTAATTATATAAAAATTTATGTAAAAAGAATTAAAATTTTATGTTAAAGTTTACATAAAATTAACCTTGCAGAGTATTTAATGATTTCTTAACATCTCGATAATATTCATTTGATATAAAATGTAGTTTTTTGCATTGTAATTTAAATAACAAACCAAAAAAATTTCTAACTTATGAAAAAACTATTAATTTCTTTATTAAGTGCCTTTGCTTTAGGGGCATTTGCATTTGCGCAAAGCTCCGAATTTAAACCTTCAGGAAATTTATGGGGATATACATTTGGTGACTATTACTATATGGCTCATTCTGACTCATTAGGAAGAGGTGCCGGTAATGTTCAGTATAAACCATATTCAACAACATCTACATTAAATGCTATCACCGGAGTGTCTGCCACTACTACAGCCAATGCTGCAGGAGACCTTACTAAAATTACCCTTGCTACAACCAAAACCAACCTTTTTGGCTCTGGCACAAATAATTATACTGGTGCAAACGCTTTCCAGATCAGACGTTTTTACCTTGGATACGATTATAATTTTGCTCCAAAGTTTACAGCTTATGCTGTATTAGCTGATGAACAGGATCTTGATGAATCTGGTTACAATACTGTTTATTTGAAATATGCGTATGTCAAATGGTCCGGTTTCTTTTTGAAACAAAATTTACTCATAGGTCAGCAAACCACACCTTCCTTTGCTACCACACCGTTTGGAACTGAACCTTTGTGGGGATATCGCAGCATTGAACGTACAGTAATGGATATGCACAACAATGATGCCTCAAGTGATTTAGGCGTATCGTTGGAAGGAAACCTTTGGAAGGGTTTTTCAGGAGATTCACTTAAACCAAATCTTGTGGGTTATATGTTACAGGTTGGAAATAACAACTCTGCAAAACCTGCAAATAACGGATATAAAAAAGTAAGATATACTGTTTATACAAGTTTATTACAGCAACAACTCACTTTAGGTATTTATGGTGATTTTTGGACAATTAATACAGCAAACCAAACAACTCCGTCTCAATTAGGACATACATTTAAATTTTATGCCAATTACAAAACCAAATTGTTTAAAATTGGTACTGAATTATTTGATCAAACCTGGGGACAATGTGCACAATTATCTACATCGACACCAGCGAACCCTCAATTCAGGGATGTTGAAATATTTGGATGGTCAATATTTGCTTCAGGTAAAATTCTTGAAAACCTCAATATTTTTGCAAGACTTGATGTATATAACCCTGATGTGAGGTATCATAATTCTGATGTATATACAGCTATTACAGGCGCACCAATAGTACCATCCTATGTAATGTCACAAACACTTACGACATCACTTTCTACATTCTCACTTGCAGCTACTCCGGTTAGCCAGGCAATGGTATTTTCAATGCAAACATTCTATACTGTTGGGTTGGATTACACTCCTGTTAAAAGATTCCACATCATGCCTAATATTTGGGTAGATGATTTTAAGAGTCTGGTCAATGTGCCTTCAGGTGCAACACATGCTGCGAAAGATTACGATTTTGTACCGCGTGTTACATTCTATTATCTGTTTAACGGCAGTAAGAGTGTAAATAATAATGGTATGGACAATTAGTTCATTATATACATGTGATTTATTAATAGTTACAATAATTATATAATCACACTTTGAAAATTAAGTTACAAAAGATTGCAGAGTATGTATAATATAACATCTCTGCAATCTTAAATTTAAAATTATTTCAAAATTTGACCTTAAATAACAGATGACCAACAAATTTCTAACAACTAACATAATAACAGCTTGTAAAATAACACATTATACTGATAACAATAAACTACATTTATAACTTATATATATAACTCTTAATATCCTTAATGTTTATAATTCAGGATTTTAAATTAAAGTTGAATAGTTTAATAAGTAATTTTTATAACATTAAAAACCTAATAAAATGAAAAAAACAGTTTTGTTGACTTTAACAGCAGCAGCCTTGATGAGCACTACTTTTGCTCAAAAGGTTTCTTTTAATATTAAGGGCAGTGACACATGTCTTCCCCTTATTCAGAAAGAATCAGAAGTTTACCAGAAAAATAATCCCAATACATCTATTACTGTAGTAGGTGGCGGATCGGGTGTTGGTTTGGCTGCACTTATAGCCGGAACAACAGATATTGCAATGGCATCAAGAAAAATGAAAATGGATGAATCAGAAAAACTTATGGGTGCCAGCAGGCCATATAAGGAAGTTATATTTGCTAAAGATGCCATATCGGTGATTGTAAACCCTGGTAATCCTGTTAGCCAGTTAACCCGCGAACAGCTTGAAGGTATATTTACAGGAACAATTACCAACTGGAAACAGGTTGGTGGTGCTGATATGGCAATTACAGTTTATTCAAGGGAATCAAGCTCAGGTACATTTGAATTTTTCAAGGAAAGTGTACTTAAAGGAAAGAACTATGCTTCTTCAGTATTGCTTATGCCTGCAACAGGAGCTATAGTTCAAAGTGTTAGTCAGACAAAAGGTGCAATTGGCTATGTTGGTCTGGCATATGTTGAAAAAAGTGTGAAAGCATTAAAAGTTTCCTATGACGCAGGAAAAATATTTGTTACTCCTAATGTTGCAAATGCAATTAATAATACATACCCTATTACCAGACCATTATATGTGTACTATATAAATATAAATGAAAAAAAGGTAAAACCTTTCGTTGACTATTTATTATCAGCACCTGGTCAGAAAATTGTTAGCACAGAAGGTTATGTACCTTTAAAATAATATATTAAATGAATTATTTAAAAATGGTTACCCGATTAAAATATTCTGAATGGGTAACCATTTTTATTTTTTTTAATTATCTGATAATTACCTCAGGAATTATTGTGGAAGTCTCTTATTGAATAAATTAAATAAAATAGACAGGTAAATATTGTTAACCGATGAATAACAGATATAAAATCCTTATTGTCGACGATGAGCAGGATATCCTGGAATTTGTAAGCTATAATCTTAAAAAGGAAGGTTTTCAGGTTATGCTGGCAAAAAATGGGAAAAGTGCCATTGAAATTGCCAAAAATATTCAGCCAAATTTGATTTTGCTGGATGTAATGATGCCTGAGATGGATGGAATTGAAACCTGTGAACGTATAAGGGAAATCGATGAATTAAACCGTTGTATAATAGTATTTTTAACTGCCAGGGCTGAAGATTATACCCAAATTGCAGGTTTTGAAGCAGGAGGAGATGATTATATTACAAAACCCGTCAAACCCAAAGTCCTGATCAGCCGGATAAATGCATTATTAAAAAGGTATTCATTGTCAACAGAACATGAAAGCAATGAATTACAAATGAAGAACCTGGGTAACGTTACAATAGATCTTGAAAAGTATGTGGTAACAGTTGATGGAAATGAAATATACCTTCCTAAAAAAGAGTTTTCTTTATTGCAGCTTCTCACATCACGACCTTCAAAGGTTTTCACCCGGGAAGAAATTTTCGAATATATATGGGGCAATGATATTTTTGTAGGTGACAGAACAATTGATGTTTATATAAGAAAACTTCGCGAAAAAATAGGAAACGACAGAATAAAAACTATTAAGGGTGTAGGTTATAAATTTGAAAATAAGAAACACGCCTGATATAATCTTTTTAAATAATTAAGACTTCACACAAATATTATCTGAGTACCTAATCCTCCAGCCATTTCATAAAGTTGACCAACGGTAATAATTGCCGAAACTTCTTCGCAAAAATCTTCTTTTTTTAATTTGAACATATCTGCAGCCAGTTTACAGGCATATATTTCTCCCCCTCCTGCTGTAATCATTTCAAAAAACTCTTTAACCGTTGGAATATCAAGTTCCTCTATTTGCTTTTTCATCATGGAAGAAACACCTGCTTCAACTCCCGGAAGCATTCCAAGTAAAGTCGGGAAAGGTAATCCTCCGGGCATTCGCATCGCCGGGTTTCCAACAGTGGCAGTATGCAGATTGTTCATATGTTTTTTTGTAATGGCATCAAGGCCAAAAAATGTAAAAAACAATTTAGCTTCAATCCCTTCCATCACCGCTCCGTTTGCCATAATCAGAGCTGCGTAAACATCTTCTATGCTCCCTTTTGCACAAATTATAAAAACCTTTTTCAATGGATATTCTTCTTTATTCATATTTTTATTTATTAAGTTAAACTATACACAGCTCATTGGTTTAGGTATTCCGGCTATTTTTGCCGAATATTTCAAAGGTCCCCCCGGAAAAAGCTGGTATAATTCTTTTATGTCAACTATTCCCGAATTGCCAACTCCCCTTATTGTCAGGTTTGCTCCTGCAGCATGCTTTTGCCTTAAATAATTTAGTACAGCATAGTGCTTATCCGTAAGTGTTATGTTCATTTCTCTGGCAATTTCATTTGCTATTTCAGGTGTCCATTGTTTTGAATCAAGCAGATAACCTTCCTCATTGACCTGAATGGTTGTTCCTGCAATTATTTTTTCAGCCATATTATTAAATTTAAGTTTATTATTTACTTAATTATCTTTAGTAAATTAATTTACAATTTTTTTCCCGGCCATGCTCATATGAGCCGTAACCGGTAAATGTCTGCCTGAAATAAGAATATTCCAGTAAATCCATTTAAAGAAAAGTTTTCCCCAATGATTGATCCTGGTGGACTTTAGCAGGGTAAAAGGACCAAATGTTTTAAATGGGTATATTCCTGGCATTGGTTCGGTGTCGTAATTAAAATCTATAAGAGTTGCCTTACCAAAACCGGTTTCAATGTAACAATTTGCATGTCCGTCAAACTTTGATGCTGGTAACCGGCCTTTAAAAATATTTATCATGTTTTCAAATAGAAAATCACCTGCAAAATGAGCAACCGAGCCAGCTTTAGATGCGGGTATCGCAGCAGCATCACCCAGAACGAATATATTTGAATATTTCTCATGTTGTAAGGTATTTTTATTTACCGGAATAAAATTAAGGTCATCACCAAGGCCGCTTCTGCCAACAAAATCAGCTCCTTTATTTAATGGTACTATGGTAAGTATGTCAAAAGGAATTTCAATTTCATCATAAGATATTACTTTCTTATTTTCATTGTCAATTCTTTCTATATAATAATCTGGAATTATACTTATATTCTTCTTTTCAAGCATTTCCCCCAGTACTTTTGTAGCAACCGGTTTGGTAAATGCTCCTGATAACGGAGTACAAAAACTTATTTCAACTTTATCACGTATTCCTCTTTTGGTAAAATAAGAATCAGCCAAACATACAAATTCTACAGGAGCAATAGGACATTTGAAAGGCATATCCACAATAGCCATTACCAGTTTTCCTCCCTGCCAGGTTTTAAATCTTTCGTGCAACATAAGTGCACCTTCTGAAGTATAAAATTCAAAAATATCCTTGTTCCATAACTTTCCGGTCAACCCGGTGGTTTCTTCAGGAGCAAGCTTGGCTCCTGTAGCTATAAGTAAATAATCATATTTTAATACTTTTTGATTTGTAAGGGTAACTTCGTTTGTTTCGGGATTTACATTTTCAATTTCTTCCCATACAATTTCGATATCCTTTGGCAAAAACCTTCTCTTAGGTTTTATAACGTCTGCTTTTTTGTACGAACCAAATGGGATAAATAAAAACCCTGGTTGATAATAATGGGTTTTATCATTGTCAACTACAGTAATGCTAAATTCAGATTTTTTATATTTCCGTCTGAGCTTATTGGCCATCATGGTACCTGCTGTGCCTGCTCCCAGTATTAGTAAATGTTTCATCCGTAAATAATTTTGAAATTAATGGTCGAATGGAACTCACAGAAATTTATATCAGATTCTGTGTTTATTCTTAAACATGTTCGTTTCATATTCAATTTTTTAAATATATGGTTTGCAGTGACATGGTTGTAGTGATAGTATCCTTTTTTATGGTTATATTCAATTTAATTATATCATATTTTAAAAAACACATTGATTATTATTTAAGTAAATTTACGATTCTTTGGAATTGAAGTTATAATTGATAATATGACAAATATCATCAAATGATATAAATCATAATACTTTAAAGTTAAAACCATAAAGGATAAAAAATGCCACTAAGCCCATGTAATTGTGAAGGTTGTGAATTAAAATCGTTGTTTTTTAAAAATGTTAGTACCCTTGAAATTGAAGCATTGTGTTCCCGTAAAGTGGAAAAAAGATATAATAAGGGTGATTATATAATTTGCGAAGGTGATTGCATAAATAGTTTCAATTACATTAAAACAGGACTGGTAAAACTATTCCGAAAGATTGACGGTAATAACGAACAAATAATTTGTTTTGCCGGTCCACTTGATTTTGTGAGCCTGCTAAGCATTTTCTCTGAGAAATATTACAATTACTCTGTTGTAGCACTTGAAGAAACCACTACCTGCAGCATCGATCTGGAAGAGGTAAAAATAATTGCAGTTCAAAACGGTAAGTTTGCGGTGAGTTTAATAGAAAAGATAAACAAAGCTTCGGACAATATTATTCTGACATTTTTAGAAGTGAAGAAGCACCGGCTATTTGGCCGTATAGCATTTATAATTTTATATTTTTCTGATAAAATATACCAAAATAATTCTTTTCAGCTTCCGGTATCCAGAAAGGAAATAGCTGAATTTATTGGTATGACAACTGAAAATGTTATACGAACCTTATCAGAATTACGAAAAGACGGCATTATTAAAATATTTGGAAAAACTATTGAGATTATAGACAAGCAACGTTTAATGAAAATAATGGAATACAGTTAATTATAAAAAAAACTTTTAACTTATAAAAGGTTTGTATTGACAAGGCAAATATAAATGTAGTTTCATCATATGGCTTATAGCCATTTTGCACTTTGCAATTCTCTTTTTATTCCTCTTAAATATTTATATTTAGGGTAACCTATAATCATTGATGTTATAACCTCATGGTTGTCAGGAATACAAAATAATTTCCTTAAATCTTTGTCACGCTCAATGGCTGGAGGAATAATATCCATAATTGAACCACCCAAGCCAAGAGAATGAGTTGCGAGTATTCCATAAGTGGCTGCTATATATATATCCTGTCGGATATCTTCCTCATTTTTATCTGCAATAAACAGTATCATAGCAGGAGCATGGCGGGTAAGGGTATCTTCGGTACCATTTTTAAGGTCTGGTAACCTGCATTTTAGCAAAGGTATCAGGTGATCCTGCATTGTTTTAAATTTCTTTTTTCCGACTTCATTCCTGATGAAGAACCTTATTATCGGATTATTTATTACTTTAACCAGTGCATCGTATAATTTAATCATATTTGGTAAAGCCTGCCTTATCAAATTGGTGTTCTGAACTACAATGATCTTTATTTTAAGTGGAGGAAAACTTGGTGGGGCGAAGGATATGGCACTGACAATTTTTTCTAATAATTCCTTAGGAACGGCTTTTTCTTTAAAGTTCCGGACTGCCCTCCGGGAATGTATCATGTCAAAAAACGAGTTTTCATAAGATGTGCTGTCGGGTAAATTGAAAAAATCCTTTTCGTACGATAACCCATTAACAACAATTGATCCGGATGAGCAAACAGCCATACACTGGCCACAGTTAAAACATAAATCAATCCTGTCATTTCTGGCAGTTATTTGGTTATACTGGTTCGTAATTAATATTTTGTTGGGACAAACTTCAGAACATATAAAGCATTTTTTACATGTGGACTGATTTATAGTAATTACTTTATTCATTGGATTAATTATGAAATTTCAAATTTACCACCATTTACGGAATGTATGTTCAATTAAACCTTACCAATCCTCATTACTGCACAATTTACCTTTAACCTCTTCAAATTCTTTAATCATCTCATTTACAACCGTAGCAGCTGGCTGAATTTCGTTAATCATAGCTGCAACCTGCCCTATTTCAAGTTCTCCATCATCCAGGTTGCCATCAAACATTCCTAGTTTGGCCCGACCTTTTCCAAGTAGTTGTAATAATTCATTTATACTTGCCCCTGACGACTGAGCCATACTGACCTGGTCAAAAAACTTGTTCCTTATTAACCTTACCGGAGTTATTTTTTTGAGGGTTAACATAGTATCACCTTCCCTGGTACTTATTATTTTCTTTTTAAATTCAATGTTTGCTGAAGATTCTGTAGTAGCTGCAAACCTTGAACCTACCTGTACTCCTTCAGCTCCCAAAGCAAAGGCAGCCAGCATTGCCCTGCCTGAGCCTATACCTCCTGCAGCTATCAATGGCAAACCAGTCACACTTCTAATATGAGGTACAAGTGTCATAGTAGTTGTTTCTTCACGTCCATTATGACCCCCGGCTTCAAAACCTTCTGCTACTATAGCGTCAACTTGTGCTTCGTTACATTTTAAAGCGAATTTGGTATTGGCTACCACATGAGCAACTATTATTCCATTTGCTTTTAAGTATGATGTATAAATAGCAGGATTACCTGCTGAAGTAAATACAATTTTAACCCCTTCATCCACAATTATTTTCAATAACTTTTCTACTTCAGGGTACATTAGCGGAACATTCACTCCAAAAGGATTAGCAGTAGCAACATGGCATTTACGGATATGTTCGGTAAGGATATCCGGATGCATGGAACCGGCTCCTATAAGCCCCAATCCACCGGAATTACTTACTGCTGAGGCCAGCTTCCAACCACTGCACCATACCATTCCTGCCTGTATAACAGGATATTTAATTTTAAAAAGATCACAAATTCTATTCATCTTCTCATTTCCCTCAATCAGCATATTCCACTTCTTCGGTTGTAAATTCCAATTGGTATACAAGTAACTCACCCTGAGCTTTTTTATCATAAGGGGTAAAGGTACCCTTAGTTTTCATTTCCCAAATCTTAATATCAGGATACCGGTTTGCAAGGATGTAACACATTAAATTAAAGGGTTTTGGTCCTACAGGTGCCAGCACCAGCTGATAATCCAGCCTGAAGTTTAAACAAAGATCGGTTAAGGACTTATTTATAGAGTTTAAATCATGTATGGGATATTTTATGATATTGTCCTTTTTTACCTGACTGATAAGATTCTGGTTATTTTCTACGATATCCCTTACAAAACGCTCATCAGCAGATGAATCGGCATAGTAAACATAAGTTACTTTAGACTTTAAATATTGTAATAGGTTTTCTGCTATCTTATTGTCATCGCCTAGACCGATAATTAATGCGATATCTTTGTCAGACTTTAAAACCGGAAGATTTTCACTTATAATGTTTTTACCTGCATTTGTCTGAAACCTTGAATATTCTGAAGGTGAATATGAAAACCATAATTTTACCTTAACCAGTTTTTCTTCAAGGTTAATAAAATAATTTATTATTTCCCTGTACCAAACCTTGGGCAAACATGAATAGTCTATAAGAATGTTAAGTAAATGCTTAGGTTGATGCAAACAGTTATTATCCAAAATATCTTTCAAAGGAGAGGAATCATAGGCAGATACGTTATAGTTTGTGAAACCCCAATCCAGATATTGATTATCATTATATTGCCGGAATAAAATATTTTTATTTTCATTAAATCCAAATACAATTTTCTTATTTATGCCCGAAATGTCAAGTTTAGCAGTCAAATATACGGATCGGCTTTCATAACCAGATACTGCAATTAGCACATCGAAATGTTCCTTTTGAAGGATATCAGACGTAATCTGATTAGAAATGTCCAGTTCCATAATATTACTGATATATAATCAATACTAAATAATTATTACAAATTAAACAATATTTTATTTCCTGTTTTACTCATTTTTACTAAAATAATAAGACATTTATATACTTTGAATTATCATGATTTTTTACAAATTTTGTTTTAATATTACACATACAACAAAAGAAAGAATATTAGTTAATGAGGATATTTCTAAGAATTATAATAGTAATAATGTACCTTGCAGATAATGGGAATTTATACTCACAATTTTCAGCTTCAAAGGACAGTACAAAAAAAAACAGGAATGAAGGTAATTTAGGATCATCATTATTGGGAGGAATTACCTATTATTCAAATACAAATACTTTAGGGATATATTCTATTGATATTGTGCAGCCTTCAATATCACCATCCGTTGGTTATTTAGGAAAATCGGGTATAATGGTATCCGTTACGCCATTTTTTATAAAAGATGCTGATACCACCTACAACAACACAGCTACAGAACTCGATTTTCTGGCAGGTTACCGTTGGGAATTCAATTCACTTTTAAGTTTGACACCTACTTATGTTCATTTTGCTTACAGTGCAAACATGAATTTATTCAGATCGGCCTTCAGTGACTATTTTGCATTGGTATTTAATGCTCAAAATACCTGGTTTATAGGTAATTTGACCACAGCTTATGTTCTTGGAACTCAAAATGAATTTGTTATGGAATCACAAACAGGGTTTAACATTTCTTTGGATAAGCTGATGTGGAAAAACCAGCTTTTACTTGTTCAGCCCATGGTGAACCTTACCTTAAATGACCAATATTATTACCATAGGTATGCTTATTTATATTACCCGTTTTTACTTACCTATGAACAAAGCAATCCGCAGGCTACAATTGGGAATTTTAGGGAATATTTAACTGGTAATCCTCAAAATTTATGGGTCAAAGCAGTTATAAGGTATTTGGACAAGCATCCAAAGATTGATAAATCGTATGAAAAACTTAAATCAAGTGTATTAATATCTAACTTATTTGCTGTCAAAACCCGGTTTAATTTGTCATATATTGAAATTCCTGTTCAGGTAACCTGGTCGTTCAATAACTTTATTATAAGGGCGGGTACCAGCGCATATAAACCTGTAAATGCCCCTTCTTTTGTAGACAGCAGATGGAATGTTTTGTATACGGTAGGGTTAAATTATATGGTATCATGGTAATCTATAATAAATAAGCCAAAAAGGCTGTATCTTATTTAATTGCAAAATTCTTTGCTATAATCTTCTGCTTCACTATCTCCCAGTTTTTTTGCTTTTTCAAGATCAGCACAACCTTCGGTATCCATATCAAGATTAAATTCAGTAATTGCTTTATTAAAATAATAGTCGTGGTCATTTGGATTTAATTCTATTGCTTTCTGGAAATCGCTAATGGCTTCGTTTAACATATTTAACTGAAATTCAATATTGGCTCTGTCATAATAACTATCAGGGAAATCAGGTTTTAAGAGAATACCTTTTGAAATATCACTCAATGCCAGCTGATACTTTTGTTGTTTGAAATAAGCATTACCCCGGTCAAAAAAAGCATCATAATAAGTTGAATCCATAGCAATTATTTTACTGTAATCACTTATTGCATTATCAAATTCTTCCAGCTCATACCGTGCATTGGCCCTGTTATAATAAGCATGAATAAATCCAGGTTTTATATTTATACACGATGAGTAATCTGATACCGCTTCCCTGAATTTTTTTAGTTGAAAATATGCATTTCCCCTGTAATAGTATACTTCAGAATTATTGGGATCAATTTTTAATGCTTTCGTAAATTCATCAATCGCCTGATTATATTTTTTTTCAGCCTGTGATTTATTTCCAGCATCAAGCCAATCCTTGACGGTTGACTGACTTTTAACATATTCGGGTCCCAGTAATGTCAAAACAAAAAGTGAAACCAGCCCAAACATAGAAAATTCCTGTTTTATCATTACTAAACAATTATAGACATTATTTTTCTTCATTAGAGAGGTCTGTGAAACATATTAAATTGTCGTCTTTGAAGGCTTTGATTATTTTTAAGATTGGTCTTATTTTGTAAGTTCCCAGGTTCTAATTTCCCAGGACGTTGATTAATAAACAGTTTGCCATCTTTTGAATATTCAATCCGGTTAAACATGTTATCGCGAAAATTAGGCCCATAATCCCTGCTGTTTGGCCTTAATGGAATATTCTTTTTATTATTTACATGGGTAACTGATACGACTTTTTGTGCATTAACTATTCCTGAAATAAATAAAAATAGTATTATTAAATAAATATGAACAAATTTTCTCATATATCTTATTTTGATGCTTAGACTAGTTAGTTGCACAATAGTTTAATAAGATGATTAAAAATAATATATAAATGAAGACAAAATTATAGAAATCAATCGTTTTTACAAAGCATTTATATATTCATTAAGTAATTAATCTCCCTTTTTGTTATTTTTGCTGTTAAAACCCGGTAATTAAATACTATGATCTTATTTTTCGAAAGTACTGATAAAAAGATATATGCTGTTAAAGTTAACCAACATTTATCAGCTGATGAAACTAATAAACTTGGATGGCTTATTACTAATGGAAACAAGTTGAATAACGACCATGTAAACGGCATTTTCATAGGCCCAAGGGTAGAAATGATTACTCCGTGGAGTACAAATGCTGTTGAAATTACTCAAAACATGGGAATTAAAGGTATTGAGAGAATTGAAGAATTTATAAGGGTGGAATCAAAAACAAGTAAGCATGATCGTATGTTAAGTAAGGTTTATGAAAATCTTTCACAGGATATTTTTTTAATATCAAGGCAACCTGATCCAATAATGTTTATTGATGATATAGAAGCATACAATAAACAGGAAGGTCTGGCTCTCAATATAAATGAAATTGATTACCTTAATAATTTAAGCAAGAAATTAAACAGGAAACTTACTGATTCAGAGATTTTTGGATTTTCCCAGGTTAACTCGGAACATTGCAGGCATAAAATTTTTAATGGTACATTTATTATAGATGGCACTGAAATGCCTTTAAGTTTATTTCAGCTTATTAAACAGACCACAAAGCTTAATAATAACAGGGTAATTTCGGCCTATACCGATAACTGTGCATTTATCCAGGGACCAATGGTTGGTTTATTTGCCCCAAAAACTCAGGATAAACCTGATTATTTTGATATCCGTAAAGTAGAAACAGTAATATCAATTAAAGCTGAAACACACAATTTTCCAACAACTGTTGAACCATTTAACGGAGCAGCCACCGGCACCGGAGGTGAAATACGTGACAGGATCGGAGGTGGAAAAGGAGCATTTCCCCTTGCAGGCACAGCAGTCTATATGACTTCATATCCAAGGTTAAATGGAGAAAAGTCATGGGAGAAAAAAACAGATGCCAGGAAATGGCTTTATCAATCTCCCGAAGAAATTCTTATTAAAGCATCCAACGGAGCAAGTGATTTTGGAAACAAATTCGGCCAGCCATTGATATGTGGCAGTTTATTTACATTCGAATATTCGGAAGGTGATAAATTATATGGTTATGATAAGGTAATAATGCTTGCGGGTGGCGTAGGATTTGGCTTAAAGAAGGATGTAAACAAGGATTTACCTGAAAAAGGGGATAAAATAGTTCTTCTGGGGGGTGACAACTATAGGATAGGTATGGGCGGTGGTGCAGTTTCTTCTGTTAATACAGGTGAATATAACAATGTGATAGAGTTGAATGCTGTGCAACGTTCAAACCCTGAAATGCAAAAAAGAGTAAGTAATGTTATAAGGGCTCTTGGAGAATCTGCAGAAAACCCGATAATATCAATTCATGACCACGGAGCGGGAGGTCACCTGAACTGCCTGTCAGAGCTGGTAGAAGCTACTGGTGGTATAATATTTTTAGATAAGTTACCTGTAGGAGACCCCACCTTATCAGCAAAGGAAATTGTTGGTAATGAATCCCAGGAAAGAATGGGATTAATAGTTAAAAATAAAGATCTTGAAATGATTACCAGGATAGCTTTAAGAGAAAGATCGCCTTCGTACATTATAGGAGAAATAACAGACGACCATCAGTTTACCTTTCTGGACAGAACAGGTAATAGCAAGCCAATAGACCTGCAAATTGAAGATTTACTGGGTAATCCCCCAAAAATAAAGATATCTGACAATTCTCTCAATACCATCTTTTCCAAGCTTGCATATACAGAAGACAAGCTCACAGATTACCTGGAACAGATACTTACCCTGGAGGGAGTTGCCTGCAAGGACTGGCTGACAAACAAGGTCGACCGTTCAGTTACAGGACGCGTAGCACTCCAGCAAACGACCGGTGAAATTCAGTTACCAGTGAATAACCTTGGTGTGGTAACACTTGATTATGAAACATACAAAGGCATTGGAAATGCAATAGGTCATGCTCCTGCAGCTTCCCTTATAGATGCGGGGGCAGGATCTGTACTTGCAATTGCCGAGTCCCTGACTAATTTGATATGGGCTCCTTTGCAGGATCATATTAATGGGGTATCTCTGAGTGCAAACTGGATGTGGCCCTGTAAAAATCCCGGAGAAGACTCGCGGCTCTACAAAGCCGTCAAATCAGCAAGTGACTTTGCTATAGCCCTTGGCATCAATATACCTACAGGGAAAGACTCACTATCAATGACTCAGCAATACCCGGACGGAAAAGTGGTTTATGCCCCGGGAACAGTGATAATATCTTCGGTAGCTGAAATAACTGATATCCGCAAATGTGTCACACCTTCTTTAAAACCTGAAAAGGTTTCTGAAATAATATATATAGATCTTTCAAAGACACCTTATAACCTAGGAGGAAGCAGTTTTTCACAAATCGTGGGTTTATTAGGCAATTCAACCCCAAATGTAGCTGATCCTGGTTATTTTGCAAGAGTATTTAATTCAGTCCAAACACTGATTGAGGAAGGTAAGATTTTAGCTGGTCATGATATATCATCAGGGGGAATGGTAACGACTTTATTGGAAATGACATTTACAAACAATCATACAGGGTTAAATATTGATTTATCAGAAATAGATGAAAATGATATCATTAAAGTTCTTTTTTGCGAAAACCCCGGCTTAATTTTACAGGTCAGGAATTCTGATGAAGTTCATACTTTTTTGGAAAATAACAGAATAAATTATATGGTTATAGGGAACATTACTGATAAGCGGTTCATTGAATTACGTAAAAATGAAAAGAAGTGGACATTAAATATAGATAACCTCAGAGATGCCTGGTTTAAGACATCTTATTTATTTGACAACCTTCAATGTAGTCACAACCTGGCTCTGCAACGGTATAACAATTATAAAATCCAGCCTCTTCATTTTACATTTAATCAGCATTTCAGGGGCACATACGATTCTTTGGGAATAAGTCCGGACCGGCCTCCAAAATCTCATATTAAGACAGCCATTATAAGAGAAAAAGGTGTAAATGGTGACAGGGAAATGGCATATGCCTTGTATTTATCAGGTATGGATGTTAAAGATGTTCACATGACCGATCTTATTTCAGGACGTGAAACCCTTGAAGACGTAAATATGATTGTATTTGTTGGAGGATTCTCAAATTCTGATGTATTTGGATCGGCAAAGGGTTGGGCGGGAGCATTTCTATACAACGAAAAGGCTAAACAGGCTCTTGATAATTTTTACAAACGCAGGGATACTCTTAGCCTGGGTGTCTGTAATGGTTGCCAGCTAATGGTTGAACTGGGTCTTGTAACTCCGTTGCATGAATTAAAACCTGCAATGTCCAGAAATGAATCACATAAATTCGAATCAGCATTTGTCAATGTAAGTATCCCGGAAAATAATTCTGTTATGTTAGGTTCTTTTTCAGGAAACAGACTGGGAATTTGGGTGGCACATGGTGAAGGAAAATTTAATTTTCCTTATAGTGAGGACAGATACAAGGTGGTAATGAAATTTAGTTACGGGGAATATCCGGGCAATCCTAACGGATCAGATTATGCAGTTGCCGGAATATGTTCCGAGGATGGCCGTCATCTGGCTTTGATGCCGCATTTGGAAAGATCACTGTTCCCA
>CAVYAE010000041.1:0-66992 GCA_963766305.1 uncultured Bacteroidota bacterium
ATCTCCAGGGTTTCATTTTTCTGGCAACACGGCATCAGCGCACCAACCTACTATTATTGGTATAAGAAGTTTATGAAATCGAACAATAACACCGATGATACTTTTATCCCGGTGATTATTCCGGAACCAAAAAATTAACTTGGACAAAACATCACATGTAACAAAGAAAACTGAACTGGAAATCTGCAATCCAAATAGGGTTAGGGTAAAGCTTACCCAGGAATTGGAATTACAAATAGTTAGGTCTCTGGTCGGATTAATATAGGAAGTGATGTTCTCACTTGACTAAATAAGCCGGTTAAACAGGACAGAATAGTAAATACCCGTGGGCCGATCCCTGCCAACTTTCCACGGATCACAAAAAAATTGAATTTATCCGGCACAGTCCATATTTGATGGTCGATGAGACCCCAATCCCGGTATTGGAAAAGGATCATCCTGGTAGCACTCACCGGGGTTACTACTGGGTACATTATTACCCGATTAATAAAATAGTATGTTTTGATTATCAAAGAGGGCGTGGACAGGAAGGACCGATAAGATTTTTAAAAGGATATCGTGGGACATTGCAAACGGATGGGTATAGCGGTTATGATATCTTCGACCATAAAGAAGGAATCACCATGTTATCCTGGCGCATTCCCGGCGGTATTTTGAACAATCGAAAAACAATGATAAAGTTCGAGCGGAATATGTACTTTCTGAAATGCAGAAACTATATGAAATAGAACGAATTGCGAGGGAAGAAAAGTTTTCATATAAGAAGCGTAAAGAATTACGTATAGAAAAGTCATTGCCTGTTCTCAAGGAATTGGAAACCTCGTTAAAAGATAATATTACAAAGGTATTGCCCAAAAGTGCTATAGGCGTGGCAATTGGATATACTTTGGGTAGATGGGACCGGTTAAAAAGTTATATTGAGGATGGTTGATATTTATACAAACAAATAATTAGTTTAAATTTATTGCAAATCATATATTTTAATAATCTAAAATTATTTATATTAATAGATTGAATATATTAAATTTAGAAAACGACAATACAATTACTATATATACTAATTCAAATAAAATATGTTATGAAAACGGGTTTAATGATTGTTTTGCTTTTTCAACTTTCTTTATATGCAAATGCTCAATACCAGACAAGCTTAAATAATAGAGGGGACAGTTATTTTGTAAATCCGGTTTTCGCGGGAGATAATCCGGACCCGAGTATTTTGGCAGATGGGGATGACTATTATATTGTTCATTCTTCATTTGAGTATTATCCGGGTTTGTTGATATGGCATTCAAAAGACCTGATTAATTGGGAACCTGTAACCAATGCGTTGTATAAATATGTTGGATCAGTTTGGGCACCTGATTTTGTAAAGTATAAATCCAAATATTATATCTACTTCCCGGCTAATAACAATATTTATGTAGTTTCAGCCAATTCGGTAAGTGGCCCCTGGAGTGATCCTGTGGATTTGAAAATTAAAAACATTGACCCGGGTCATGTTGTTGATGCAGATGGCAGGAGATATTTATATTTCAGTAATGGTGGCTATGTTCCTTTATCGGAAGATGGACTTTCTGTTACTGGTGAATTCAAGCACACCTATGATGGATGGCCTATCCCCCGGGATTGGACAATCGAACTTTTTGCCCTGGAGGGTCCCAAGCTTGTGAAGCATGATGATTTTTATTATCTCACAACTGCTGAAGGTGGTACTGCCGGTCCGGCTACGAGCCATATGATAATATCCGCACGTGCAAAATCTCCATTTGGTCCCTGGGAAAATTCCCCATATAACCCAATAGTAAGAACAAGAAGTAATTCTGAACGATGGTGGTCAACAGGTCATGGGACCCTATTTAAAGATTTTAACGGAAGCTGGTGGATAATTTTTCATGGATATGAAAAGGACCATTATAATATGGGTCGCCAAACTCTCCTTGAACCTGTTGAATGGACACAGGACGGATGGTTCAGGATACCTGATAATATTAAACCGGACGATACAATTAAGAAACCTATAGGAATAGTTTCAAATGGTGCATTTTCATTGAATGACAGCTTTAGTGAAAAAGAATTAAAACCAAATTGGAAATTTTTCGGGGAATATGATACCAGCCGGTTTCATCTGGTTAATAATAGTCTGGTTATTAAAGCTAAAGGACAATCAGTAGGGGATTGCTCTCCAATGTTGTGCATTCCTGCCGATCATTCATATATTGCAGAAGTTGAGCTTGTTATTGAGGGTAATGCGACCGGAGGAATGGTGCTTTTTTACAACAATAGCTTTCATTCGGGTATTCTGACTGATAAATCCAATATTATTACAGATTTAAGAGGTTGGCAGTTTCCTACAGAAAAAAATGTTGTTAAAAATCACGTTTACCTTCGTCTAAAAAATATAAACAGCACAGTTGATATGTATTATAGCCTGGATGGCATAAACTGGATTAAAACTGAATCATCAGTGGAAGTTTCAGGGTTGCATCATAATGTTCTGAGTGGTTTTTTGAGTTTACGCATTGGTCTTTGTTCCATGGGAAACGGGACTGTTAAATTCAGGAACTTTATTTATAAAAGTTTAAAATAAATTTATATTCACTTTATCTAGGAATTTTAATAAATATGAATTGAAAAAATGAAATGAAAAGTATTATATTTTTAGTGTTTATCGCCTTATCACTACTAACCAATTGTGTGTCTTTAGCGGATAATACTTATAATGAGTCAATAATGGTTGGGACTCAGAAGAGGTCTTATATTATTCATATTCCACCATCATACACTAAAGCAATACATACTCCGCTATTACTTGTTTTACATGGAGGAGGAGCTACAGCTTACAGCATGGTAAACCTTACTCATGGAGAATTTAATTTATTATCAGATAAAGAAGGATTTATTGTTGTCTATCCGGTCGGAATCAACAAATACTGGCATGATGGACGTGGTAATAAAGCGGCCCACTACCAAAAAGATACAAAAGATATAGATGATACAGGATTTATCTCCACCTTAATTGATAATCTTTTATTTAAATACAATTTGGATTCCAGCCAGGTTTTTATTACTGGAATGTCAAATGGGGCGATAATGACCTATAGGCTTGGATGTGAACTTAGTCGTAAAATAGCGGCTATCGCTCCGGTAGATGGAAATATTTCTAAAAATATTATATCCAGTTGTATACCTGTTAATCCGGTTTCAGTGTTATCCATTAACAGCACAAAAGACCCACTTGTACCATGGAATGGCGGAATGGTAACCGGCCCTTTTGGCAGGAAAAAATTCGGAGAAGTATTGTCTGTTAATCAATCTATTGAATTTTGGGTAAAAAATAACGAATGCAATTCAATACCAATAATAACCAAACTACCTGATACTGATCCAAACGACGGATCTATAGTGAAACGGTTCGTGTATCATTCAGATAAAAAAGGTACAGATGTGGTTTTATATGCCATAGAAGGAGGAGGGCATACCTGGCCTGAAGGTAAACAATACTTGCCGGTTGAAATTATTGGTCACACTTGTAATGATTTCGATGCAACTTATGTAATTTGGGAATTTTTTAAGGCTCATCCTAAAAGATAATTTTTGCAACCTGAATCTGACAACTGAAAATTTAATCCAAAATATAGTTGTTACTTTTTCAAGTTTTAAGGTATTTGGTTTTGTCCTGCAATTTTATTTCAGGTTAAATATATCAGAAAATTCCTTAGTGAATTCTTTAAGTTTTACTTTTCCCAATACAGGCTTGTTCTGATTATAATCTTCATAAAATATATCATCACGTCTGCATTTATTCAACTCCACAAAACCATTGGCTACCTGAGGGTTCATACCTGCCGCAAGCATACGCGACAACAGCAAAATTACCCGTTTGAATATTCAATAAATCTCCACCTGAAATACTATTACTGTATAAATAGTAGCACCCACTACCAAAACTTATATGACTTAATTTACTCCCCGTTCTCGAATTATAATCGAAAATATAAAGCTCCTAAAGAGCGCCTCCATTTGGCCAGTTTAGCCAATCATTATTAGGTTTTAAAGTTGGTTTAAATATTGAGGTGTCTTTAGTATTAAGTACCATTGCAATTTGTTGAAATGTTTCATAATTTCTAATATTTGTAACATACTTATTATTATTCCCAGCTTTATTAAGATTAATTAAACAATTTCCATAATAATTTAATTAAATTTCAACATCTAAGTCTTTATTATGATAACCAGTTTGTTCAAAAACTATAGCCCATCTCTTATCATCAGCATACAATTAGATAGAGGAGAAGTTTTTCATTTTCTATTTTATTTTGATTATAAATTATAAAAAAATAGATCTATTCATTATTTTTGACATCTAATAAATGGTTTCTATATAAAATAGGTTAAGCCAATTAAAAATATAAAATTAAAAATTCCATGCGGGAGTAGCTCAGTTGGTAGAGCATCAGCTTCCCAAGCTGAGGGTCGCGGGTCCGAATCCCGTCTCCCGCTCATAATAATCAATCAAATTCAAGATTAGTCTATATAGATGTTTTGACCTATAAGTAACAATAATGGATAATACAACTTTTATTTAAAAATCATCCCTTAAAATACTACTCCTGCCTATTTAATAACTATTCTGTAAAAAAAATTATGAAATAATAATGCATACATTTTAATAATAAAGACAAATTGCACAACAAAAAAGATAAAAAGATGTTTTAAGCATCAAATGCTTTTTAATAAATGACTTATCAAATAAACAGATCATTTTATTCCAGGTTCTTTCTGATTTGTTCCATTATAGCTATAATTGGTGATGATATTTCAGCGCAAAAAAATGAAAAAGACTCGGTAACAATTTCTTCGGATTTGACTTCCCAAAAGGATGTGATTGATTTGTACAAATATGTTTTTAAAAAATCTGAAACTGTTAAACAAAATGCATCAAAATTAAATTTAGCAGGTCCTTTTTTTACAATAATACCTTACCCTGGTTATGCTATGGTTACAGGTTATCTTTTTGGTTTTGTAAGTAATGTTTCATTTTATACACACCTTGATGAAGATGCAAAATTATCTTCCATATTAATGAGTAATATTTATTCCCAGAATAAACAGTTCATGAATATTATAAATTCCAACATATGGTTAAATAATGCAACTATTAATCTTACAGGAGACTGGCGTTATTATCAATTTCCTACATTTACATATGGACTAGGCAGCGAAACATCTTTAAATAACGCTGATGCAATTGATTATTCCCGTTTCAGATTTTATGAAGTGGTAATGGCTAAAATAACCAACAATATTTTTGGAGGTTTAGGATTTAATTTTGAAACTTACTGGAATATTAATGAAATATTAAATCCTCCAAATATTGTTCCAGATTATGACGATAAATACGGGTTAACCAATTCGTCTGTTTCATCAGGGATTTCTTTAAATTTTCAATATGATGACAGGTTAAATTCTAACAATCCGGCTAAAGGCAGTTATATTAATGTTCAGTTAAGAGATAATCTTAAAAAATTAGGAAGTTCTGGTAATTGGCAGTCAATATTAATAGATGCCAGGCATTATTTTCCACTTACAAAGGAATCAGGTAATGTCCTTGCCGTTTGGAGCTATGATTGGCTTACATTGTCAGGTATGCCACCTTATCTTGATTTACCAGCCACAGGTGAAGATTCATATAATAATACAGCCAGGGGATATATTGAAGGTAGATTCAGAGGATTAAATTTACTTTATTTAGAAACTGAATACAGGTTTCATATATTAAATAACGGATTACTGGGAGGAGTTATTTTTTCAAATGCATCGACAGTTTCTGAATGGTCGAGCAATAAATTTGAAAGAATTAACCCTGGAGATGGTGTTGGGATAAGAATTAAAATGAATAAAGCAGCAAGGACTAATTTGTGCATTGATTATGGTATTGGCACTGATGGTTCAAGGGGGTTTAGTTTTAACTTAAATGAAGTATTTTAATTTAAGATACGTCATATGCTTATATCGTATAATGGGTATGTTAATTATTAAATTAAGCTTACAAAATATTTTCTTTTAAAAAAGAATGCCAAATTAACTAAAGCTATCATTACCGGAACTTCCACCAAAGGACCAATCACAGCAGCAAAAGCCTCTCCAGAGTTTATCCCAAAGATTGCAATCGCCACTGCTATGGCTAATTCAAAGTTGTTGCTTGCAGCTGTGAAAGATAATGTCGTTGATTGTTCATAAGTTGCTCCAATCCGTTTGCTCATGAAAAAGGACAGTAAAAACATTACAGCAAAATAGATGGTTAAAGGTATAGCGATTCTTATTACATCCAATGGTATTTTAACAATATACTCCCCTTTAAGGGAGAACATCACCACAATTGTAAATAATAGTGCAATAAGAGTGAATAGGCTTATTTTAGGAATAAATTTCGTTTCGTACCATATTTTATCTTTTATCCAGATAAGTACAAATCGTGTAATAAAGCCTGTTATAAAAGGTATTCCAAGATAAATAAATACACTTTTTGTAATCTGACCTATTGTTATTTGTGCCACCAGATCATTCACCGGTAAACCAAACCATCCTGGTAAGATGGCAATGAATACGTAACCATAAACTGAAAATAACAACACCTGAAAAATAGAGTTAAAAGCTACCAAACCGGCTGCATATTCTTTATCCCCTTTTGCCAGGTCATTCCAAACGATGACCATAGCAATGCATCGAGCCAACCCGATTAGGATTACTCCATACATATAATCTATATTGAACCGAAGGAAAATAATTGCCAGAAAAAACATTAAAATCGGACCAATGATCCAGTTCTGAACCAAGGATAATCCAAGTATTTTTGTATTCTTAAAAACATCTCCCAATTCTTCGTATTTTACTTTTGCCAAGGGAGGAAACATCATCACGATTAACCCAACGGCAATGGGTATATTGGTTGTTCCGGAAGAATAGCTATTCCAAAATCTAGCTAAGCCAGGGTATAACCATCCGGAAAACACACCAATAAACATGGCAAGTAAAATCCATAAGGTAAGATATCTGTCAAGGAATTTTAATCGTTTTTTTGTTGGCATCTTATTAATTTAATATGAGAAGAATCGGTAACATGAAATGATACAATTAGTTCTTATATCCTGATATAGTAATGCTAAAAATACCTGTATTACTATTGTTAAAATTTACTACTTCTTCTTTTGAATGATATTTTTCAAGTACTTCACCAGGCAGTACTATTTCTTTTTCCTTGTGAATGGTAATGCCTTTAAATCCTTGATTTTTAATAATATCAAGATATTCTTTAAAATCAACTGCTCCTGAAACACAACCTGCATACATTTCAGCATCCTTGCGTAAATTTTCAGGCAATCTGCCTTTTATGACAACATCCGAAACGCAGAAATGACCCCCTGGTTTCAATACCCGCATGATTTGGGCAAATGCTTTGTTCTTATCCGGCACAAGGTTCAATACACAGTTGGATACCACTACATCAAAACTATGATCTTCAAGCGGCATCTCTTCAATATCACCTTTTACAAAGACTACATTTGTATAACCTAATTTTTTTACGTTTTCATTGGCTTTAGCGAGCATAGTATCCGTAAAATCGAGTCCTGTTACTTTACCATTGTCTCCAACAATTGCACGTGCAACAAAACAATCATTACCTGCTCCGCTCCCCAGGTCAAGGACATGGTCACCCAGGTTAATTCCTGCAAATTGGGTGGGCAGTCCACATCCCAATCCTAAATCAGCATCAGGATTATAACCTTCCAACTTACTATAATCATCATTGATAAATGTAAAGTCTGAATCGCCACATCCGCAGGAGCTTCCGCAACAGGATGTTTCATTTTGCGATTTACTTTGTACAGCAATTTTACTGTACTTTTCCATAACCATCAGTTTGATTTCTTCTGCTTTCATAAGTTTGTTTTAATTTGTTCAATATAAAAATTATAGAATCCTTTTTTTATTTCATCCCTAATCCTGTAAAACTCACTCCTAATAAATTCTTCACTTCCTTTGGCATTGGATGGATCTTCAAAACCAATGTGCAACCTGTATTTCACCTTTCCTAAAAAGGCTGGACAGGTTTCATTTACATGATCGCAAACTGTGATCACATAATCCCATTCATCTTTCAGATATTGGTCCACAAATTTTGGAGTGTGATGACTTATGTCAATGCCAACTTCTTTCATAACCTTTACAGCTGTTTGGTTAACCTGTTTGGCTGGTTCTGTGCCTGCCGAGCAGACGGTGATATTTTTATCAAAGGATTGTAAAAAACCCTGTGCCATTTGGCTGCGGCAACTGTTTCCGGTACATAAGATTAATACGTTCATTGTATAGTTTTAATTTGTTTTTTAGAAACTCACCAGATGGTGTGTTATAATAAAGTTCTCCAACTCTTTTTTTATTTGATCCCTTACCACAATGATTTTAGTCAGTTGTTCATTATGCGTTTCTGTAAATGACGCCGGTTCGTCAAAAGGACCATCCCAACCTTTTTGTGATCCCCGGGAAAATGGGACAACGCTCAGCACTGGCTCCGTCACAAACCGCAATTACATAGTTGAAAAACCGACCCTCCTTAGAGAAATCAAAAACACTTTTTGTTTGGTTGTTTGAAATATCAATACCAATCCTGCTCATTGCTTCTACTGCAAGGGGATTATGACCAGCTGGCCCGAAACCTGCACTTTCAGCGATGAATTCTTCTCCTGCCAAATGATTCAGCAAAGCTTCTGCCATTTGGCTGCGAGCTGAATTATGCACACATACGAACAAAACTTTTAGCTTATCCATAATAGTTTTATTTACAGTTTATATCACAATTGATATCAATGGTTGTCATATTCTTAAAGAAATCATCGAACATCTCTTTAAATTTTCCAATTTGTGAATTGCAAAGACAGTAATTGATTTTAAGACCGTCTACCTCTCCCTGGATTAAACCTATTTCCTTAAGGTCTTTTAGATGTTGGGAAACGGTACTACGACTTAGAGGAATATAATCGGAAATATCTCCTGAAATACAGGTTTTAGTTTCAGCCAGAAATTGAAGGATTGCCAGTCTGGCTGGATGAGATATAACTTTGGAGAACTTCGCCAGTTCTTGAAGTTCTGTTGTAAAAGCTTCTGTTTTTATCATAATAATTAATTTAAATTAGACATGCCAATTAGAATAAATGCAAAAAATCTATAAACTTACCAATCCATATTGCCAAAATACCCGATGAGACCCCAATGATCAATCGGTAGAATAAATCATCATTGTAAGCTTCCAAAGCTTTTATAAATGATTATAATAAGTTTTCATAAATTTAATTCATATGTTTAATGTCGTAAAAATACGACATTTATTAATATTTTACCTTAAATCATATTAATTTATTATTTAATTTTATAAATTATTAATATTCAGAGTGTGAATATTCGTGTATAAAATTATGGTAAATTGCATCCATGACAACCGCGGAGATTTATGTACTTTCTTTTAATTTACCCCCCAATTGTAGTTAGGTTCAGGACCCATTTCAAGCAATAACCTGCCACCTTTGACTATATCACTGAAATAGATCAGGGGTTGGCTTAATGTTTTACCGTTTAAAGCAGCTGATTGGATGTAAATATTTGTTTTGGAGTTATTATGTGATTCAATTGTAAAAGTTTTGTCTGAAGCTGAACTTGCGGATGGAAGATGTATTATTATTTTATCAAATACTGCGCTGCTTAAATCGTAATATGGTTGAACGGAGCATCCTGCTTTCATTTCGAACAAACCCATGGATATTAGGCAATATAACGAGCTCATCTGACCTTCATCTTCTTCTCCAATCCATCCTTTTAACGGTGACAGATCATAATAATTTTCAGCTACAAATCGGGAATATTTCTGGGTAAGCCAGGGCTTTCCGGAATAGTTGAACAGGAATGGGGCCTGGACGTTTGGCTCATTGCCCAGATCGACATAATTCTTTTCAAACCCTTCTTCAAGACGGTTGTTAAAATTATCTTTCCCAATGAGCTTTATAAGTACCTGGTAAATCCTGTGGTACATACCAGGTATATATCCAGGCATTACCTTCCATAAAGCCCGGGCCATTCCAGCCTCCTTCTGTACCCTGCCGAAAAGGGTCAAAATTGTCCACCCAGGTTCCGTCTTTGTGTTTCCTGCGCATGTAGAGGGTCTTGGTATCGAAAATATTTCTATAATTTTGCGAACGTTTCTGAAAATAGCCGGCATCGGTCTTATTTTTCATGGTTTGGGCAAACTGAGACATACACCAGTCATCAAAAGCATATTCGAGGGTGTTGGATACCGGACCTACTTCGTCCGGCACGAAGCCATAATCCATATATGCCTGCAGATGACGGTTACCTGCATATCCTCCACAGGGATGTTCCATGCCCTGTGTAGTATAATCGTGTTTAATAGCCTGATATGCCAGGGTTTTATTAAAATCAGAGATTCCTTTTTGTACAGAACTTATAATAAGTGCATTGTGATGCTGGGCTCCCATAATTGGTGCATACTTTAGTGCACAGGGGGCCTCTGGCAACCAACCTCCAATTTTACCCAGTGTAAGGAATGAATTGCTCATTGCATTTGCCCATTGAGGTGCTACCAAAGTCCAAAACGGGAATAGCGTCCATTGCGCTCCCCAAAAGCCATCACCGCTGAATATATGCGTTGCTGGAGAGGTAATTTGCTGCAGTTTTCCGCACATATCCATGTACTGGCCGTTTACATCATCAAAAATATTTTTTCCGCAAAACGAACGGTAGAAATTTGTATAGAACTTAGAAATATCGGTTTCGTTGTTTGAATTTACTTCTACACAGGAAAGTAAATTATTCCAGACTTTACGTACATTATCAACTACTCTGTCAAAGTCCCATCCAAAAGGCTGCATTTCGGAAATAAGGTTAGTTCTTGCATTATTAATACTAACAAACGAAATTCCTGTTCTTACAATAATTTTTTCATTTTCTTCAGTAGAGAAGTTTATTACCACCCCGCTTTTTTCAACTCCTGAAAAAGTGTCTATATTTTTATGTAATTTGCACTTACGCCTCCAGTCGGTTCCATATTTGTTATCAGTTCCAATATAAGGAGACCATTGCCAGCTATCAATGCTTTCGAATTGTTTACTGAACTGAGATACAAAATAGACGGTATAAGTGCCGGCATAACTATTTGTTTGGGTTATAAAACCTTCAATTTCAGTATCAGAAATTCTATCTACATGAGTATTAATGTTACTTGCCAACTCTTCTGCAGGACAATCCAGATCCAGGATCAGGTGAGACTGATTACTTTTTGGGTAAGTGATGCGTAACATTCCGCATCTGGTTGTTGATGTAAGCTCTACGTTAACATCATAATCATACAATTTAACGCTGTAGTAGCCTATACTGCCTTTCTCGTCTTCCTTCCGGTAGCGTGAACGGTAACCTGCAGTCCACATATCCTTAAATGGTCCGTCAGCATTACCCGGGAAGAGCTTTGCATATTCTTCCCCAAAATACAGGTTGCCTGTGGCTGGCATGTAACTAACACCGCTTAGTGACATCCCATGAAGGTGACTAAACCCTGAAATACTTCCTACAGTATATTCGTACCCACCGTTCCATACATTAGACTGGTTATCGGGCCCCAGTTTTACCATTCCAAAAGGCATATATGAACCCGGGTTTATCATCCAGCGGGAATTGGAAGTGCCTGTAAAAACGTTGACATAATCTACAGGTTTTTTTTGCTGACAGTTTAAAACAGCAGGAATTAAAACTAATGCAAAAAATATGAAAACTAACAGGTATTTTTTCATATTATAGTTTTATTAAATCACATGTTATATTTAGTCAATATTTTCTTAACGGCTTCTCCCCATGGTCTATATGCTTCTGATTTCAAATGTGTTCCATCAGTACTTAACTCATTAATAAGTTCTCCGTTTCTGGAAAGAAATGCATTTAAATCCAGATATTCAATTTTTTTATTCAGACAGTAATCTTTTACCAGCTTATTCAACTTATTAACCTGTATATTAGCTTCTTTATCTCCATGTTTCAATATTGTCGATTGCACAACAGGGATAATATGGTTTCTTTTAAGTGAATCGGCTATAAGCTTATAATTTTCAAATATCCTTTTCACAGGCACACCTAAAGTTATATCATTTATTCCACCCTCAAGGAACCAAATCTTTGTACCAGGATGGTCATGAAGTACGTTTTTTATTGTCCAAATAAGCTGACCTGTTGTATAACCAGGTATACCCCAGTTTATCACATCAGTCCGTCCTGTGACTTCATCCCATTTACCCTGATAAGTAATGGAATTTCCAAACATAACTATTGTATTTGATTTATTTTCTGACAACTGCGTTTTTGCGTCCAAAAAAATAAAAGTAAATAGTATCATTATTGTTATAGGCAGTAGTTTTATTTTCATGATTTTTTTCAGTATTATTTATTTAATTTATTTGCCGGGAGCCTTATAATTTATTGAAGCATCATCTATAACCAATACCCAATCGCAACCTCTTCCGGTATGCAACCAATCCATCTCCCTGGAAATTTGCGGAACATCAAATTTTTTTTCTCCCCTGTTCTCATATTCACCAATGAGTGTGCTTTCTCCGTTTCTGGGGTTGTACCACCATGCCCTTATTTGTTTTCCGGAGATGCGTCCAAGTTTTACAAGAGGAACATAACCTGTCGGGAGATAAATAAAAGCGAAACTCTTTCCTTTAATTGCCTGTATATGACCTGAACCACCAGGATTATCCCCTGTAATTAATGAATTATCGGGCTCTAATTCCATCATTGGCCTTGATTCAATTAATTGCCTGAGGTATTTCATTTGCTCTGCACCCGGGGAAAATATTGCTTTTTTCCAGTTGACATTGGCAAATGTTACAGGCTCTCTTTTTCCATCATAAAACTGCCATACACAATGATTACCGTAGGTATGTCCGCATGCACCTGCAAATACTGACCAATATGCTATATCCCTAACATCATAAGGCATAAAGTAACCATTTCCTTCAATCCAGTTAACAGAGTGCATCTCATATGCCGGTTCGCTGTTTAAGGTTGGCCTCGGTTCAGTCAGGTTCCAATCAGAACTAGCTTGCTGATAACTTCTTGACAAATAAAAGTCGGAATGGTACGATCCCCATGAATAAAAATCAATCCAGTCATCGTTTTTAAACCATTGAGATGAGCTGGCATAAGAATGATATGTCATACAGGTTGTTGAATAGTCAGTTTTACCTTCTTTATCTTTTACGCCGTTAGTACCATTTGCAATACCTTTAGCCATTGCTCTCCATATTTCCGCACTCCCGGGATATTCGTCGGGAAGCCTGTCTCCTCCAAGCATCCAGACTATATTTTTATTATGCCTGTATCTGTTGCCAAGAAACCAGCCATAATTATAGGCTTGGTCGCCGGTTTTAAACAACAGTTTTCCTTCACGTGGAATTACATATTCACCCCAACATGGTAATAGGGCCAAATACATTCCTTTATCTTCTGAATATTTTACAATGGAATCTATATTGTCCCAATACCTATGTGAATCCTTGTCTTTAAGAGAAGAATCTGAATTAAGATCCGGATTTTCAGGGTTCCCATCGATAAAAGGCAAATTGTTATAATATCCTTTTTTGTTTATACCTTCGAATTCAGTAATTAATACAGCCTGAATTATATTAAAGCCCTGATTTTTACGTATATCAATGTACCATTTTGCGTCTTCCCTTGAAAGCCTTAGAAACATTTCCCATCCCGTATCACCAAGCCAAAAGAATGGTGTACCATCTTCATATTGAAGATAGTGTGGGTTACTGTCTGATACTTTTATTCTACCATGTTTAATAGCAGGTTGTGAATAACAATAATATGCAGGGATTAATAAAAAATAAAGAATTAATACAATCTTAGACATTAAATACGAAATGATTAATTTTTCAATTATGTGATAATATAAATCAACTAACTTATTAGTATATAATTTATTGATTTAAATAATAATTTGTCATTTATTATGGAAAAGTTTAGAAGCTTCTTCAAGCATGGAAGCAGTAGCGGTGGCACCGCACCGGCTTATACCCAGGTCCTTTAATTTCAATAATTCAGTAAGTGTGCGAACGCCACCGGCAGCTTTAACTTTCACCTTGGGGCCGGAATGTTTCCTCATAAGCTCAATATCATGAGCTGTGGCGCCTGTATATGAATATTTACCATCAGATCCTTTTACAAATCCGAATCCTGTAGATGTCTTAACATATTCAGCGCCTACTGAAGTACATATTTCACATAATTTAATTTTATGCTCATCCCTTGTTACATAATCGGTTTCAAATATCACCTTTGTGATTGCTTTATATTTATGAGCAGTGTCCACTACTGCCTTTATTTCCCTTGTAATGTAATCCCAGTCTTCCAGTAAAGCCTTGCCTATATTTATAACCATGTCAATCTCTACTGATCCGTCCTTACATGCCACCTCAGTTTCAAACGCCTTTACTTCAATACTGCTGTTACCTGCCGGAAACCCTATTACACAACCTACCAATACATCGGATCCCTTTAAAATTCCGGCAGCCTGTTTTACAGCATATGGCTTCACACATACTGAAGCTACATCATATTTTAAAGCTATACCACATTCTCTCACAAGGTCAGAATCAGTAAATGTTGGATGTAAAATGGAATGATCGATTAGTTTTGCAATTTCTTTAACTTTATCCATGTTATTTTTTTTTAAATATTTATTAATTAAACTCTTATTTAAATGTAATTAATTGATTATAATTATTCAATAATAAATTGAAACATTGCGATCAATTTAATATTATATTTTTGTTATTTAAAATTTATTCCCATTTTTAATTTTATTAAATAATTAAAAAAACCGGTCAATTGTCAACAAATAATACAAATGCTGAAATTATAACTATTGGAGATGAAATTCTGATAGGACAGATAGTAGACACTAACTCGGCCTGGCTTGCCCAAAACCTTAACCAAACCGGGATAAATGTCTATCAGATCACTTCTGTTTCAGATAATAAAGATCATATTATTAATTCATTAAATGAGGCTACATTAAGAGCCGATTTAATAATTATCACCGGAGGTCTTGGACCTACTAAGGATGATATTACTAAAAATGCCGCATGCGAATTTTTTAACACCACGCTGGTAAGGAACGAAGAAGTTTATGAACAAATAACCAAAAGAATGGCTGCAAGGAATATTTCAATGAATATTCTGAATCAGCAGCAGGCAGATGTTCCTGCAAATTGTACTGTAATCCAGAATGATTTTGGTACAGCTCCGTGCATGTGGTTTGAAAAGAACTCCAAAGTTTATATTTTTCTCCCGGGAGTACCATATGAAATGAAAGGTATATTTACTGAACAGCTTTTACCTAAACTAAAAGGTTATTTTAACAATCTTTCTATTTTTCATAAAACATTACTTCTGCAGGGAATACCGGAATCGCAACTTGCATTACTTATTGAAAAATGGGAGAGTAACCTGCCTGTTTCAATTAAACTGGCTTATTTACCTTCTCCCGGAATAGTAAAACTCCGACTTTCAGCCCGAGGAGATATATATGACAGATTAAAAGATATTGTTGATGGTGAAGTACAAAAGTTAATTCCAATTATTAAACAATATTATTTAAGTGAACGAAGATGAACAAGCTGAAATAATGATTTATAAGCTATTTAGCAAAAATAAATTAACTCTATCAGTTGCTGAAAGTTGTACTGGTGGAAAAATTTCAAATATGCTGACATCAGTTCCGGGAAGTTCATTGTATTTTAAAGGTGGTGTGGTAGCTTATTCCAATGAAATAAAAATTAATTCACTGAATGTAGATAAATCAATTATAGAACAATATGGAGCAGTAAGTGAACAAGTGGTTTCAGAAATGGCTGTCAATATAAGAGAGATATTTAAAACAGATTATTCGGTCGCCGTGTCAGGTATTGCAGGTCCGGATGGAGGAACGGACTTAAAGCCTGTTGGTACAGTGTGGATTGCAGTATCATCAGTAATTAAAACTATTACCAGGCTATATTCTATGGGTAATATCCGGGAACAAAATATTCAAAGATCAGCTAATACGGCATTGACAGAACTCCTAAAACTATTTCTGACTGAAAATAATTTTACTGCATTAATTGTTAATTGTCTTGTTAATCCTGTATTTTAATACATAAGTCTATAATTAAATTTTCTTAAAAATATTTGGTTTATTTGATAATTATAGCGATTTTTGCGACCTGTTTAAAATTGACTTAAAGAAAAAAAAAACTATGTCACAAATTTGTCAGATAACTGGTAAAAGCGTAATGCGAGGGAATAATGTATCCCATTCTAAAAGAAGAACTAAGAGAACATTTATGCCTAATTTATTTATTAAAAGATTTTTTCTCGAAGATGAAAATCGCTGGATAACTATTAAGGTATCAGCCGCAGGAATTAAGGAAATAACTAAAAAGGGTCTTAAAAAAGCATTATCTGATGCTCATCAAAAAGGATATATTTCAAAATATTAATTAATTAATTTAGTCTAAAATGGCCAAGAAAGGCAATCGTATCCAGGTAATTATGGAATGTACCGAACACAAACAAAGCGGTATGGCAGGTACATCAAGGTATATAACCACTAAAAACAAAAAAAATACTCCGGAACGACTGGAATTGAAAAAATATAACCCTGTACTTAAAAAAGTAACAGTCCATAAGGAAATAAAATAAGGACAACAAGATTATTATTTGAAATAAAAATTATCAACAATGGCAAAGAAAGTAGTAGCAACCCTTAAGCAAAAAGGAGCAGGAAAAGGATCTGCTAAGATCATCAGGATGGTAAAATCTGAAAAAACCGGTGCTTATACATTCCAGGAAGAAATTGTTCCTTCTGAATTAGTTAAGGATTACCTTGCAAAAAAATAACAGCGGTCAATATAATTTTACCATATAATTTTATATCAGTTTAAAAGCTTTCTTCTCTATTCAGAAGCAGGCTTTTTTTATATATATTGGCAATAAAAAAACCATATCTGCAATTACCAAATTTTAATGTTTAAAGATGGCCATATTAGGTATTTTTTCAAAAGAGAAAAAAGAAATATTGAATAAGGGTTTGGAGAAAACCAAATTAAATGTTTTACAAAAAATATCAAGGGTAATTGTTGGTAAATCAAAAATTGATGATGAAGTTCTTGATAATTTGGAAGAAATATTGGTTTCCTCTGATGTTGGAGTTGCTACTACTGTAAGAATAATTGAACGAATTCAAAAGAGAGTTTTAAAGGAAAAATATGTGAATTCTGATGAACTAAACTCGGTACTTCGTGAAGAAATATCCGGACTGCTTGAAGAAACAGATAATACAAATCTAAAGGATTTTGCTTCTGTTATTAATGCAAAGCCGTATGTTATTATGGTCGTTGGCGTTAATGGAGTCGGTAAAACAACTACTATAGGTAAACTTGCACATCAGTTCAAAAAAGCAGGTAAGAGTGTTTTGCTGGGCGCTGCAGATACCTTCAGGGCTGCTGCTGTTGATCAGCTTGTAATTTGGAGTGAAAGGGCAGGAGTAGAAATTGTTAAACAATCTATGGGTGCTGATCCGGCTTCAGTTGCCTTTGATACTATCAATTCAGCCTTGTCTAAAAATACCGATGTTGTAATTATAGACACTGCCGGTCGCTTGCACAATAAGGTAAATTTAATGAATGAGCTCACAAAGATAAAGAGGGTAATGCAAAAGGTTGTTCCTGAAGCACCTCATGAAATATTACTTGTATTGGATGGTTCTACAGGACAAAATGCTTTTGAACAGGCAAAACAGTTTACACTTGCTACTGAAGTAAATGCTTTAGCTCTTACAAAACTAGATGGTACTGCAAAAGGCGGAGTTGTTATTGGTATTTCTGATCAGTTTAAAATTCCTGTTAGGTATATTGGTATAGGTGAAGGAATTGATGATCTGCAAGTATTCAATAAATATGAATTTGTAGATTCACTATTCAACTAACACTTTCTAATAATTTTCTTTTTTATCAGCTCGTTAATTAAATAATTAAAGAGATAAAGATTCGAATATATTTATTTATTTTGTAATTTAGAATGAATTTAAATATTCATTAAAATAGTTATTTATAAAATTTTTAAAGGATGAAAACAATGAATAAAATAATTTTTATTTCAATTTTCCTTTTTATCTGTGCTATAAGGATAAATGCACAGGAAGCTACATTGTCAGCTGGGGGAGAGTCTTTAGGTACAGGAGGCAGTGCCAGTTATTCTGTCGGACAGGTAGCCTGTAGCACAGTCATCGGAGTTAGCGGAACAATTACGGAGGGCGTACAACAACCATTTGAAATTTATGCAGTTAATACTGGTATAAATGTTGCTGATAAGATTAACTTAACTTTTAATGCTTATCCTAACCCGGTATCTAAAATTTTAACTTTGGATATTGGAAGTTACAATAGTGATAATCTTTCTTATCAATTGTTTGATAACAGTGGCAGGTTACTTGGCAGTAATCAGGTAACTGATAGCAAAACAGACATTTCATTGGAGAATGTCGCTAATGGAGTATATTTTTTAAGAATTTCTCAAAACGGTAATCAGCTTATTTATTTTAAAATTATTAAAAACTAGTTAATATGAAAAGAATATCTACACTTTTAATTTCCAGTTTATTAACACTTTCAGTTTGGAGTCAGGCTCCACAGAGTATAAGTTACCAGGCAGTGGTTAGAAATTCCAGTAATCAACTAGTTACTAACCAGGCAATAGGATTGCAAATTAGCATATTACAAGGATCAGCCACAGGATCAGTTACATATACTGAAACTCAAACTGCAACAACAAATGTAAACGGCTTGTACACTATACAAATAGGGACCGGTACAACTACCGGAAATTTCTCAGGCATTAATTGGGCAAATGGTCCTTATTATCTTAAAGTTGCTACCGACCCTACAGGAGGTATAAACTATACTATAACCGGGACAAGTGAATTAATCAGCGTTCCATATTCTTTGTATTCAAATACAAGCTTATTTCCAACCAGTTACTCTGCCAATGGTACAGTTTCCGCAACTTCAGCTTTAGTGATAGCCAGTTCATCTATTACCGCTGGTACAGTTACAACACTTCTTCAGATTACCAATGTTCCCGCCGGTACTTACGGAGTATTTTTTAACTGCCCGATAGGAAATGAATCTCTTTCCAATGCAGGAGTTAATCTTTGCTGGGCTATTACTACAAACAATGCTAATCCGTTATTTCCAACACAAGGGGTGGCTACTTCTTTTATACCTGCTTCCGGATGGGATTTACAATATGTTTTTGGACAATCAGGGTATTCTGAAGTCACATTGGCATCGACCGGTACAATAGAGTTAAAAGTTGCTTATTATGGTACTATTACATCTGGAACAGTTTACCTTGGCCAATCTGAAAATGTATACCTAAGGGCTATAAGGTTGCAATAGCAATTCTAAAAGTGTATAGAAAGAATTCATAAAATGTATTCTAAAAATAAGAGGGCGTTTCGTAATTTTGAAACGCCCTCTTGTTTTTAAGATTGCAAACAATTTGAAGTATATGTTAAATAATCAAAATAAAATACACATCATTACCCTGGGCTGCAGTAAAAACCTTGTCGACTCCGAACATCTGTTAAGACAGATTGAATCATCAGGGTATTCAGTTTCTCATAATTCTGATAATATAGATTCAGGGACAGTGATTATTAATACCTGCGGGTTTATACAAGATGCCAGGCAGGAATCAATAGACACCATTCTTGAAGTTATCCGGGAAAAATTAAAAGGTAAAATACAAAATGTATATGTAATAGGTTGTTTATCTGAAATATATAAGAATGAATTACAAAATGAAATTCCTGAGGTAGATCAATATTTTGGAGTTAATAACTTTAAGGATATATTATCTCAACTTGGTATAGGTTTAAATAAAGACTTAATCAATGAAAGAGTTCTTACAACTCCTGATCATTATGCATACCTGAAAATATCCGAAGGTTGTGATCGTACCTGTTCATTTTGCAGTATTCCGGTTATAAGGGGGAAGCATATATCTGTACCTGTTGAACAACTGAAATCTGAAGCTTTAAATTTAGCAAATAGCGGAGTTAAGGAACTAATACTTATAGCTCAGGACATTACATACTACGGGTGGGATTTATATAAAAAACCTGTTCTTGCTTTATTACTGGAAGAGCTTGTAAAAATAGAAGGAATAGAATGGATACGCCTTCATTATGCCTATCCTCACAAATTCCCCGCTGATGTAACCAATATAATAAAAACCAACCCTAAAATATGTAAATATCTGGATCTTCCTTTCCAGCATATAAGTGACAAAATGCTTTCTCTTATGAGGAGAGGAAACAATAAGGAAGAGACATTAAACTTAATAAAACTGCTTAGGAATGAAATACCTGGGATTGCTTTGAGAACCACACTTGTGGTTGGGCATCCGGGAGAAACAGATGCTGATTTCAAAGAATTACTAGATTTTGTAAATAAGACACGATTCGACAGGTTAGGTGTGTTCACATATTCTCATGAAGAGTTTTCATATTCATACAATGCCTATAAAGATGACGTACCTGAAGAAATTAAACAATCCAGGTACGATGCAATCATGGAAGCGCAGCAGAAAATATCATTTGAATTGAATAAGACTAAAATAGGTAAAAAATATAAGGTAATGATCGACAGGGAAGAACCAGAATATTGGATTGGCCGTACCGAATTTGACTCACCCGAAGTTGACAATGAGGTATTAATTTATAATTCAACTAAACTGGTTTTGGGGAACTTTTATAATATTTTAATAACCCAGGCCAATGAATATGATCTCATAGGTGAAATAATTAATTAACTTTATAAATAAAAATTCGCTTTATGGATAAATTAAAATATACACATTTTTTATTTACCTGTGTTGTGTTAAGTTTATATTCATGTTTATCCGATGTCAGTTTATTAAAGGCTCAGGATAAAAAATATAATGCCTGGCCAATAATTGTGAGAAAGGGTGATGTACTTTATGAAGGAACTAAAATTTTCAGGTTCTTTGGACTTGATGCACCTAATATTCAACAAAACGAAAACCAGGTTAGGGACGACAGGACAAACAGATTCCCTGATGAATATGAAATACGTGATATTTTAGGAGGTATCCAAAGAACTGGTGGAAGGGCTACCCGTACCTTTTCACTTTCAGTTTATTCGCCTGATGACGCAGGTATGCCGGTTTATATATCTGGTTACCGTAATTATAATGAAGATGCTTTCAGGTGCCTGGACAGAATAATTGCTTTGTGTCATGAATATGATGTAAGGTTGATTATTCCATTTATTGCCTCCCAGTCTTTTCAAAGTGTCCGAGGCGTTGATGAATTTTCTTCCTTGTCAGGCAAACCTAAAGGATCATTCTGGACTGACCCGCAGGTAAAAGATGATTTTAAACATTTACTGGGGTTTATATTAAACCGCAAAAATACTGTAAACGGTATGTTATATAAGAATGATCCCGCTATTCTTGCATGGCAGCTTGGTAACGAGTTCGGAAGTTATGCCGGTGACAGGAAACTAATTTATGAGGAGTGGGAACCACGCATATTGGCCTGGAGTAAAGAAATGGCAGCCTATATTAAAAGTATTGATCCCAATCATTTAATAATGGATGCGGGTGGTGCGGAAAGACAGGATTTTCTTGAGGATACGAATATTGATATAATTAGTGAACATCTTTATGAGTATTGGAACAGGATAGGCGGAAAACCTTGGGAGTTATCTCCATTGGCCCATGAAGTACATGAAATGTGTAAAAACAAGAAACCTTTGATTATTGATGAATTAGGTCTGGCCGGTTATGAAAATACCAGGGAACTATTAAATACAATAAGGGAAGAAAATATTTCCGGAGGATTAATGTGGGCCATTCGAAGCCATCGCCGGGATGGAGGCTGGTATTATCATAATGAAGGTGGTACCCCTGTGAATTCATTTCATGTTCCTGGGTTTGCAAATGGATTTGCCTACGATGAAACAAGAATGTTGGATCTTATAACTTATGAAGCATACCTTATAAGAAATTTGCCAGTTCCTCCTGTTGTTGCTCCTTCCCCGGAACCTGAGCTTATTCAACTCGGCAAAGGATTTACCTGGAGAGGATCTACCGGGGCAGCTTTTTATGTTCTTGAACGTTCCGAAACGTCGCATGGACCCTGGATTGTTATAGCAACCGGATTGCAGGATGCAGTAATATCCGATGTTGCAAATTTTGAAATTTCTCCAAAATCCAATTCTCCTGTTGTTTTATACACCGATGAAAAAAAAATCTCAGGCATACCATACTATTACCGTATTAAAGGAGTAAATGCAGGTGGAGAAACCGGTTATTCAAAAGTTCTTAAAGTAAAATAATAAACAAGAAGCTAATCGACTCATAATTTAGAATATTTCCATTTTATATCCTTACAACTCCCTCTATTGTTAATAAAATATTAAATTATTAAGATTTTTTTGACTATATTTACGTTAGCCATCCTTATTTACCAGAATCCAATCTACTATTATTTATTTTGATTAAATACTAACTATTAACATTTATAACGGGTTAAATAAATATTTTTTATTATAACCATAATTAACGTATGTATGGAAAACAAATATTATTCAAAGCTCTCTTTTAAAATAGGAGTTTTAATTATTTTAACTGAATTAATAGCACTTGCCGCATTAGGAATATTTTATATTCAGAGGTTTACCGGAGAAATTGAAAAAAAAGTTCAAAATCAAATTAAAATGCCGGGTATTTTAATGTCCGAAGGTGTATTAAGGTATGAATCGGCAGAAAATGCAAAAACTCTTGAGAATATAATAGGTGATAGTATTACAGAATCAATTATAATAGGTGCCAACGGTAAAATCTACTATTCTCTGAATCCGGAATACAGGGGCAAAAAACGTGCTGAAGTTAAACTGCTTGATGGTTATGACGATCTGAACATTGAAATTACTAAACCAATTTTCAGAAAAATTTCTATAAATGGTTCAGTAAAATATTTAAGTATATCCCCATTAAGACTGACAGATGGAAAATTTCTCGGCCACCTGGTAATATTTGCCGGTGCAGAAAATGTTGCCCATCAGAAAGCCGGAATTATTTTAGTATTTATTCTTGGTACTTTATTATGCCTGATTTTAACCTCTGCAGCTATAATTTATGTAGTACAGACCAGGGTCACTTCTAAAATATCGCTTCTTATTGATGTTTTGGACAATTTAAAAGAGGGTAAACTGAAAACATATGATGATGTGGAAATTTCTTCAGATGAAATAGGTTTATTAATGAAAGCCATAATAGAAGTAAACTCAAAGTTAAGTACCATAGTTGTGGCTATTCATGAGAGCGCACATAAGCTCGTAGATACCAGTTTAATTATTAATAATTTAGCGACGAGCGTTTTAAATGGTGCAACTATTCAGGCAACTTCAGCAGAAGAAGTATCTGCATCAATGGAACAGATGACTGCAGGTATAGAACAAAACTCTGAACATGCTGTTAAAACAGATAAAATTACTCTAAAGGCTTTTGACGATATTCAGAAAATGGCTACAGAGACTGAATTGAGTTTGAAATATATTAAAGAAATATCTGCAAATACATCCATGGTAAACGATATTGCATTTCAAACTAATCTGTTGGCATTAAATGCTTCTATTGAAGCAGCAAGGGCAGGAGAACAAGGTAAAGGCTTTTCGGTAGTTGCCGTAGAAGTAAGAAGATTAGCTGAACGAAGCAAAAAAACAGCTGATGGAATAATAGATTTGACAGAGAATTGTGTGGGTATTACTGAAAAAGCACATACAATGATGAATGAGCTAATACCTGAATTCGAACATACTACACATCTGATCAATGAAATAAATACTTCCAGCAACGAGCAAAAAATAGGAGCTCTTAATATTAACAAGGCTATAAGTCAGCTCAACGAGATAATACAACATTTCAGCACCACTGCTGATACCTTATCGGTTCAGGCAAAACAACTTAATGATGAGGCAGATACATTAAACGAAAAGGTTAATTACTTTACAATTGAAGAATATAAGAATAATGCCTGAAAAATAAGTTGAGTTATAGTCTGCTTATAATTAATAAGCCCGGATATCTGAAGAAAATAATATAATTTCTAAGGTATCCGGGTTTTAATTTTACAAATTGTAATATTTAATAATGAAAACATTACAAAGATTCCTGTCCTTGTTTAGCCTTTTCAACTTTAATTGTTAAATTATCCTTTTTCTTGTGGTAGGTAACAGCAATTACTTCTCCCTGGACAACAGATGATTTTATTATTACTTCTGCCATAGGATCTTCAAGATACTTTTGAATAGCCCTCTTTAACGGACGAGCTCCAAAGTTAATATCGAATCCTTTTTCTATTATAAAGTCTTTTGCTGAAGGTGATATTTTTATAATATAGCCAAGTGAATTTATCCTGTCTATTAATCCCTTAAGTTCAATATCTATGATTTTAACAATTTCCGGTTTGGAAAGAGTGTTAAACATGATCACATCATCAATCCTGTTCAGGAATTCAGGAGCAAAGGATTTCTTTAAAGCATTTTGAATAACACTTTTTGCATATTCATTACTTTGCGATTGCTTTGCTGTTGTATTAAAACCTACACCCTGTCCAAAATCTTTCAACTGGCGGGTGCCAATGTTTGATGTCATTATAATTATTGTATTTTTGAAATCTATCCTGCGGCCAAGGCTATCTGTCAATTGACCTTCATCAAGAACCTGAAGCATAATATGAAATACATCAGGGTGAGCTTTTTCTATTTCATCCAGCAAAACCACAGAATAAGGTTTTCTTCTGACTTTTTCCGTAAGCTGGCCACCTTCCTCATAACCAATATATCCCGGAGGAGCTCCAACAAGGCGGGAGACGCTGAATTTTTCCATGTATTCGCTCATGTCTATGCGAATAAGATTGTCGTAGCTGTCAAAAAGGTACCTGGCCAGAACTTTTGCCAGTTGGGTTTTACCTACTCCCGTAGGTCCTAAAAATATAAATGTCCCTATAGGTTTGTTAGGATCTTTCAAACCTGCACGGTTTCGTTGTATAGCTTTAACCACCTTTTCAATAGCTTCATCCTGACCAATAATACTGCCTTTAAGAGTAGCTCCCATATTTAGAAGCCGTTGTCCTTCAGCCTGAGCTATCCTTTGTACAGGTACTCCCGTCATCATTGCCACTACTTCAGCAACTTTTTCAGAATCAACAGTAATACGGTTTTTAGCCAGTTCCTTTTCCCATCTTATTTTTTCATCTTCCAACCTGTCAATCAATTCCTTTTCCCTATCACGAAAACTAGCTGCTTTTTCAAAATTCTGATTTTTTACAGCTTTTATTTTTTCTTTTTTGGAATCTTCAATCAGACGTTCCAGTTCCAGTATTTTATCAGGTACTACAATATTGGATATATGTACCCTGGAACCAGATTCATCAAGAGCATCTATGGCCTTATCCGGCAAATGTCTGTCACTTATATACCTTGCTGTTAACTTAACACAGGCCTCAATGGCATCTGCGGTGTAAAATACATTATGATGTTCCTCATATCTTTCCTTGACATTGTTTAGGATTTCAATAGTTTCTTCAACAGATGTGGGCTCTACCATAACTTTCTGAAACCTGCGTTCCAGTGCACCGTCTTTTTCTATATGCTGTCTGTACTCATCAAGTGTGGTGGCTCCAATACACTGGATTTCTCCTCTGGCAAGAGCAGGTTTAAGCATATTAGCTGCATCCAGTGAGCCTGTTGCACCACCTGCTCCGACTATAGTATGAATTTCATCTATGAAAAGTATTACACTGGCAGTTTTAGCCAGTTCATTAAGAATAGCTTTCATACGTTCTTCAAATTGTCCCCTGTATTTTGTGCCGGCAACAATAGAAGCCAAATCAAGGGTAACGACTCTCTTGCCAAATAAAACCCTAGAAACCTTCCGTTGAATAATTCTCAGGGCAAGGCCTTCTGCAATAGCTGATTTTCCTACTCCCGGTTCTCCGATTAAAATTGGATTATTCTTTTTACGTCTACTTAATATTTGTGCAAGGCGTTCAATTTCTTTTTCACGACCTATGATAGGATCCAAACGACCCTCTTCAGCAGCTTTTGTAAGATCTACGCCAAAATTATCAAGTACGGGGGTATCTGATGTACCCTTGGCAGGTGTATTGCTGGTCGATTGCTTTCCCTGACCTCCGTACTGACTGCGGGCATCGTCATCATCTTCTTCTCCTCCTCCCGGAAAATCAGATCTTGATTTAAGCTCATAACTTTCCAGTTCTTCTTTAACGGCATAATAATCTATATTCTTATCTGCCAATAAAGTAGATATATATGAATTTTCATCTTTTAAAATTGCGAGCAATAAATGTCCTGTATCAATAATCCGGCTCTTAAATGATTTAGCTTCGAGGTGTATAAGTTTTAAAGCTTTTTCAGCTGATTTGACCAAAGGAACATTTTCCGGATCCTTTAAAGGGATATATTTATCAGGTCGTATTCTTTGTTCTATGGCTTTTCTGAGTTCATATAAATCTGCTCCCAGTGAAACAAGAGCTTCAATAGCATCCCCTTCACCATCACGAAGAATTCCCAAAAACAAATGTTCGGTACTAATGAACGGATTACCCAACCGGATTGCCTCTTCTTTACTATATGACAATACATCATTAATTCTTTGTGAAAACTTGGCATCCATATTTTTTATTCCTATAATTTTTATGTAAGTTACAAACAAAATGCAAATATAACAATAATGCTAATTATTATTATAAACAATTCTTTGTTAATAAAATCAAAATATTAGTACAATATTTAACGTTAATTTACTTACTTTAGTAGCTCAAAAAAAATTATTATATAATTGATTATTAGGATCAAATACCATTATGTTGGAAGAAAGAATTATTAAAATCAATATTGAAGAAGAAATGAAAACAGCCTACATTGATTATTCAATGTCGGTAATAGTTTCCCGTGCTCTTCCTGATGTTCGTGATGGTTTAAAGCCAGTGCACAGGCGGGTATTATTCGGAATGTCTGAATTAGGAGTAAATGCAAATAAACCACATAAAAAATCTGCAAGAATAGTAGGAGAGGTGCTGGGTAAATATCATCCTCACGGAGATACTTCAGTATATGATGCCATGGTACGTATGGCCCAGACGTGGTCATTACGCTATCCTCTGGTCGACGGTCAGGGTAATTATGGCTCGGTAGATGGAGACAGTCCTGCGGCAATGAGGTATACTGAAGCCAGGATGACGAGGATTGCCGAAGAAATGCTTGGGGATATTGACAAAGGTACAGTCAATTTTCAGTTAAATTTTGATGATACTTTGGAAGAACCCACAGTTTTACCCAGTGGTATACCTAATTTACTGGTAAACGGTGCTTCAGGCATAGCTGTAGGTATGGCTACCAATATGGCTCCGCATAATCTCAGTGAAGTTATTGATGCCATAGTTGCATTTATAGACAATAATGAAATTACAATTGAAGAATTAATGCATCATGTTAAAGGGCCGGACTTTCCGACAGGAGCAATTATATATGGTTTCCAGGGAGTGCGTGAAGCTTTTGAAACAGGAAGAGGAAGAATTGTTGTAAGGGCCAGAACGGATATAGAAATTACTCCATCCGGAAGGGATAAAATTATAGTTACTGAAATACCATTTCAGGTTAATAAGGCCGAACTTATTAAAAAAACAGCTGAATTAATAGATGATAAAAAGATAGAAGGTATTTCTTACATTAATGACGAAAGTGATCGCAATGGTATGCGTATCGTCATTATTCTCAAGAAAGAAGCCAAGGCAAATGTTGTTCTTAATAACTTATTTAAATATACTCAATTACAGTCAACCTTTAACGTAAATAATATTGCTCTGGTTAATGGCCGTCCTAAAATGTTAAATTTGAAGCAGCTAATTCTTTATTATGTAAGGCACAGGCATGAGGTTGTCATAAGAAGGACACAGTATGATCTTGACCAGGCTGAGAAAAGAAAACATATACTGGAAGGATTATTAATTGCAGTGGATAATATTGATGAAGTAGTTGCAATCATAAGATCTTCCATAAATGGTGAAGAAGCTCAGAACAGGCTTATTGAACGTTTCAGCCTGAGTGAGATACAGGCAAGGGCAATACTTGACATGCGCTTACGTGCATTGACAGGTCTGAGCCGTGATGAGCTCCATAAAGAATATGAAGAACTTCTGAAATTTATTGAATCTTTACATGCAATACTTAACGATGAATCTTTAAGAATGAAGATTATAAAGGATGAATTGATTGTAATTAAAGAAAAATATGGAGATGAACGCCGTACTGAAATAATTCCAAATGCCGAAGATTTTAATCCGGAAGATTTCTATGCTAACGACGATATGATTATAACCATATCCAATCTCGGATATATAAAACGTACCCCTCTTACAGAGTTCAAAACCCAAAGCAGGGGAGGGATAGGAACAAAAGGAAGCAGTACACGTGATGAAGATTTTCTTGAACATATGTTCAACGCTACAATGCATAATCATATGTTATTTTTTACTGAAAAGGGTAAATGCTTCTGGCAAAAGGTTTATGACATACCTGAAGGAACTAAAACTTCCAAAGGACGTGCCATACAAAATCTTATAAATATAGACCCGGATGATAATGTAAAGGCTTATATTAATGTAAGAAACCTGGTTGATCCTGAATACATTAACAACCATTATATAGTTTTAGGTACAAAAAAAGGACTTATAAAGAAAATGTCACTTGTAGACTTTTCAAGACCAAGGCAAAATGGCATATTGGCAATAACTGTAAATGAAGGTGACAGCCTGATTGATGCTAAACTTACCGGAGGAAAAAGTGAAATCCTTGTTGCCATAAGATCGGGAAGGGCTATCCGCTTTAATGAAAATACTGTAAGAACTATGGGTCGGATGGCAGCAGGAGTAAGAAGCATACGTTTAACCAATGAAACTGATGATAAAGTGGTAGGTTTTATTTGTGTAACTACCTCACAGGAAGATATTTTAGTAGTTTCAGAAAACGGTTACGGTAAACGGTCTAAAATAGAAGATTACAGAATGACAAACCGCGGTGGTAAGGGGGTTAAAACTATAAATATATCTGAAAAAACAGGTAAACTAATATCCATAAAGTCAGTAACAGACAATGATGATCTTATGATAATTAACAAATCGGGAATAACGATCAGATTAAAAGTTGCGGATCTGAGAGTTATAGGTCGCACGGCCCAGGGAGTAAAGCTTATAAATCTCAGGAAAAATGATGTTATAGCCTCTATAGCCCAGGTACCAAAGTCGGAAGATGAATTTTACGAAGCCCCGTCAACTGAAACTGAAGAAAACAATTAAATAAATATTTCCTATTTAATAAATTTAAATTTTAATTAATTGGTATTAAAAATTAATTTAGATATTTTTAAAAACTAAACACAAAAAATAAAAACCTAATTCAAACGCTTATGAAACGAATTTTAATTTTCATTTCTTTTATGGTTATAAGCTGTTACATAGCAAATTCTCAGCAAATAGAATTTTCTCCCGGTATGTATAAATCTTATGAAAGCAAGCTGGAAAAAAGCAATAAAGCCATTGAAGATCCAAAAAAGAAAGATTTAGCCAAGACCTGGCTGGAACGTGGTATGGCCCTGCAGGATATTGGTGATGTAAATACGCAGTTTTTAAGACTGAATATGCTCCTGGCAGAAATTAAAGGTGCTTTCAAAGAACCTAAAGAAATTAAAAAAATAACTATAACTGAAGGAAATACTGATCATCAGATAGATCAGTATATCTATGATTATTTTACTTTAAATATTGAAAACAACAAATTAAGATCTTGGGAGGAAACGAAGTTTATTGTACCAAATGCTCTTGACTCAGCTGTAAAATGTTATCAAAAAGCAATAAGTCTGGACCCTGAAGGCAAACTCACAAAGAAAATTGCTGAAAATTTGAAAGCTATAACTCTGGTATACCAGAAAATGGCTTTAAACTACTATAATTTAAAGGATTATACACATGCATACCATGATTTTAAAAATATTATGGATATTAATGACCTAAAGCAGGTAAATGTGACCGATACAATTATTACTTATTATACGGGTGCTTTTGCCAAAGACGCCGGATATGATGATGACGCTCTTAAATATTTCAAAAGGGCCAGGGATTTAAATTATTGGATGAAAGAACCAAATTTATATTATTTTATTGCATCTATTTATCTTGATAAAAAAGATTCAGCAACTGCCTTGGCAACATTGCAGGAAGGGTTTATGAAATTACCCGGCAATACGGTAATACTTAATCAGCTTATAAATTATTACATGTCGAGCGGTGAAAGTAAAAAGGCTTTGGAATATTTAAAAACTGCCATTCAGAAAGATACTGCAAACAAATCATATTATTTTGCTGAAGGTACCTTATATGATAAACTGGATAGCATAGAAAGCGGTGTTGCTGCATATAAAAAAGCAATACAACTGGATAATAATTATTTCGACGCTTATTTTAATCTTGGTGTAATTTATTATAATCATGGTATAGCAATTCAGAAAAAGGCTAATGACGAACAGGATAATGCCAAATATGCAGTAATGAAAAATTTGGCGGATGAAGAATTTATAAAATCTGTTCCATATATGGAAAAAGCCCATGAACTTAATCCAAAAGATAAACAGACTCTTGAAAACCTGAAAAGTTTATATTACAGACTGAAAAATAATGAAAAACTTGAACAGGTAAAAAAGGAACTTGATGCCTTACAGTAAATTTTTAATTTATTAAATTCTGTATTTTAAAAACCGCCTAAGTGCGGTTTTTTTATTTTTAAATTTTTATTTAATTAATTACCAGGATAATTATTAATTTTTTATATGGTTTTATATTATTTTAAAACATTATTGTCCGATAAAGGTACTTCTATAGGGAATATGATCCAGTTTAAAATGTCTTGTTTTACCAGACAATCCAAGCATGGCTCCTGATACTTGCCGCAATGAACTGCATTTAGCTATTGTACAGAATAACATACTAATTAAATGATCTTTTGTCTTAAATTTTTTAATATATTAATCGCTGTTTGATTCTTTAACACATTGTGATATAATCCTTTCGTCAATTAAGCAAATCAGCTGTCCGAAAACGGATTGACCAAAAAAATAATTACTTTTGTCCATAGTAAATTTTGTTGTGGTAAACCAAATCTACTTAAAAAAGAGGGGTGGAGCTATGCTCGCCTTACTCTTAAATTTTTATCGGACAATAGTGATTTGCTTTATAATGATGAAATAGCAAATAAGAACTTAGAACGTGATGCAAGGAATTTACTTAAAAAAATAATTATTGAATCAGCAATCACAGAATATACAACTCAAGAGGTAAATGAAATATTATTACCTGAACATAATGAAAACATTTGTCATGGTTTAATTGGGTTTAATATGGTTGCTGGTGTCAATCCCGAATTTCAGGAAGTTTATAATCTTAGTGGTTGTATGGGTACAGAGCTTGCTTGCCTTGATGGTCTCGAAAGCTGGTTTGCCTTACCGGGTACTCCCGGATACACAGCAGTTGGAGAGATTATTGAAAAAGGAAGCAATGTTACTCACGTTGAAATTGGAGATATCATATATACGTTCGGGCCACATACCAAATATTTTATCAGGGATACTAAATTCAGATGGAATGGTCTCTGCATCAAAGTGCCAGATCATTTACCTGAAGATGTGGCTGCCTTTGCTCATATGGCATCGATCGCTTTCACCTCCATCTGGAAATCAAACATTGAACTGGGCGACTACGTGCTGGTAATAGCCTTTTTATTCATACAAGGCAAAACCTGCCGAAGCACCTGAAATATACAATCATATGAAGGAAAATAAAAACAAATTTATTGGTGTTGTCATTGATTGGAACGAATAACACCCATGATTTTTTCATGTCTTTAATCTAATATCAAAATAATGAAAACACAGTACCTATTTAAGAACATATTTTTTGTTTGCCTGACCCTCTTTTTTTGTAAGGCCGGAGTTGCCCAAAACCAGGATCAGGGTGGCAACCATGGACAAGGGAAGGTCATTGCATACAGTTATCCGAGAATCAGCCCCAAATCACCCGAGTATACCTTACATGCCAACGGACAGGATGTGTTTGTATATCAAACCTCGGCAGAACCTTTTGCAGCATTCTCGTGCAACGGCTCAACAGACATTGACATTGAGATGCCCCGTGAAAAGAAAAACATTGCCATTTCACCATTCATCCATGGAATTACTCCTGTAACAGAGGGTAATCACCTTAAATTTCATATTCCCGGACCCATGAACCTTGCAGTGAAGGTCGATGGTATGCCCGTACTTTACATCTATGCCAACCCGATAGCAGAGAATAAACCCAATCCCGAAGCGCCGGGTATCAGGTATTTTAAGGCAGGTCAGGTATACGAAGTCGGAGACTTGCATCTTCATGACCATGATACTTTGTACATCGAAGGTGGTGCCGTGGTACGAGGTTGTATCAGGGCAACCTCATCCAAAAATGTAAATATTTCAGGGTATGGAATCCTTGATGGAGGCTTTTATACTTATGGAATTGACAACCACCGTACCATCGTTTTTGAAGACTGCCAGAATTCAAGCATAGAAGGAATTACCATCATAGAACCCACTTCATGGACCATCATGCTGGGGTTGTGTAAAAATGTAAGGGTGAGTCATGTGAAAGAGATGGCAAGTATAATTTCTACCGACGGTGTGGATATTATCGGGTCGAGCCATATCCTGGTTGAAAATTGTATGTTCAGGAACGGAGATGACTGCATAGCGGTAAAATCAATCAACATGACCAAACATGGCAAGGATGCTACACTGAATTATGCTCAGAACGTGGAAGATATTGAAATCAGGAATTGTGCTTTTATTTCGTATATCGGTGGCCAGGCCCTTGAAATTGGTCATGAACTGCGATGCGAGTTTGTCAGTAATATTCGTTTTCACGATTGCGATATACTCGGAGTGCACGGACAAGGCGGTATACTGGGAATACACAATGCCGATCGGGCTACTGTGAGCAACGTACTCTATGAGAACATACGCGTTGAACATTTTTATAATAAACTGGTCGACTTCAGGATCATCAAAAGCAGATGGTCCGAAAGCGAAGAAAGAGGACAGATACGTAATGTGATGCTCAAAAACATAGACGTAAAAGTGGTTGACTACAATGGGGGATATTCCATCTCTCTGATTGGAGGATACGACAGCAGTCATACCATCGAAAATATCACTTTCGATCATTTTCTGCTCAATGGTGTAAAGGTTGGTACTGCAGATCAGCTGGATTTGTACATCAAGGACGCCAAAAATATTATTTTCAAGTAATTCACCTGTATGTACAGTCTATCATGAAAGAGATACAACATATCAACATTGGCATCATCGGAGCCGGAATGATGGCCGAGAACCATGATGAAAATATAATCAATACCGGAAAAGCAGATGTCACCTGGGTGTCGGACCTGGATCCTTAAAAGCTTGAAAGTTTTAAAACAAAATTCAATGTCAAACATGCTACTTCCGATTATCTGAAGATGATTGCCGATCCCCGGCTTCATGCTGTGGTCATCGTGAAGCCACCATGGACCCATTGCGCGATATTCCTCAATTGCATCCGGGCGGGGAAACACATATTGATAGAAAAACCTGCATCCATCAACCCGGATGATTTGTCCAACATGCTTATTGAGGTTAAGGAACACCCTGAGTTGTTGGTTTGTGAATCATCCTGCCGGCATGCACGCTTGCAACCTAAATTTGATGTGGTTAAAAAACATCATCGATGCAGGCAAATTGGGCGAAATTTATTATATTCACCACAATGCAGTGAATCGTCAAAGCAGGCCGGGAATAGAATATCATCCCGCTGCAAAATGGTTTCTGAATAAAAAATTTGCAGGTGCCGGTCCAATTTTCGATTGGGGAGTGTATGATCTTTCCTTTCATCTTGGCATATTATCCGATAAACGTAAATTATTAAGTGCTGAAACACTGTTTAAAAAATCCGGTTTGGACCAAGTGGAACCCAACACCGACATTTATGATGAGGAGGAGCATTTTGCCGTGGTGAAATTTACAGAGGGATTAACCTATTACTGGGAACGATCTGCCCAGGTTAATAATGAAGCACCCAATGAAACCCGCATTTATGGTACTAAAGGGGGGATTAAACTTTCTTATTGTTCATGGGAAAAACCGGAAATTGAATTTTTTGATGTGGAAGATAACGGAAAAGGAAAAGCCGTGAAAGAAACCATGGTAGTGGATATGAAAAATCACAGGAACGACAACTTCGAGTTATGTCAGCATTTTGTAAACTGCATCATCCATAAAAAGAAACCGATGATGCCATTGATCCTGGCAAAGAAACATCTGGACATTTTGTTTAAAATCATTTAATCATTCATGGATCATGGATACAAACAGGATAATAAAAATCAACTTCTTAGTCTTTATGATCCTTTCCTCTTCTGCATGGGTAGCAGGGCAAAATCATGAAAAGCCTAATTTAAAACAAGTGTACACCGAACAAATGCACTTTCTGGACAAACCCAGAAGTGGTGTTGTCATCGGGGGCATCGGGTCCGGTGGTGCGGAAATCAGAAAGGATGGAATTTTCTATAACTGGAGTATTGTCAATAATGAGCCTAAGGGATGCGGGGATTTTATTTTTGGCACCAATCCCCATTACAAAGATGGCCCCAATTCCGAGTATTTATATAATCCGGGCAATACCCTCTTTTTTATAGTACGGTACCAGGTTAAAGGAAAAACTCCAAAGATGAAGCTTCTCCAGATTGATGAAGGTTACCAGGTGGCAGGTATCAACAACCATATATACGAATTTCCATGGATGACGGGCATCGATAAAATTGAATATAAAGCCCGTTTTCCTTTTGCATGGTTAACCTTCACCGATCCCGACATGCCTTTCATTGTTGAGATGGAGGTGATGAGCCCGTTCATTCCAAATGATTTGAAGAACTCATCGTTACCCGTGATGCATTTTAATTTTAAAATCACCTCCATCGCCAGCGACATGGTAGATGTATCCCTCGCTGCTTTTATGCAAAACCTGGCAGGGTATGACAAGGAAGACAAGACTTATACTTCCGAAGTATTTAAAATCAATGGCTGGCAGTCTTATCAAGCGGGTGTAGCAGGATTTGACAGCAGCCATTACAGTTACGGAACCATTTCGATGGCCTCACAGGACAGTTCAACAAGATATTACCTGGGATATGAAACCAGGCATCCGTTTCTTGAAAATTTTCTGCGTAATCCTCTTTTTGCAAGTACTGACCGCACGGATGCCGATCGGAATTATTTAAAAACCAAAGAAGGGAAACCTAAGGGATCCTATATGTGCCTGAATGTTTTAAGTGTACATAAACAACTCAAGCCGAAGGAAGAATTTTCGAATAAGTTTATTTTAGCATGGCATTTTCCAAATTTATACGAAAATGAAGACAAATTATGGATAGGTCATTATTACGACAATTATTTCAGGAGCTCAAAGGACGTAGTTCAATATGCAATCAATAAAAAAGATGAACTTTATGGCAAATCATTACAATTCCTGAATGATTTTTATAGCAGCTCGGCTCCGGCATTTTTACTGGATGAAGTGAATTCCCAGCTTACAACCTTTGTTACCAGCAGTATTCTGACCAGGAACAAAGACTTCGGAATGATTGAAGGAATTACCCCGCATCAGGCCTGGGGGCCCGTTGGAACAACAGATGTGAATATGTATGGCGGGGTAATGGTTACATCCTTATTCCCCGAACTTCAGGAAAGCACCATGCGGATCCATAAGAAACTACAGCATGAGGGTGGTGAAATCAGTCATAGTTTTCAAAAAGGGATGTCGAATGATGTAAAAAACTTTTTTGGAGTTTCCAACAGGCTGGACCTGAACTCTCAGTATGTAATCATGGTAATGCGCGATTATTTCTGGACAAACGATAAACAGTATTTGCAGGAATTCTGGCCTTCCATTAAAATGGCAATCAACTATTTGGTTACCAAACGTGACCTTGATGGAGATCAACAGCCAGACATGACCGGCATTATGTCGAGTTATGACAATTTTGCCATGTATGGGGTTGCTTCCTATATCCAAAGTCAGTGGTTGTGTGCATTGGCCAGTGCCATTGAGGGAGCAAAGGTGATGGGTGATACCAAAACATGCAATCTGTACACCGAAATTTATAAAAAAGGGTTAAAAATAGGGGATGAAAAATTGTGGAACGGGAGTTACTTCCGTCTATATAACAGCAGCCTTCCCAGGATGACGGTGCTTGACGGTACAGGTCACCCTGTGGAACGGGATATCTCCGGGGTAGATGAAGGTTGCCTTACTGATCAGATGATTGGACAATGGGCTGCCGAGTGGTCCGGGTTGGGGTATATTTTTCCAAAGGAGCATGTTCAATCTGCCTTAAAATCAATTTTGAAATACAGTTATACCCCGGAGCAAGGCTTAAAAAACTGTTCCTGGCCACAGGATACATTTTTGCATCCTGTTCCTTCAGATGTGTGGGTTGATCAGGCTAATACCTGCTGGACAGGCGTGGAACTGAGTTTCGCATCATTTCTGATCTATGAGGACATGTATAAGGAAGGCCTCGAGGTTGTTAAAAATGTTTCGGACAGATACCGAAAAAATGGAAGATACTTTGACCATCAGGAATTTGGGGGACATTATTTCAGAGCTATGGGCGCATGGAGCATCATCAATGCGCTTGCAGGAATGTCTGTCAACCAGGGCGTTTACAGGTTCTCTCCTAAAATAACCGATAAAACCTATCAGCTTTTTGTGGCCTTCCCCGGAGGAACTGCTTTTCTTATCAACGATGGCAAATCTTTCACATTCGAAATGCTTTCCGGAGAATGTAACCTGAAAAGTTTGCATATTGAAAATGTCCCTTACGGCACGGCAACACTGGATGGCAAAAACATCAGGCTCTCAAAAGAAAAAAACTGGCAGATCATTTATTTTGGCAAAACCACCCGGTTGATAGCCGGGGAAAAAGTAGTATTATATTAAATACATACATACAGCATTGACTAACCTCTAAGATTGAATTTATGAAAAAAGCGGTAATTTTTTTCTCATTTATCTTATTTCTGATTGCTCAGACAAATGCACAAAATCTGCTTGGCCTCCAATGGAAATTTAAGACAGGAGACAATACAGAATGGTCGAAACCAGGCTTTAACGACAGCTCCTGGAATGAAATCCTGGTGGGTGATTACTGGGAAAATCAAGGTTATGCCAACTACGACGGTTTTGCCTGGTACCGGAAAACTTTGGTTATACCCTCAAAGCTGAAATCTGAAGCAATTAAAAACGGAGGTTTTGTGCTGAACCTCGCCAAAATTGACGATGCTGATGAAACGTATTTCAACGGTGAAATGATCGGTCATCATGGAGAGATGCCCCCGCATTACCTTTCAGATTTTAACGCACTTCGCGAATACCCTGTTCCGGTCGATAAAATTTTATGGGACAAGCCCAATACCATTGCAGTAAGGGTTTATGATGGTGGCGGTGATGGAGGTATCAAAGGAGAACCGGTAGAATTCAAGGTAAAAGGCACTTCTGAATCTCTTGTTTTTGATACTGATTTTGGCACCAGCAACCGCCTTTTTATCAATACCCCCAAAGTGGTGCTCCCCCTGCAATTCACAAGCAAAGGAGAAGCATGCTCAGGGAAGGTGACAGTCAACATCCTGTCCGATTTCAGGGAGCCAGTGACCACGATGGTAAAAGAGTTAAGCATAGGGAAAGGCAGGACAAAAAAACTGGAAATTCCGGTTGAAAATCTGAAACCCGGGTTTTACCTGGTGTCGGCCATTTTCGAGAGCCAGACTATCCACAAAATGATCAGCTTTCGGTTTGGAGTGGATCCGGAGAACATCATTTCTCCCACGGATCGCCAGCCCGATTTTGAAAATTACTGGAACCGTGCCCGTAAAGAACTGGCGGCTGTAGATCCCCAATTCAGGCTGATTAAAAAAGACAGTTTATCGGCAGGATCCAAAGATGTTTACCTGCTCGAGATGCGCTCGCTTGGAAACGTCTTGATCCGCGGCTGGTACTGTGTTCCGAAAAAAACAGGTAAATACCCGGCCATCCTTCAGGTTCAGGGATACAGTTCCAGTCAGGAAGCTTCCTGGAGAATCGATGACGACGATTTCATCAACCTGGTACTGAATATCCGTGGACATGGAAACAGCCGTGACGATATTAACCCGGGATTTCCGGGATACCTGCAGCATTTCATCCAGGATAAAGAATTGTATATCTATCGGGGTGCTTACATGGATTGTGTCCGTGCAGTCGATTTTCTTTATTCGCGCAGGGAAGTGGATACTGCCAGGGTTGTGGTTGAGGGTGGGAGCCAGGGTGGTGCTTTGAGCTTTGCAACCGCCGCTCTTGACAATCAACGGATCAGGCTTTGTGCACCGCAGGTGCCTTTCCTCTCCGATTTTAAAGACTATTTCAAGGTAGGAAACTGGCCTGGAAACGAATTTACGAATTATGTGTCCAAACATCCATCCTTTGGTTGGGAGGGTGTATTTAATACCTTAAGTTATATCGACATCAAGAACCTGGCTCCCTGGATCAAAGCTCCTGTGTTCATGTGTATTGGGTTGATGGACGAAACCTGTCCGCCACATATCAACTTTGCAGCCTACAACCAACTTACCGTTCCAAAACATTACATCGCCTATCCTTTATCTGGTCACGGGTTGCCGGCAGATTCCAGAAAACAGGTGATGGTTTGGGTCCGACAACAGTTGGGAATGGAAGCTACCAATAAAAATCACTAAGAAGTGAGGTTAGGTTTACGGATCATCAGGCCCAAAAATCAATAAGGTCATCTCTACCATGGTTTGTAAAACCTGAGGAGTTGTATGAAACAAATTAAACAATAATTTCTATTTAACATAATATATATTATAGGACAAATATATGTCAAATAAATGATAGATAAATCATTGCCTTTAGATATATTTATTAACATATTGTTGATATCTAAATCACGATAATAACTTAAAGTTTGAATCTTTTCAATAGCATATACGTATTAGTACTGTTGTTTATTTATAATAATTAATATTATGGATGCACTTTATATTGAAGAAACTATAGCTACCCCCAGAGTTTCATTTCAAACTAACGGTCATTTTCAGCTATTCGGACGCTCACTGCCTCTTGATCCGGTCGTGTTTTATAATCCGGTTATTTCATGGATTAAATCGTGCCAGGCTCAGAATATAAATTTTGATATAAGGCTTGACTACCTGAATTCAAGTAGCGCAAAACAATTATATAACATTCTTATACTTTTAAATGAAAATCCTTCAATTAAAACTATAAATGTGAATTGGTATTTCGAAGAAAACGATGAAGACGGATATAATACTGGCCGTGAATTTGAATCCCTGGTAAATTTAAAGTTTAATTTCAAGGAATATGTAGAAGTGTTGGATTAAGGAATTAACTTTAAATATATATTTCAAAATATTAGTTTGAATACGCCTATATTGTAACGGTTCATATCATTAAGAGCACTTACAGTTATGAAAATTTCCCCTGAATTATTAACGTATAATGAATTAGGCCCCGGGAAAATGCAATTTCTTAAAAATAAAGATTTTAATTCTCTTCCCTGTTCATCTGTCAACTTTATTTTAGTATCTTTTTGATTACATGTAACTACTATTAAGCCTTTCCCTGGTATTTGCTGACAGGCAACTGTCAAGGAAGAATCAGAAGATGAAGGAATGATTTCAGACTGAACCACTCCCACATCATTTATCTTTAATATTAATGGATTTCCATTCCGTGTTCCGCACAACAATCCCTGGTTGTTATTGTTTTTGTATATTGTAATGCTGTCGCTGTTCTGTAATAATTTTTCCCACACAAAATAACCCTGAGAATTTACCCTGAAGAGCCATTTTCCCGATGCACAGTTAACTTCATTTTTATCATTCATGGATATACCGTTTAAACTCCCCTTATGCAAATATTGCCTTGACCACAGTTTTTTAAAATCAGAGTTTAATTTTTCCAGGTAAATTTTCATTCTTAAGGAATCATCTAACTGGTAACCGCCAAAATAATATTCATTATCAGATGTTCTTATTAGGTCCTTAATTTCACTGCCATCAAGGTTTTTCTCCCAGATTCCGTTACCAGTAACTGACACTTTTAGTATCCATGATTTTCTGTTTAAGGTATCCGGGCTCCTGCCAGCCCAACCTGAAATCAAAAATCCGCTGTTTTGCAGGGAAATTATTTGATTGGCATGGTTAAAAGCCTGTGAACCATATGTTTTATTCCACATTACTTTACCTGTTTTATCAACAGATATTATCCAGCATTGTGTACCATCGGCACCTGATTTTTGCCTGTTTCCGGCTACAATTACATTACCATCAGATGTTTCAATTAATCCTCCGGCATATTCATTATAATCTTCAAAATCAAATCCTTTTATCCAGGCAATTGCTTCTTTATTACCTTCGAACTTATCAGCCATGTTTTTACCTAATGTATTTGACTTCAGATTAAAAATATCCACGAAATATTCACCTTCCGGATATTTGGATATAAATTCATTGTAAGCTTCCAAAGTATTTACCTGTTTAGCTTTTTCGTATATTAATCTCTTTAATATTGTTCTGGCATTCATTACCTCCATGGCCCTGGGATAAGAAGAAATAAATCCGCTAATTGCATCTATAGTGTTAATATTCTTTGCATTATTAAAAGCCAATTGATCTCTTAATTTAAGGGCATCAACATATTGCTCTGCTTCAGGATACTCTTTCATATACCCATTATAACCATCTATCGTATTTATATTTTTTGACTTTTCAAAAGCCAGGGCGCAGCAGGCTTTTCTTGCTTTTGGTACCTGGGCTGCTTCAGGGTAGTTTTTTATAAATTCAAGGTAAGACTCAAGTGTATTGGTTTTTTCAGCTATACGGAAATTAAGGTGGTTTCTTATATGGACAACATTTTCGTAATATTTTGAATTCGGATATAATTTAATGAATTTTTCTGCAATATCAATATTGTTTTCTTCGCGAACGAACTTAATTAGCTTATCTTCAATATTTTTTACTTCAATATCATAATTATAACGGTTGGTTCTGTTGCGTCTGTGAGGATCGGTTTCACCGAAGTATTCTTTTAGAAAATTATTTTCATCAGGTGTCAGATTATTAAAATTGCTATTTGCAATAACAATGTAATCCCATGCTCTAAAATAATCATGACCAATGTAATTATCACTTGAATATATAATTGCAGCGCCTAAATTTAAAATACTATTATCCGGATTTTCTTTAAGATGTTTTGTGAAGAATTCAATTGCTTTATCATATTCACCTTTTTCAATATTCTTAAATCCCCTGACATTTGGCTGGCAATAACTGTTATAAGTTATTAAAATAAGGAGGTTAATCAGTATAATAAATTTTTTCATTTTTCTGTTTTTGTTTTATTTCTTTATTAGTCTGAATTCAACACGCCTGTTGGCAGCTTTACCTTCTTCAGTTAAATTTGTTTCTATGGGCCTTGTTTTGCCATATCCTGCTGCTATAAGTTTATCCGGATTAATGCCTTTTGACACAAGATAATCCACAACAGCTTTCGCTCTTCCAAGGCTCAATGTCTGATTATAACTGTCAGAACCTGCGTTGTCGGTATGCCCGCTAATTTCTATTAGTTTAAGGTTATAGTCATTTATAAATGCAACTACTTTATCTAGTTCAGTAAAGGAAGCAGGCAATAAATTTGCTTTATTGAATTCAAAAAATATATTCTTTAGCACTATGGCCGTTCCTTCTTCTATAAGTTTTAATCCTTCATTGAGTGAATCCTTGGGAATAACAGGTTGCTTAAAAACAATACTACCCTTAGCAGTACAATTATACTGGTCCTGAACCTTATAATTATATACTCCGGCCGAAAGGTCAGAGAGGCTGGTTCCGGTCGATTTGTTCGACCAGTTTATTGTATAGGGAGGTGTTCCACCTCTTACGGCAAGTGTTATTTTTCCATCATTTGTTTTTCCTTTTAATAACCCTGTTCTGGGGTTAAATCCTCCTGTATAGCTTGAATCTATAAGGGCTACATCCATAGAATGCGGGACGCAGGGACAATCGTTACAATTTTCAAGTTCTTTTACAGAAAAATCGTCGAAATAATAATATGCATATTGCTTGTTTCTGAGGTTTACAGCATTTTTATCTGTTACAACATAATTAGTATTATCATAATTTTTAAAATTACCCACTGTAAAATATTTTTCATTTCCAGAGGCAGTATAGGATTGACAAAATAGTTCCCAATCTTCTATATTATCAAGAAATAAACCAGGTGTATTATTTAACTGAGGATTTACATTAAGATTTTCCTTTGTAGTTGAAATTACCATTGATTCTGAAAAATATATACTCATTTGATCTACAGCAAATTTAGAAAATGAGGCTAAGCGATAATAAAACTGTACGCAATATTTTTTACCTTTTACCATAGGCTCTCTCAATGTACCCTGAAAATATTCACGGTAATTGTATTCGGTTCCGGTAAGAATTGCACCTACATAAGCATCTCCTGATTTTGGTTCACTGATTCCGGCAAAATTATTCGGTACCCTTACTTCTCCGGTAGCACACCTGTTAAAATAATCAGGTGTTGCAATAGTAGGATAATTCCAGTCAGGGACCAGCTTATGTGAATAATCCATTGACGTGGGTCCTATTGGACACTTTTCATATATTTCAAAACTTGGGTTCAGGACCATATTTTTATCCTGTGACAATAACTGGCAGCAATTCACAGTGTTAAAAAATATTGTTAAACAAAAAACTAAATAAATTTTTTTCATTTCCTTAAAAGTTAATTCAAAAATTTATAGATTTAAAATATAAAAGCAGACCTGTAAGCCGGGTTCTGTATCTGAATCAACAGATTTCTATCATTTATCTGGGATTTTAGTCACCTAAAACCTCTAGCGACCTACCCCTCCCGTTATTCGGTTATCAGAATCAGGGCGAGCAACCCTTTACGGGATATACATGGTCTTACAACCCATCTGACGCACGGCTACTGACGTCACCACCAATACCGGTAAGCTTTTGCCTCACCTTTTCACCCTTACCTTAAGTTAATTGAAAATAAGGCGGTCATTTTCTGTTGCGTTACAATATTCTTACGAATATCTTCCTGTTAGGAAGGATGGTGCTCTGCGTTGCCCGGACTTTCCTCCCCGCTTTCACGGAGCGATAGAACGGTCTGCTTTTTATTTTAAAAGAACCAGGGTAGCTCCGTAACCATATTCTTTAAATGAAGCATCCTGATACTTTAAATGTGAGTATTTTCTACTGTCTAATGTTTTTCTTATTTCATGTTTTAGTTTACCGTTGCCTACTCCGTGAATAAAGACAATTTTTTTTGTTTTTCCCTTTATTGCTCCTTCAAGTGCTATATTAAAACGACTCATTTGCATATCCAACATTTCCCCGTTACTTAGATTAGAATAATCATCAGTTAATTGTTCTATGTGCAGATCAACTTCTTCTACTTCATTTTTAACAGTTCCTTCTTTTATTTTTGGCTTGTTATCTTTCTTTTTCTTAAGAATTATATATTTTTCTTCACTTTCATTTACAGTCCTTTCAATTTCATAAATCAAACTTTCTTCAGTAATATTAATAATAAATGATTTCTCATTAAAATAATCATTTTCAATTAAATTGCCCGGATCGGAAAGTTTAAAAACATCAATTTTATATTCATAAATAACAGGTTCATGAGGCAGAAAAATGCCTTTTTTGTAAAATATACATCCGATTTTAAAAGATTGAAGTTCTTTCAGGTCATCATTTGTAAATGTATCTATCAGAATTTTAGTATCATCTTCTATCAATCCTGCTTTCCGTCCATAACAAAAATTTTCCTTCACAAGTGAAAAAGTGTACAGAACCATATAAGAACAATCACTTATTAAATAAACCTGAAAAACTTTCTCTGATTTTTTTCCTGTACTTAGAGGAACTATGCCCAACAAAATATTAAGAGTGCAGTTCTCTGAAGTAATGGTGCCTTCAAATTCAGGATCATATGTCTGATCTTCAATATCAATCTCATTATCTGAAGCAGGTTTATAATCAACAACTTTTTGCTTATTTAATTCCTCAGGTATATTTTTTTTAATTCCTGAATCTTCATTGTCAATTTTAATCAATTCTGATTCTATTGTTGGAATTTCAAAACCATCGCCTGATTCAACATAAATTGTGTTTTGTTTAATTTTAGTTACAATACCACCACCTACATCATTTAAAAATTTTACTTTATCTCCAATTTTGAGCGTCATTATTATTTGTATTACTTCAAAACACAAAAATAACTAATTTTGAGGGATAAATGCTTAGAAAATAATACTACAGTATTAAATGATTACTATACCTGAGGGGATAAAAAATATTAAAATTTCAGATTATAATTACAATCTTCCAAATGATAGAATTGCCAAATATCCATTGGAACAAAGAGATAAATCTAAACTTTTGATATATAAAAACGGGAAAATTTCCGAAAGTATTTTTTGTAATCTTCCGCAATGGATTGATTCAGGAAGTTTAATGATTTTTAATAATACACAGGTTATACCTGCACGGATTAATTTTAAAAACTCAAATGGCGCTGATATTGAAATATTTTGTCTTGAACCTGTAAAACCGGCTAATTACTCTGACGCTTTCATTTCACATAATTGCATTTGGAAATGTATGATTGGAAATTTGAAAAAGTGGAAAAATAATGAATTGTATAAAACAATAAATTACAATGATATATCAATTAATCTTATAGCTAAAAAATCAGATGATTTTCATGTATTTAATAATTTAGAATTTACCTGGGATAATGAAAATTTAAATTTTGGAGAAATAATTCAATTAGCAGGGGTCACTCCTATCCCACCATACCTTGAAAGAAAAAGTGAACTAATTGATAATGAACGATATCAAACAGTTTATGCTAAAATTAAAGGATCGGTAGCATCTCCTACTGCCGGATTGCATTTTACTGAAGATTTACTTAAAAATCTTACAAATAAAGGTATTGGATGTGCTTATTTAACTTTACATGTTGGAGCAGGTACATTTAAACCTGTAAAATCCATAAATATTACTGATCACGAAATGCATAAGGAAATGTTTTCAATATCGGCAGATAATTTAAAACTATTGAAACAAACTTCCGGAAATTTAATATCTGTCGGAACAACAACATTACGTACACTGGAAAGTTTATTCTGGCTTGGTCATAAAATTAAATATGGACTGATTAAGGATGATAAACAACTTTATGTGGGACAATGGGATCCTTATAACCTTGATGTATCCCTTACCTGGTCCCAGGCACTGGAAGTATTGACAGAATATATTTTAAAGAATAACCTGAAAGAAATAAATGTAGCCACACAAATTATGATTATACCAGGGTATAAAATTCATAGTATTAATGCCCTTGTAACTAATTTTCATCAACCATGCAGTACTTTGTTACTTTTATTGGCTTCCATAACGGGAGATAAGTGGAAGGATATTTATGAATATGCCATGGATAATAATTTCAGGTTTCTTAGTTACGGAGACAGTTCACTGATAATAATTGATTATTGAAAATTGAATATTGAAATAAATTTCAACTATAATAAAGGATTATTTGTTATTAAAGGAACAATTTGAAAATATCAGATTTAAATTATATCAATATTTTAAGTAAAACTATCTGTATTATAAATCTCATATAATATACCTATGAAATTCAAATTTAACTTTATAAGCCTGGTTGTAATTTTTATAATTACTTCTGTCTGTTCAGGCATTGGAAATAGTATAAAAGATACTTTAAACGGGGGTTTAACCTTACCTGCCGGATTTAGTGCCACTGTTTTGGCAAAGGATCTGGGACATGCGCGGCATGTGGCTGTAAATTCAAATGGAGATGTTTACTTGTCACTGTTAAGGCTTAAAAATGGTTGTGGCATAGTAGCACTCCGTGATACAAATCACGATGGCAGGGCGGATATAATACAGTATTTTGGTACTTTTTCCGGTACAGGTATAGGTATACATAACGGCTACCTTTATTTTGGATCGGATACCATGCTGGTAAGATATAAACTCATTCCCGGTAAATTAATCCCTGATCCTCATTATGAAATTATAGCAGGTGGATTTATCCGGACACATGAACATGAAGCAAAACCTATAACATTCGATAATGAAGGACATGTTTATGTTAATTTTGGGGCACCATCCAATGCCTGTCAGGCAACTGACAGAACCCCCCATACTCCCGGGCAGGATCCATGCCCACTGCTTGAAAGGTTTGGAGGCATATGGAGGTTTAATGCAGATAAAACCAATCAGGACCAGGTTAAGGATGGGTATAGATATGCTACCGGATTGAGAAATTGTGTTGCCCTGACCTGGAATAAATCCTTAAACAGATTGTTTGTTGTTCAGCACGGACGTGACCAGTTACATGAATTTTGGCCGGAATTGTATTCGGAAGATGATGGGGTAAACCTTCCCGCTGAAGAATTTTTTATGCTTAAAGATGGTTCGGATTGTGGCTGGCCATATTGTTATTATGACAATGTCCAGAATAAAAAACTATTAGCCCCGGAATATGGAGGTAATGCTAAAAATGAAGGGTTATGTGCGGGTAAACAGCAGCCAATAATGACATTTCCTGCACATTACGCTCCTAATGATCTTATATTTTATAATGGTAATCAATTTCCTTCCAGGTATAAAAATGGTGCATTTATAGTTTTTCATGGTTCATGGAACAGAGCTCCCCAGGAACAGAAAGGGTATAATATAGTTTTTGTTCCATTTAAAGGTGAATCACCTTCTGGTGGCTGGGAAGTATTTGCTGACGGATTTGCAGGCATCACACACATAAAGAATCCCGGAGATGCAAAGCACCGTCCTTGCGGTATTGCCATTACTCCTGAAGGTTCGTTAATTGTAGTTGATGATAATACCGGAAAAGTCTGGAAGATATCTTATAAACCACAGGGAGTATGATATTAGGAGTATATTGTTATATATTAATATTTAAATTATTAGGATATAATTTTCAGAAGGTTCAACCTGAAAATGATGGCAGGGCATTATATATTAAATATTGCCTAACATGTCATCAGACAAACGGAGGAGGTGTGCCACAGATGTACCCGCCCCTGGAAAAAAGTACCTGGGTAAACGGAGATAAAAACAGATTAATTGGTGTGCTTCTTAAAGGTTTAAACGGAGAAATAGAAGTTAACGAAGAAATTTATGATCAAACAATGCCTAAATTCGATTATCTGACTGATGATCAAATTTCAAAAATCTTAACATATGTATCCGGTAATTTCGAAAATAAGGCAACATTAATAACACCTGAGGAAGTATCAGAAATCAGAAAGTCAAAATAAACAGAGGATGTTCGATATATGTGAAACACCCTCTGCTTTTAAATTATATTTGGCTTAATATTATCTTAATTTGCTTCCTTTCAGACCAAAATATGTAATATAGGCATAGCACAATAAAGGAAGTAGTAAGGCAATTCTGGCACTGGTAGTATCAGTTAGTACTCCCATTAAAACAGGTATTATAGCTCCACCAACAATTAATGTGTTTATTATACCTGTGGCAAGTGGCATTTCTGAATTTGCCAGATCACTAACACCAAGGGAGTATATATTTGGAAACATAATTGAATTAAAAAACCCTAAAGAAAGCAAACACCAAAGTCCTAAATTTGCTGGTAAAAATATTGCAGACAAAACAAGTAATACATTTACTGTCCCAAAAATACCTAAAACTACATTGGCCTTACCTTTGCCAAGCATCATAAAGAAAAAGTTTACTATAGAAATACAAATGAAAATAACTCCGTTCAGCGGCTTGGAATCGAAAATAAAATGTCCGTTTATAAAAGTTGCAGATGTAATAAACCATCCCACAAAAAATGCAAAGACTATAACAAAGGCAGAGTATAAATATTTTTTAGACATATCCAATTTACTTAACAATATAGATCCGAAAAAACGGCCTACCAAAGCTCCTCCCCAATATATTGCTGTAAGCCTTACAGCTACATCTGCAGCTATTCCATTGGTTTTCAGATAGGGAGTAACATGGCTTGCAATACCCACTTCAGCACCTACATAGAAAAATATCCCTAACGCACCCATCCACACCTGTGGTTTTTTTAATACTGATTTTGACGATTTCACCTCATCGCCTTCAATTTTTGGGAGTTTAATGAATATTATTCCTATTGCAATTATCAAAACTATTATACTTATTACAATAAAAGGCAATTGAACATATTTGGCGGCTTCAACTGCTGATAATCCGTTATTTATAGCCAATACAGCAGGAGCCAGCACTAATATTCCGGCAAGAAAAGGGGCAATAGTTTGTCCTACACTGTTTAATGCCTGGGTCAGATTAAGCCTCGCAGATGCTGTTTCCTGAGATCCCAATGCTGCAACATATGGATTTGCTGCAGTCTGTAGAAAAACAACACCGGTTGCCATTACAAAAACAGCTAAAAGAAACAATGGATATGACATTATTCCAACTGCCGGGAAAAACATGTAACTTCCCAGTGAAACTAAAATAAGTCCGGCAATTACCCCATTTTTATAACCTATTTTTTTAATTATTCCACCGCATAGAAAACTAAAGCATGCATATGAAAAAAAGAAAACACCATTCACCAGCTGTGCAAAAAAATTGGCCCAGCCAGGATAAAGAACTTTAAGGTCAAATGCCACAATCACCTGATCCTTCATTGCAATATTAAAATTTGTGATAAAACCGAAAATAAAGAATATAAAAGCCATAAAGGCCATGCCGACACCAAGATTATTATTCCTTTGATTCATTGTCTGTTAGTTTTAGTTAATCAGGTAGTTAATAAAAGCCTAATTATACAAATTTTATCTGAATTTTCATTATTGAATTTATGACCAATGAATTTTTATCTTTTTTAGGGTAAGAATGTTATAATAAATTAGGTATTTTTATAATTGCAAATATGTTTGTTATGAACGGTGAAACGAGTGGTTTAATTTTTGTAATTTTTGGAGCTTCAGGTGATTTAACCTCCAGGAAACTTATTCCTGCAATATGTGATCTGCGCAACCAGCAATTATTGTCCGATAATTTCGTTGTGCTTGGAGTTGGCAGAAGTGAAATGGATAATCTGGCCTTTCGTGATAAAATGCACGATGGTATTCTTAAATACCTTCAAAATACTCCGTGTGCCCAAAAATTAGACCAGGGAGAGTTTCTTAAAAAGCTTTATTTTTTATCAATTAATACTTCTGATAGTAATGACTATATTACTTTAAAACAACAAATAATAAGTTTGAATAAAACTTTTAACTTCAATGGTAACTGTTTGTATTATTTAGCTACACCACCCAGTATGTATAATGTAATAATAAATAATCTGGGTGCTCAGCAGCTTAATAAAAGCGATGAATTAACCGGTTGGAAGAGAATAATTATCGAAAAGCCATTTGGTTATGACCATACTTCAGCAATAGAACTTAATAAAACCGTTTTAAGTGTATTTAACGAAGAACAGGTCTACAGGATTGATCACTATTTAGGTAAGGAATCAGTTCAGAATATACTGGTTACAAGATTTTCGAACGGTATATTTGAACCAATATGGAACCGTAATTATATTCATCATGTTGAAGTAACATCGGCTGAATCAATTGGAGTTGAAAATCGTGGAAGTTACTACGAAAATTCCGGTGCCATACGTGATATGGTGCAGAACCATTTACTTCAGCTTGTAGCCTTAGTGGCAATGGAACCTCCGGCCCTTTCAGATTCAAGATCCATACGTAATGAATCTATAAAGGTGTTTCAATCTTTAAGACCATTAAACAGAGAAAGCATAGAAAACAATATAATTAGAGGTCAGTACCTTTCTTCTAATATAAAAGGAAATAAAGTATCAGGTTACAGGGAAGAAAAAAGTGTGGATCCCCAGTCAAAAACCGAGACTTATGTTGCCATGAAATTTTTTATTGATAACTGGAGATGGAGTGGAGTGCCTTTTTATATTAGAACCGGCAAAAGGCTGCCTATAAGAGTAACTGAAATTGTAATTTATTTTAATCCCAGTCCTCACATTTTATTTACAAATGATTCAGGTATTGGAGTATCTTCAAATCAATTAATTATTCGTATTCAACCGGATGAAGGTATTCTCTTAAAGTTTGGAATGAAAGTTCCTGGTGCAGGTTTTAAAGTTCAGGACGTTGGAATGGACTTTCATTATTCCAGTCTGTCTGATATAAGACTTCCGGATGCTTATGAACGATTGTTGCTTGATTGTATTATGGGTGATTCAACATTATATTCGAGAGGCGATTCCGTAGAAGCAACCTGGCATTTTATTGATCCGGTTATTAAACTCTGGAAGGAACATCCTGATATTAAACTGTTCGGATATCCTGCAGGTACATGGGGACCTGATGTTGCTGATAGCTTAATTGATTCACCGGAACAGACATGGAGATACCCTTGTAAAAACCTAACCGCTGATTCCAATTATTGTGAATTATAATGTTACATTCTTTCGACTTGTATCGGTAAAATAGTTTAAAAATGAAGACATATTTTAAAACCCAGATATTTCCAACATCTTACGAATTAGCTGAGAGATTGGCCATGGATGTAATTAGGTTTGTTGAAAATATGTTGATGTTCAGGGAATATCTATATATAGGCCTATCAGGAGGAGACACATATAAAATTATGTTTGAAATATTTGCAAAGGAGTTTTCAAAATCAGTTGATTGGGAAAAACTTCATTTTTTTTGGGTAGATGAGAGATGTGTTCCGGAAACAAGTGACGAAAGTAACTACGGGAATGCATATAGAATATTATTTTCAAAAATAAACATACCTGCTAAAAACCTTCATTTTATTCATGGTAATGAAAACCCTGCAAATGAAGTTGTAAGATATACAGGGGAAATTCTCGCATTTGTTCCCTGTACCGGTAATTATCCATCATTTGACCTTGTTCTGTTAGGTATTGGGGATGATGGCCATACAGCTTCTATTTTCCCGGGACAGATAAATTTATTTGAAACAACAAGTATTTGTGCCATCTCGGAAAATCCTTATAATCATCAGAAACGTATCACACTTACAGGAAAATGTATAAATAATTCTGATTCAATTGTTTTCCTTGTTGTTGGTAAACATAAATCTGAAATTATAAGGAATGTCTTTTCAGATAATCCTGATTCTTTTAAATTACCGGTAAAATTGATCCGTCAAAAAATTGGAGTACCTGCATGGTATCTTGATAATGAAGCTTCTATATTTATTCATATAAAGGAATAAATATATATACCTATTACCCCTACTTCACTAAATATCTTCAATACTATACGGAGTTGCCTGATATACATAATAATTTAACCAATTAGTATATAACAGGCTGGCGTGGCTTTTCCATAATAATTTAGGATAATTTGAAGGATTATCATTCGGAAAATAATTTTTGGGAATTTGAATTGGCAAACCTTTTTCAATGTCACGATCGTATTCATTTTTTAAAGTATCTGCTTCATATTCTGAATGACCTGTAACAAAAATTTGTTTTCCCCCTTTTGACATTACAATATAAATTCCTGCTTCATCAGATTCGGAAATAATTACCAGGTCTTTAACCTTGATTATATCTTCTCTTTTAATTTCTGTATACCTTGAATGCGGAGCCATGAATATATCGTCAAAACCACGTACCAAAGGAATATTTGAATCTATTACCTTATGAGGAAATATTCCAAAAATTTTCTGATCTACAGGATACTTTGGTATTCCAAAATGATAGTAAAGCCCTGCCTGAGCTGCCCAGCAAATATAAAAAGTCGAGGTTACATGATTATTTGTCCAATCAAAGATATGTTTGATCTCATCCCAGTAATCCACTTCTTCAAAATCCAAATGTTCTACGGGTGCTCCGGTAATTATCATTCCGTCAAACTTTTGATCGGCAATCTGATCAATATTCTTATAGAATGTTTCCAAATGTTCCTGTGGAGTATTTTTTGAAATATGGTTTTTTATATTTAAAAAGGATATTTCCACCTGAAGAGGACTATTGGATAACATTCGTAACAGATGAACCTCAGTCGTCATTTTAACAGGCATAAGATTCAATATTAATATTTTAAGCGGTCTGATGTCCTGGTGAACAGCCCGCGTTTCTGTCATTATGAAAATATTTTCATCTTTTAGGATTTCAATTGCAGGAAGATTATCCGGAATATTTAATGGCATTATTTTAATTTTTAAGGAGCAAAATTAACAAAAAACAAATAATTTATAAAGGGTCAAAATGACTATAAAATAAAATGATTAAATTGGTTATTTTAGACAATAAATAAATTTCATGATATTCACATGATTAAAATAAATGCCAGTATTTTAGTTTTATTTCTTTACATAATTTCTGTTAATTCTCAACCACTTAACAAAACAGATTCACTGTTATTTAAATATTGGAATAAAATACTGGTAAAATCAGGGAATTCGATTAATAATTATTTATATTCAGGAATAGACAATAATTTAGAAATAAGCTATCCGGATGAAGAAATTAAGAAATACAATCTTTTTTTAAAATCCAATAATGGTTTAATTTCAAATTCAGAAGATGGCTGGTTTACTGTTCCTGATCACGCCGGCAGGTCCTTTATTTCAGTATTTATTGTTACTTTAAGTTCCGATACTTTAATGATTGGTAAAAAGGAATTTATAGTAAAAAAAATACCTTTCCCGGTATTAAAAGTTAATGGAAATATAATTAAGGATTCAATAGTTGTAAACAGGCAAATCTTTAACAGCGGAGATACTTTGAAACTATATTTTACTGACGATTTACCCGAAAGTAATAACTGGTTTGAAATTACAAACTTTACCTTAGGTTATATGTATGGTTTCAAGTATGTGTCTTTAAATAATGAAGGAGCTGTTTTCTCACCTGAATCCCTGGAATTAATAGAAAATCTGCGACGGAACCAGCAATTGGTCATTAATGTTACACGTGTTACTCCTACAGGTATTGTGGTTTTAAGGGAACTTCCCCTTGTCAGATTCAAAGTTTATTAATTACAAATTATATAATATTATCTGTAAATAGTCATTCGTAATACTTATAAATTATTTATTAACTTCATTTAAAGGTACCCTTTTACCATTTTTATATGCAACCACAAAAGCCTTATCAACCTTAATTTCATTCAATAGTTTCACCGCATCATAATAACTGGTATAATGGCCAAGTAAATACTTATACCAACCGTCTTCATGTATTTCATTTATTTTCATTATTCCATTATAAATGGTTTCCCTTATATTATTTTCTGGAATATGAACTGTATGGGCAGCAATTTGAACAGAAAAATATATTACATTAGGCTGAAGTACTTCAGGTTCGGCTTTAACAGGCTGGCTGATTACCGGTTCAGGAGCCGGAGCAGTAGTATCAGCTACTATTTTAGGTTCTTCTTTTTTCTCAACAGGTTTTGGTGGAATAGCAGCTACTACAGGCTTTGGATTAAATAGATCATTTTCAATATCTTCATCAGCCGGATAAGAATAGTGAATTGGCCAGTCAGCATATATTTGCAATGCTCTCCCTTCTTTCTTTGCTGCAATAATCTCAAGTGAAATTGCTTCAAAATATGAATTATAAGCCTTTACATATTCATGTTGATAATTTTCTGCAACTCTGCGGTTAAGTTGCGCTTTCTGAACATAATTTATGGCATCTTTCTGGAATTGTTTGGCATTATCCAGACCGGTTGGAAAATCATATTTATGTTTATTCCAGAAGTCATTGTTATTTTTATGATAAACTTCATACATTAAGGAATTGCCTTCATCAAACAGACCTGCAGCTTTTAATAATAATGGCATGGCTTCTTTATTGTAAATTGAATCAATGGTAGGATTGGTAGCTCCATCCGGGTTATATTGACTATTAATCTGATTCCAGAGGTCTCTTCCTGATTTAACTAATTCATTTGCATGATCAATTCTTTTCTGATCTGCTTTACTTAATTGAACCGGAATATCAATTGATTTTGGTAATTCTTTAGATATTAATATATTATAAGTAAAAATTAAAACAATTACCAGATAAAATTTATTGTTTATAAACATGTCAGATATAAATTAAATTATATACATATAAATTTTACTAAATTAATGGTGAGTTTGGCTCTCTTTTCATTTCATTATAATCAAGTATATCAATTAGTCGCGGAAAAATCCTTTTCATAAAAATAGCCATTTTACCCATTCCTGACAAAATAATAAGTCTCTTTCTTTTGACTATACCATCTAAAATTTTGTCTGCAACTTTTTCTGCGGGCATCAATTTTGATTCATTTTTGGGTGATTCACCCTGTTTACTTCCATCCGGCCCCAGGGCATTTTTTCTAATATCAGAAGCTGTAAAACCAGGAGCTACGACCATTACATGTAACCCTTGTTTCATATGCTCAATTCTTAATGTTTCCAGAAAACCATGCATTGCAAATTTAGAAGCACAATAACCTGTTCTGCCTGGAAGTCCCATAAAACCAGCGATAGAGGATAAACCAACTATACTGCCATTTTGTTTTAAAACATATGGTAAAGCATACTTTGTTGTATATACAGTACCCCAAAAGTTAGTATCCATAAGTGTTTTTAAAACACGTAAATTTAAATCCTTAAATAAGGCGCGCATAGAAATACCTGCATTATTTATAACTATATCTATACTATGAAATTTTTCAAGAGTTATATCTATAAGGTTTTTACAATCCTCTTCAATGCTGACGTCAGTTTTTACTGCCAGTATGTTGCTATTAATCTCAAGGAGTTCATTTTTAATATCATTTAATTTTTCAATATTTCTTGCTGCCAAGACAACCTTATACCCTGCGGCACAAAATTTCCGTGCACATGCCAGACCTATACCTGACGATGCACCTGTAATAATTATTACTTTACCCATTAGTTTTAAGATATCGGCCTTTATAATACAATCCAAAAATAATGATTAACATTAGCATTATAATTATATTATGATTAAAATGATATTTATTTTAACTAATTATAACTGTATTAAATTATGGTATTTGCAAATAAGAAATTATTTTTATTAATAAAATGTTGCTGAAAAAGATATTGATGTTATCTTTGCACCGCTTTAATAAAATATGATTCAGTAGCTCAGCAGGTAGAGCACATCCCTTTTAAGGATGGGGTCCTGGGTTCGAATCCCAGCTGGATCACTATTTAAATCTTTCTGTATTCCAATTTTGTCAACATTTTTTGTTGAAGTAATATTTTACAAATTTCCTTCATCCCTGATTTGCACTCTTCTGATTTTACCACTTATAGTCTTTGGTAATTCAGTTACAAATTCTACGATCCGTGGGTATTTATATGGAGCAGTAGTTTTTTTTACATGCTCCTGAAGTTCCTTACTTAATTCAATACTAGGCTGATAATTTTTTGTGAGTACAATTGTTGCTTTTACTATTTGTCCTCTGTCAACGTCCGGAATTGCAGTAATTGCACATTCCATCACTGCCGGATGCTCCATAAGAGCACTTTCCACTTCAAATGGTCCAATTCTGTATCCCGAACTTTTAATTACATCGTCAGAACGTCCTACAAACCAAAAATAACCATCCTCATCCCTCCATGCCATATCTCCTGTATAATAAATTCCATTTTTCCATACCTGTTTTGTAAGCATTTCGTCCTGGTAATAACCATTAAACATTCCAATGGGCTTGGATTCATTTGTATAAATAACTATTTGACCCTCATCACCTATATCTGTTTGATTACCTTCTTCGTTTAACAAAGTTATATTATATCCGGGAGAAGGTTTACCCATTGATCCAGGTTTGGGTTCCATCCAAGGAAATGTGGCAAGCGCAATTGTACATTCAGTTTGACCATAACCTTCCATTAATTTTAATCCGGTTAATTCATAAAATTTTTTATAGACTTCAGGGTTAAGTGGTTCACCAGCAACAACACAATATTTTAATGAAGATAAGTTAAATTTACTCAGGTCCTCCCTGATTAGAAATCTATATATAGTTGGCGGAGCACAAAAAGTAGTAACTTTATATTTAACAATCACATTAAGAAGGTCCTTTGGTACAAATTTATCGTAATCGTAAGTCATTACAGCACTACCGGACAACCATTGGCCATATAGTTTACCCCATGCTGATTTAGCCCATCCTGTGTCAGCAATTGTAAAATGTAATCCATTGTCAATATTGTTCTGCCAAAACTTTGCAGTTAGAATATGCCCCAGCGGATACGTAAAGGAATGGTTAACCATTTTAGGCATTCCTGTTGTACCTGATGTGAAATATAATAGCATTGTGTCATTATTTTCAGTAGCTCCTGCTCCTTCAGGTCTTTTATAATAATCAGAAAATTTCTGAATTCCACTTGTAAAGTTTAGCCATCCATTAATATTTTCACCAATATTTAATTTATATTTAAGAGATTCCGATTTTTTTTCTGCTTCTTCAACATGTTGTATAACTTCTGTTTCGTTAACACAAACTATCATTTTTACTTTTGCCGTATTATTTCTGTATATAATATCCTTGGTAGTCAGGAGGTGAGTGGCCGGAATGGTTATAGCCCCTATTTTAGTTAATGCAAGATTACAAAACCAAAATTCAAACCTTCTTTTAAGTATTAACATTACAGGGTCACCCTTTTTAATTCCAAGTGATTGAAAATAATTAGCAGCCTTATTGCTCCAATATTTCATTTGAGCAAATGAGAATATTTCCTCATTTCCTTTTTCATCACACCAAACCATTGCAACTTTATCAGGTGTTTGTAATGCAATAACATCAACTACGTCAAATGCAAAATTGAAATTCTCGGGAACATTAACCTTATAGTTATTTACAAAATCGTCATAAGAGCTAAAACTTACCTTATTGATATATTTTTCCAGAAGCATATGTATAAGATATAACTAGTTATTAATATTTATATGTTTTATTTAAATGACGGTTAGATTGAACTGTGTATTTAATTAAGCTATAATAACAGCAATAAATCGTGCTTTAAAATTATTCAAAGCTTTATAGGAATGGTTATAGTCAGAATTAAAATAAACCGAATCACCTTCCTGTAAAGTTATTTCATAGTTATCAATCAATAATTTAATTGATCCTTCAATTATATAATTAAACTCCTGTCCCTGATGTGAACTATATGTCACAGTTGAATTATCAGGTTCAGGATCTACTGTCACCATAAATGTTTCTGCTTTTTTATCTATAAAATTATATGCCAGGTTTTCATACTTATATTTTTTGTGTCTTTCAATAATTAAACCCAGGTTTTTCCTTACAATACTGTATACATGTAACCGTGGGTTATCTCCAGTCAGTAAGGCTGTTAATTCGATTTGAAATTTATCTGCTATTTTATAAAGAATACCTATTGGAATATCATAATTACCACTTTCATAATTTAAATAATCTCCAAGAGGAATTTCAAGTTCATTCGAAATTGATTCTGCAGAAAGAGAATAAATATCTCGTAAATCTTTGATTCGGTGTGCAATCTGTTTTATTTCAGCTGTCATATATCTATATTCTTAAATGTCAAATATTTAATAGAGCTTTATTTATTTTTTTAACAATCATTGGACCTTCATATATAAAACCGGTATAAACCTGCACCAAAGTAGCCCCGGCATGTATTTTTTCTATTGCGTCATCAGCAGACATAATTCCTCCCACACCGATAACAGGGATAGTTCCTTTAGTCTTGTCAGTAATGTATTTAATTATTTCAGTGGATCTGGAAGTGATTGGACTACCACTTAACCCTCCAAACCCTTTTTCCGCAATTTTATCGTCACTGATAGTTAAATTATTTCTTCCGATAGAAGTATTAGTAGCAACAAAACCATCAATATCGGCACTTATGACAATATCTATAATTTCATCAATTTGATTAAAAGTCAAATCAGGTGATATTTTCAACAAAACAGGTTTTCTGGATTTTCTTTTAGATCTTTCTGCATTTAAAGCGGTTAATATGGATTTTAATGCTTCGCCATCCTGCAGTTCACTTAAATTATTAATATTCGGGCAACTAACATTAATTACCAAATAATCAACGTATTCATATAATTCATTGAAAGTATAAATATAATCATTTATTGCTGACTCATTTGCAGTTTTGGTATTCTTACCTATGTTGCCACCTATAATGATTTTTGTTTTTTTGTTTTTAAGTTTACTTATAACTGAATTAACGCCTGAATTATTAAAACCCATCCTGTTAATTAGCCCTTTATCCTTTTTTAAACGGAACATCCTTGGTTTTGGATTACCTGGCTGACTAACGGGAGTAACAGTTCCAATTTCAATAAATGAGAACCCAAAATTAGCTAATTCATTAAAACAAACCGCATTTTTATCAAAGCCGGCTGCAAGACCAACAGGGTTTTCAAATTTCAACCCCCAGATATTACGTACCAGTTTTGGGTTTTTAACAATATATGTTTTTCTGATCAGATATAAAATAAATGGAATTTTACAACCGGTTTTAACTATGAAAATTACTGCTTTATGAATATATTCAGGGTCAAAAAGGAATAAAACAGGTCTGATTAAGGATTTGTACATGCAATTTTTACTTCAAAGGTAAACAAAATTAAATATTTTTATTCCCCGAAAACTCTTCAAATGTTTTATCGGAATAAAACACAAGTATTTTGTCTATCCTTCGGTCAACTGCGTTAATACGTTCTGCTGCTTCAGCTGTTTTAATTTCTGAAGGTTTTGCTGCTGCTTTTTCCTGCCTTACCTGGAATAGATCCATTTGTTTTATTTTATTAGAACTATCTTCAGCAGCAGGGTTTTGTTCATTCTTTTTTACCATATTTCCACTGCCAGTAATCAGCCATTCAGCGTTTAAATACTTATAACGCGACAACATCTTTAAAATAAATTCATAACTGGGGTTATTTCTTCCTGATAAAATATGAGAAATACTTGACCGCTGCACACCGATTTCATCAGCAAATTTGGTTGCAGAAATGTTTTCATGTGTAAGAAATTTAATTATACGGTCTTTCATAATTCCTTTAATGAAATTATATTATAAATAAGTATGAGTGTAATACTCTATACCAGATATTAATGTAAAAATTCAAAATATGAATCAGATTACAAATGTAAATATAATTATTATGACAAATGTAACTTTTGCAAACAGTAGTTTACTTTACATATGTAATGTCGTTAAAATTTACTTAACTTGGATTCATTTGTTATATATCCATTAGATCCTATGTCGTTAAAGACAACCATCATTATTATAAAACAAATGGCTATTATTAATGTTTCACTTCATTTAATGGCATTAATACTATAGAATATAGTAATTTAAATTAAATTATATAGCTTTAAATGTCAATTTTACATTAATATGTCACATTAGTGAGACAAATCTTAATTAATTAGCTTAATTGAATGATATATAGTCTTGATAATTAAATAATCACCTTAAAATCATGAGTACTTTAAGTATTTATACATATGTAAACTAATTTTTGTGTTTAATTATGTAATTTACCAATATAATGTTTACATATTTGAATGTTACATATGTAATCCGGATGCGTTTGATGGAAGATTTGTGTGTCAAATATTAAAATAGTCTGTTTGTGCACAACTATTAATTTATTTTTATGATGATTTTTTAGCCATTTTAATTAAATTTGAATATAATTAATATAATTTATATCAATCTTATTATCATGGATTTACTCACAACTATTAAAAATAATGCAAAACAGAATAAAAAACGTATTGTTTTGCCTGAAGGTACTGAAGACAGAACTTTGAGAGCTGCTGATATTGTTATTGGTGAAGGTATTGCAGGTATAACACTAATAGGTAATCCTGAAAAAATCTATAAACTGGCAGATAATTTCGCTCTTAAAAATATTTTAAACGCCACTATAATTGATCCGGCTGATCACAATAAGAAATCACAATATGCCGATCTTATGGTTGAATTACGGAAATCGAAAGGTTTGACACGTTCCGATGCATTAAAACTTCTTGAAGATCCTTTGTACCTTTCTACTATTATGATAAAAAATGGTGATGCTGACGGCGAAGTTGCCGGGGCAATGAATGCGACAAGTGATGTCTTAAGGCCTGCTTTTCAGTTTGTTAAAACTTTACCTGGAATATCAGTGGTTTCAGGGGCATTTATCATGATATTAAAAGATAAGGAATTTGGTGAAAATGGAATTTTAATTTTTGCCGACTGCGCCGTACATCCTAATCCAAATGAAAATGAACTGGCTGAAATTGCCATAGCAACTGCTAAAACTACAAAAGCACTTGTGGGATTTGAACCACGCATTGCGATGCTTAGTTTTTCTACTAAAGGAAGTGCAAAACATGAAATGGTGGACAAAGTAATTAATGCAACCAGAATTGCCAAAGAAATGAATCCTTCACTTTTAATTGACGGTGAATTACAAGCCGATGCCGCAATAATTGAATCCATTGGCAAAAGCAAAGCTCCGGGCAGTAATATAGCAGGCAATGCCAATGTTTTAATATTCCCGTCGCTTGAAGCAGGAAATATTGCATATAAGCTTGTTCAGAGATTGGCACATGCGGAAGCAATAGGCCCTGTTTTACAGGGAATGGCTGCTCCTATCAATGATTTATCAAGAGGTTGTTCAGTTAGTGATATAGTAAATATGATAGCAATTACAGTTAATCAGGCAACAGGAGTAAATTAATTTTTATTTTTTAATATTATTATAAATGTCAGAAGTATTAGAAGATTATGCACTTCACGAAAAAATGCAAAGAAAAGGTTCTTTGCAAAAGGTTGGAATTATAGGATGCGGATCAGTAGGTCAGGAAATTGCCAGAATAATAAGTCTGGCAGGTATAGATGTGGTTTTTATTGATATAAGTGAAGAACGTGTTATTCAGATATTTTTAAATATTAATCAGCAGCTGGATGAGATAATTAACCGGTGGGGGCTCACTGAAAGTGAAAAAAGGGCTATTTTGTCCCGAATAAAAGGATCGGTGGATTACAACGACATAAAGGACTGTAATCTGGTTATGGAAACTATAAGTCCGGATAAACCTGGTACATCACTTGAAATAAGAAAAAACATTTTTCGTACCATAGAAAATTATGTGTCCCAGGATACAATTATTACATCTAATGTATCAACTTTAATGATCTCTGACCTGGCTGCCGCCTTAAAATATCCTGAACGTGCCGTAGGATTGCATTTTCTTATACCTCCCTCCACGGTAAAAATTGTCGAAGTTGTTAAAGGGTTAAAAACTTCCCAGAATACTTATGAATATGTTTGCAGGTTCGCTAATATGATAGGTAAAAAAGTAATAACTATAAACGAATCTCCTGGAAACATAAGTACCAGATTAATAGTTACTTTAATTAATGAAGCCTGCGAAACTCTTATGGAAGGTGTAGCAAATGTCGAGGATATAGATAATACCATGAAACATGGATTTGGACTTCAGTTCGGCCCTTTTGAACTTGCCGATAGAATAGGGTTGGATAAAATTCTTAAATACATGGATAACCTTTATCAGGAATTTGGCTTACAAAAATTTAAAGCTTCACCTATAATAAAAAGGTTGGTGAGGGCAAATAATTTTGGTAGGAAAACAGGTAAAGGATTTTATATATACGAACACGATTTGAAAAATGGATTACAAAGATCAAGTCCTGATTTTAAGTGGCATGTTCCAAATAACTTATATGAATAATTAATATAAAATAATGAAAATTATAGTATTAAATTGCGGAAGTTCATCTATAAAATATCAGTTATTTGAAATGGATGGCAATCAGGTTTTAGCTAAGGGAGTCGTTGAAAAAATAGGACTTCATGGTTCTTTTATTAAGCATGAAAGGGGTGATGGTGATAAACTATATGTTGAAGGGGATATATATGATCATCAGGCAGGAATTGAATATGTGCTGGGCGTATTATCAAGCAAAAACCATGGAAGTATAAGGAGTTTTGATGAAATTGATGCTGTTGGTCATCGTGTAGTTCATGGAGGTGAAAAGTTTAACAATAGCGTTCTCATAACGGATGAAGTAATTCAAAAAATTGATGAATGTATTGAATTGGCCCCACTTCACAACCCTCCTAACCTTAAAGGCATACAGGCAATGCAGATGCTACTTCCCAATATCCCTCAGGTTGGTGCATTTGACACCGCATTTCATCAGACGATGCCTAATTATGCTTATATGTATGCTATCCCTTATTCCCTGTATACAAAATACGGAATAAGAAGATACGGTTTTCACGGATCAAGCCATCGTTTTGTTTCTAACAGAGCCTGTGAAATTTTAAAACACGACATAAACACTCTCCGTATAATTACCTGTCATTTGGGTAATGGCGGTTCAGTGGCAGCAATACAAAACGGTCATTCGGTCGACACTTCAATGGGAATGACTCCGGTTGAAGGTTTAATTATGGGTACCCGTTCCGGAGATATGGATCTGGGAGTGTTAACCTACCTTATGACCAGGGAAGAACTTGACATAGGTACAGCAAATACCCTAATAAATAAACACAGCGGTATGATTGGCATAACTGGAGTTTCTTCAGATATGCGCGAAATAATGAAAGAGGCTCAGAAAGGTAATGAGAGGGCGTTATTAGGATTGGAAATGTATCATTACAGACTTAAAAAATATATTGGTTCATATGCTGCAGCTATGGGTGGTGTTGACCTTCTTTTGTTTACAGGTGGTATAGGTGAAAATTCAGATTATACAAGGCTTGAAGCTACAAAAGGATTGGAATTCATGGGTATAGAACTCGACGCTGAAAAAAATAAGGGGGTAAGAAGTGAGGAAAAAGTAATCAGTGCAGATTCTTCAAAAGTTAAAATAATGATTGTACCCACAAATGAAGAACTGGTAATTGCCTTAGATACGAAGGAAATTATTGAAAAGTTGAAAGCAGGTAGCTAGCCGTAAGTAGTTTATTTTACAGATCAGGGAATATATTTAACCCGATGCCTTTTATTAAGGTACAGACAATGATACAGGAATGATCTTCCCGCTAAAATATTTCCTTCCTTCAATTGCAAAATTTGCAATATATGTAGCCATTTCCTCAGGAGTAAGAGGTGCATTATAACCGGGAAAAGCTTCAGCCAGCATTTCGGTTTGAACTGCGCCTAATGCCAAAGCATTAAAAACTATACCTTCCTTTGAGAATTCTTCAGCCAGGCATTCAGTCAATGAGGCTAGAGCAGCTTTACTGGCACTATAATGTGAGAGTCCGGCAAATTTTTTACTTCCCTGATATCCTCCAATACTTGTTATATTGACAACATGCGCCTTACCTGATTTGAGTAAGGGTAATAAATCCTTGATTAATAATGATGGAGCAATATAATTGACAGTTAAAATTCTGTTTATTTCTTCAGCAGAAATTATTTCAAAAGGCTTATTAATTAAGGTACCGGCATTATTTATCAAAATATCAATACTTGCCAGATGTTGCCTGATTATTCCTGCAAGTTTAGGCTCATTCAATGTAATATGTTGAAAATCGTAAGATATTGGAATAAATTCTGTTTTTGTGTTATTTAAGCACCAATCCTTTAAATTTACAAGTTGCTTATAGTTTCTTGAAATGCCTATTATCTTGTTAACCTGAGAAATAGCAAGTGATTTTACGATCTGTAATCCTATACCTTTACTTGCACCTGTAATTACAATATTCATTTTTTCTTTCCTGTTTTATTGTTTGCATTTTGAGTTGTAAATGCTTCTTTTTCCATAATACCCCAGGATCTTTTACCCCTCAGATAATCTATATTTCCCCAGATGGACCATATGACAGTTAAAGGATGGAAAAACAATGGCTCAAGAAATCCTGTAAAAACCAAACGAAGTACTTCAAGCCTTGACTTATACTTATGATATGTTAATTCCTCAAAAAGAACTGCCCATGTACTCATTGAAATTGCAAATGTATATACAAAAGCAAGCAATAACAGGAAAAATGACCAGTTTGGCTGTCCAAAAATAGCCAATATAATAAAATACAACAAACCAAAAAATTCAATAATTGGAGCCAGCCATTCGAATATCATCCAGTATGGATAGCTTAAAATGCCAAGGATTTTATATCTGGGATTGAAAAAAAGTTTTTTATGTCTTATTAAAGTTTCAATAGTGCCTCTGGTCCATCTGTTTCGCTGACGTCCAAGAGTTTTAAGTGTAGAAGGTACCTGTGTCCAAACCAAAGGATCCGGAATGTACTTTAAAGTATACTCCTGGTTTTTTTCAGACATATAACGTCTCATCCTAACAACAAGTTCCATATCCTCGCCTACAGTTTTAATTGAATATCCTCCGCACTGTATAACAGTTTCTTTGTCAAACATACCCAAAGCACCGGAAATTATTAGTAACCCATTAAGTTTACCCCAGGCCATCCTTGACATTAAAAATGCCCTGGTATACTCCAGAACCTGCACTCTGGGTAAAAATTTAGCAGGTAATTTAATTCCGGCTATCTGACCACCTTCAATTTCACATGAGTTTGCAATTCTAATGACACCACCTGTTCCTATAACCTTTCTGTCAGTTTCCTCCATAAAAGGTTTAACCATCTTAAGCAAAGCATCCGGTTCCATTATGGAATCAACGTCAATGCTGCATATAAGTTTATTTTTTGAAATATTAATTCCGGCGTTTAAAGCATCTGATTTACCACCATTAACTTTATCTATTACTGTCAGCCGTTTAAAGGATCTGTTTTTTGATTTGTATATTCCCTGAATTTTTTCACATGGTAAACGATAATTAAAATAATAGTTAACTTTTTCTAAATCATATGCCTCAACAATTTTTTTAAAAGTATTGTCCTTACTCCCATCATTTACTATTATAACTTCAAAATTATTATAATATAAAGATAATAAAGCTCTTATGTTGTCTACAATAGTTTTTTCTTCATTGTAGGCTGGGGCAATTACAGATACTGAAGGAGTTAACGGCGCAAGAATAATTGAATTATAATCCACATAACTGTTTTGCCTGAGATATCGTCTAAGAGCAATTGCCGAAATAACAGCCAATACAATATATGTGGTAAACAAAAATATTGTAATTAACAAGATCAGATTGTTAAATATATACTGTAAACCCTGTAAGATATAATCCATTAATTAATCCTTTTATCTAAAACATGTTTGATAATAATCTGATAATTTTTATAGTCGGAATTCATCAGTTTTTGCAAGGTAATTTTTCCGGTTTCTCCCATATTATGAATGGCAATTGCAGCCTCTATCTGAAGCTGAACATCATCTTCCTTATCTATTACAAGTTTAAGAAAATTGAGTACTGAATCATCCGGGATTTTAGCAAAAGCCTGAAGAATTGTTATCTTGTTAACATATGTTTCACCTTTGTACAATCGTTTTAAATGATGCAAAGCATCTTTAATTTTTAAATTACCAAGGACATGTATAGTAAACTGCCTTATTTCCTCATCATCATTAACCAGCATCCAGAATAAATTCTTATATGTCTCCATCTGCTTGTATATATCGATCATTCTTAATGAAAACATAACTACAGATTTATTTTTTGAAAATAACCACCTGTCAAATTGCGGTATAGGTAAATTATGAAACATTATTGTTTCATAAACTGTTAGCTGTTCCCAAAGAGTAAAAGGTTTTTCAAGCAGATCAAGAAACCCGAAGGGATCATCATGATTTAGTCTTACCATGGCAAGCTGAGCTTCCATGCGAACTATGTCATTATAACTGTGTAAACTATTTATTATTTCGTCATTTGCATTTGGTATATTCATAAATGCCAGTTCCTGAAAACCCTTGACTTTAATATACCATTTTCTGTTATATGCTTTATTTATAGAATCTTTGTCAAGCTTTAACAAAAAATATAAATTTTGAAGTTTTTCCTTCGCTTCTCCCGTTAAATTAATACTTAAATCTATCATTTGATCTATTAATATTTTACGGCTGAATGATGAAGCGGCTATATTCCTTATAGAATTTAATATTTCCTTATTATCTTCACCGGCAAACAGGTAATCAACTAATAATTGCTGATATTTTTCAAGAAATGAGTCTTTTAATTTTTTATCGTGGTCAATTATTCCTCTGTTAATTAAAATAACAGATAGAATAAACAATAATGAAATAATAAAGTATACTATAAAATAAATGAGGGTTTTGATTAATATATCGGGTTTATCAAAATTAAAATACAAAACCACACTTTCAAGGTCATGCTTAGTATTTTCTATCTCTCTGATTTTATATTGAATATAAAGAGATTTAGGATTAATTTCATATGCTTTTTTAAATTCCCTGATTGCAATATTGAATAAACCAACGCGATATGCCCAGTCTGCCCTGTTTAATATTTTTTCATATTCTGGGCCGAATTCATGGTTAATTGAGGAA